>JAAFHZ010000099.1 GCA_013297675.1 Synechococcales cyanobacterium bin59.metabat.ball.084 | reverse complement strand
CATCTTCATCAATACCGAGTTTATGTTTACCGCAGCTCGGACAGTCAAAATACCCCTTATGCTCGGTCGATGCTGTCAAAAATTCTATTTTGTCCCGGTAGTCGTAAGCCATAGTAGATCCCTCCCTGGGATTGATGTGTTTAAGGGGGGCAGGTGATACTTGTGGCAGATCAGCGCCAAAAGTATAACCTGCCCCCACGGAAATAGCCGCCAAAACCCACCAGCATTAGTCACTGGTGGGTTTTGGCTTAGGGTGGCGATCGAGCGGGTAGAACTGCTGAATTAAGCGGGTTGTAAATATGTGACATAGACTTGAAGTTCGTTTTATTAGTGATCGCCGTCCTGGTGAGGGCGATTTTTTATGACTAGGCAGCAGCGGATTTTCTCCCCCGTTTTATTGGCTGATTGCTCGGACGCTGTGACTCCAGTAGAGCGATCGCCCTCGCTTGTGCCTCTAGGTCATCGGGGGCTAGCTGCCAATCCTGTAAAAGTGGCAAACAATACCTGATGCACTTGTAGCCATGTTTAATATAACAATGAGCTGGTATTTTCCCGGCTAATCTTTTTTTTCTAAGCGTCTCTGGTAAGATACCGATCGTCTCAGCAGCACTGCGTTCTGTAGTGTCAAAAAGTAGATTAATCATAAATAATCAGTTTTTTTTGTAGGATATCCACACGCTATACCTACATATCTGATATATGCAATTGGTATTGCTAATACAGACAAACAGCCCAGTAAAACACTGCCCTACCAGATCCCATACCAGCCGCCAGAGCTTCCGATTTTGATGTGTTTATCTGCCCCGCAAGATACCTGTTCTAATACTTGGATAAAAAAGGTTTTTAACCCAAGTATTAGAAGAAAAAAAAATTAGAAGTCTGGTGCTATCAAATTTCTTTTTGCACCGGCGTATCGTTTGTAAATAATCTCAGGACTATTTCCAACCAACTTAGCCACGTCCTTGGCATCCATCCCAGCATCAATGCAAAATGTGATGTAACTATGCCTAGTCTGGTATATGTTCTTTTCTTTAATGCCTAGAGCCTTTAGAGCTGGTTTGAATTCTCGTGCTGAGAGATTCTGAATATCGACAAATTTGCCTTGGGGTGATGTGAAGATGAGTCCCAATCGACTACCATCACCACAACCGATCGATGCCAGAAAACTCTTCATACCATCGCCACATGGAAACACCCGTTTCTTTTGGGTCTTAAGTCCTGGCTTTAGCTTCAGCCCATTCTCGCTTATGGTGATGGCTTGTTGGAAGGTTATCGATCGGCAATCTTTAGCAATATGGCCATACTCCAAAGCGATCGCCTCTGAGGGTCTGCATCCAGTACGGAATAAGAATTCTATCAACGGCGCATAGTGGCTTTTCTGTTCATAGAAATAGGCGATCAAACGATCCCTTTCCTCTGGCGAAAATGGGTCTATGTCTGCATCATCATCGCCCTTACCAGTGGCTATATCAGCGGCCATCCCCGTGAATGGGTTAGACTCTGCCAGCTTCGATCGAACAGCCCATGATCCAAAGGTCGCTAACTGCTTCAGTACTCGTTTGGCCTGGTCTGGGGTGGTATTGCCCAGAAGCCAGTCTCTTATCAAAACGGCATCATCAAACGATTTAGTGGGGAACTTGTCTATGAATTGGGATACTCGATCGAAGTCCACCGCAATAGTGGTTTGGGAAAGTTGGGGGCGCTTATAGTCTGTGTACCTGTCCCAAAGTTTTCGCAGACTTAACCCCACTTTAGATTCTAGTTCTTGGGTTTTACTGTTGGTATGTCTCTTGTATTTGGCCAAAGTTGGATCGAAGTGACCAGCCAGAATATCGTTATAGATAATTTGGCAAACCATATCCGTATACTGGCGGTTCCGTTCGGAGTCCGGTAGAGACATCGATAAATATTTGCGCTTGTGACCTTTGGGGGTAAATACTATCGACAAACTACCGTGAGAATTCTTAATCTGGGGGACACCAGCCGCGACCTTGACCATGAGAACTATTGTACTTAATTCATTCGATTTATAGTCTAGCCCATTTCCCCCAATGTTTGACCGGAATAGGGATGAATAGGTACGAATAAAATTAGCCCTTCCCCCAACTGGGCAGAGCTGTAATTGTGGATAGAAACACGAAAACCCCACACAGGGCGGGGTTTTGAATGATGCCAAGAACGAGACTTGAACTCGTGACACGAGGATTTTCAGTCCTCTGCTCTACCAACTGAGCTATCTCGGCAATACGAAAATTTATTTCGGCAGCTTTGCCATCATAGCAAAGGTTTTGCGCTTTGACAACATTTTTTATCCCGATCGATCTTTTTTTTCTAAAACCTCCAGCAAAGATGCCCGCATTAACTCAATTGGCACCGGCTGTCCTAACCATAACTCCAACGCCGCTGCCCCCTGACCTACCAACATATCTACTCCATCGATCGACTGACAACCACCAGCCTCGGCCATCTGCAGCAACTTAGTAGGACGTGGAGTATAAATCAAGTCATAAACAATTGCCCCCACCCGCAGCAGCTCAATTTGCTGCACCGACAAAGGGCTATCCTCTATCTGAGGAAACATCCCGATCGGCGTGCAGTTCACCACCATATCGGCTACCGAAAGTAAATAATCTAGCTGCGACCAATCCTGTAACTTGATCTGAGGCCAGCTTGTCTGCAAAGCGGCCAACTTAGTCAAATCTCTACCAACTACCCAAATCTCCTGACAGCCCAACTGCACACAGCCCGCAATCACCGCCCGTGCTGCTCCACCGCCACCTAAAATAACCACTGTCTGGGGGCGGGGCAAAGAGCGTAACGGAGACAGCCAGCCCACAATATCTGTATTTGTCCCTGCCCATCCCTGCTCTGTGAGCCACACCGTATTCACTGCCCCGATCGATCTGGCTACCTCCGAAATCTCCGATAAATGAGCCATTACTGTTTGCTTGTGAGGAATCGTGACATTGAACCCCCGACAATCGATCGCCCTAAAACTTGTTAATACCCCGGCCAAATCAGCAGGTGGCACGGCCAAAGGAACATAGACATAATCTGCCTGTAACTGACGCAGGGCAGCATTGTGCATCACCGGAGACATGGAATGCTCGATCGGATATCCCATTACTCCGAGAATTTTAGTAGTGCCAGTAATCACAGCATCACCTCCCACTCTAACTGTGCCGCCGCTTTAGCAAAGTTTTCGATCGAATGCGCCGCTGTTAAATGAGGCAAGTATCCGAGAACGGGCTTGCGAGTCAGACCTACAATCAAATCGGCTGGCGCAAAATCAGCAATATCTTGATCTGTTACCGACTGAGCACAGTTGAGCACGACCCCGCGTAACTCCACGCCAGTATGCGCCGCTAAAGCCACATTTGCCACCGCTTGCCCGATCGATCCCAGCTTTACTGGTACCACCAGCAGAATTGGTAATCGCCACTCGTGGGCAATGTCAGCCAGAGTTAACTCTGCTGTCACCGGAGAACCCAGACCACCTAAGCCTTCGATTAACACCAAATCACAGCGCTGCTGTAAGTTTTGGAGGCTTTGCCAAGCGGTAGCTAAGTCGATCAACTTACCCTCTTTTGCTGCGGCCAAAGGTGGAGCCAATGGAGCCTCAAAATACAGCGGGTTCAGCTCATTAGGAGATTGATCCAACTCAAACAAATTGGCATAGAGTTCTCTATCTCCACTGCCACATTGAATTAGTTTCATGATCCCCAGCTTTTTGTGGGGGAAATAAGTTTGGTAATAGGCGGCGAGAGCGCAAGTCGTAAAAGTCTTGCCTACTTCTGTATCGGTGCTAGTAATAAGTAAAGATGGCATTAAGGGGCAGGTGAAGTTTCCACAGGGCTAGGTTCAGTTTTTGGACTAGGAGATTCAACTGGTTTTTCAATTGGCGGTTTTTCAATTGGTGGTGGCTGAATATCCTGATTTAAGGTGCGAGGCTGACTACTCGGAATGATAATTGGTACAGGTCGGGGAATTGCACCGGATGGAACGATATTGGGGATATCATTGATTGGGTTATTGGGTACGGGGGTAATCGCACGATTGTTATCAACAGCGGGCGGAAGCGTGGTGGGCGGAGCGCTGAGAGCCAAAGAACCACTCATCCGATAAGCAAAAACTTCACCCTTGGCAATCGGTGAGGGTTTAATGATTACCGAATGCTTACCGGTCGTCAATATTTTTCCTCGCCAGCTTGGAGTCCGAATTGCATCAGCATCTACTGGTAAACCAGCAGAGTTTAAGACTGTCAAAAGCAGATCCCGGTTATCGAGCGATAGAGTGAGTTCTTGTCCTTGGGTGCCATAAAAATCGTAAGTAACTTCTTGCTCGGTGCTAACTCGACCTTTTTGAATTACTGTTTGACCAGCAACTAGATCGATCGATTTATTGGTATTGTCCCGATTGCGTGGACTGACCAAAGGCTGCTGTGAGGCAGGAGCTTCAGCAACTGGTGTTTCTATCGGCCTACCAAAAGTACTGCTCAAAACCACGCTAGTAGCAAATGACAGAGTGGCCACCCCCAAAAAGAGCGGAATCACTACCTGCGGCTTTTCCCAAGTGGACTTTACATCGAATTTGGTCAAGGCGGTGTAAACGCGATCGATCGTGGTAGGAGTACGGGCTTCGGCATCATACAAGCTGGTGGCTGCCGGAGTACCGTGTATTTTAGAAATCGTAATGGGCTTAAACTGATCGGGGCGATCGGTAGGAATACTAATAGACTGTAATGCCTGAAACACTTCCACCGCCGATTGATATCGGTCTAACGGCTGATAGCTAAGCATTTTTCCCAATACATTGGCCAAGCCATCACTAATGGGTATCCAATTCCGCCAAGACCAATTGATCTTGTCGCCTTCAAACAAATCTACTGCTGGGCGACCAGTCAATAAAACTACTGCCGTTACCGCCAAAGCGTATAAGTCACTGTTGGGGTAAGCGTATCCGCTGCCTAATTGCTCTACTGGGGCGTAGCCCGGTTTGCCGACGTTGACAATGCTGGCCGAATTTTGTTCACCTTGCAAGCGGTTTGCCAACTGTTTAACCACTCCAAAATCAATTAAAACCGGCAAAAAATCATTCTCTCGTAAAATGATATTATCGGGAGCAATGTCTTGGTGTACCACTCCTTGGCTGTGAATGTAGCCCAAAACTGGTAATACTTGCAGCAAAAAACGCCAAACTTCTGCCTCGGTAAAAGTTTGACCATGATTTGCTCGATCGCTTAGCAACTGCTCATAGGTACGACCTGGGACAAAATCTTGCACCAAAAACATTCGATCGCGCTCTTCAAAAGTTGCCCAAAAGCGCGGAATTTGGGGATGCTGTAACTGGTAGAGCAAGGCGGCCTCTTGCTGAAAAAACTCGCGAGCTTTGCTTAACCTCGATCGAGAGCCAGTAGACATGCAGAGTTCTTTGACAGCACACTGTTCACCAAATCTACTTTGGTCACTAGCCAAGTAAGTACGCCCAAAAGCGCCCTCGCCGATCGACTTTAAAATTCGATAGCGCTGTTGCAGGATAGTATCAATGGCAATGGGTTGCATAGACTCGTAGTAGCTCAGGCATTATTATAATGGCTTTTGACGTGCATCAAGTTGGTGTATTCAATCTATGCTTTGGTAGGTCTTCTAGATCGCCCTGCAATTTAGACTATCTAGATCCAGACTATTTAGTCCAAACTATTTAGATCCAGACAATCCAGACCTTCATCACTCCTCTCCATCACTATGACTATTTTTACTCTGCAATCAGTTAAAAAAGACTTTGGCGTTAAAGAAATTCTCAAAGATGCGAGTTTCAGCTTAGAGTCTGGCGAAAAAGTGGGCTTGATCGGGCTAAATGGCTCGGGTAAGTCTACGCTCCTCAAAGCCATTGCTGGTAAAGAGCCGATCGATGGTGGCAACATCCAAACTGACTCCAGTGCCCGGATTATTTATTTGCCCCAACAGCCGATCGTCGATGAAGAAAAAACTTTGCTGGAACAAGTTTTTGCTGACAGCGGCTCGGCGGCCCAGTTGGTAAAAGATTACGAAGAAGTCTCAGATGATTTAGCTCATAACCCTACTGATGCCGCCTTGCTCAGAAAGCTAACCAGCCTCACCCAACAAATGGATCATGCTGGTGCCTGGGATCTGGAAGCTCGGGCCAAAATTATTTTGACCCAGCTTGGGATCACTAACTTTCATACCAAAATGGGTGAGCTGTCTGGAGGATATCGAAAAAGAGTGGCTTTAGCAGCAGCCCTGGTTGCTGAACCCGATGCACTGCTGATGGATGAGCCTACTAACCACCTAGATGCTCTGTCGGTGGAATGGCTGCAAAGCTATCTGCAACGCTATCGCGGCGCTGTGTTGCTGATTACTCACGATCGATATTTTTTAGATCGAGTGACCGAAAGAATTATTGAGATCGATCGGGCGGAGCTATATACCTATAACGGCAACTACAGCTACTATCTGGCCAGAAAAGCTGAAATGGAAGCTTCGGCGGCCAGTACCCAACAAAAGCAGTCGGGCATTTTACGTCGGGAGCTAGAGTGGCTGAGCCGGGGTCCCCAGGGTCGGCAAACTAAGCAGAAAGCCCGGATTGGCCGCATTGAAGATATCCAAGCCAGAGAAAAAGTGGCAGTGGTGGGCAAAGTAGAGCTGTCGGCCAGCAGTCGGCGGCTGGGTAAAAAGGTGGTGGATCTGATCAATATCCAAAAGTCCTATGGGGATCGATCGATCGTGGCAGATTTTACCTATGAGTTTATCCCTGGCGATCGGGTGGGAATTGTGGGCGGTAATGGAATCGGTAAGTCTACGCTGCTGAATATTATTACTGGTCGCACTGCTCCCGATGCTGGAGAGGTAGAAATTGGTAGTACGGTATGCATTGGCTACTTTGACCAATATTCCACGGAGCTGCTGGCTGCTGCTGACCAAAATATGCGGGCGATCGACTATCTCAAGGAGGTGGGTGAATATGTGAAAACTGGTGATGGCACCCAAATTACTGCTGGCCAAATGTTAGAACGATTTTTGTTTACTCCTAATCAACAATATTCGCCGCTGAGTGCTTTATCTGGAGGTGAAAAGCGCCGGTTATATTTGCTGCGGGTGTTGTTGGAAGCGCCGAATTTGCTAATTTTGGATGAACCAACTAATGATTTAGATATTCAGACTCTGAGCGTGTTGGAAGAGTATTTATTAGAGTTTCCGGGCTGTGTTTTGGTGGTTTCTCATGATCGCTATTTCCTCGATCGCACAGTAGAAAAAATCTTAGCCTTGGAAGGTGCTGGAATAATTACAGAATACCCCGGCAATTATTCGGTGTATTTAGAATATCAACAGTCTAAGACTGCGGAACCGGTGGTAGCAAAGGTAGTCAAAGAGGTTGCAGCGAAGGCTGCTGTTCAGTCCAATAAAGTGAAGCCACTTTCAGACTGGGAGCGGCGCAATATGGCTGCGATGGAGGCCAAGATTGCGGTGCTGGAAGATACCAAGGTGAAGCTAACTAATCAGTTGGCTACGGCTAGCTATAAGGATCTCACTCGTTTGACTGGGGAAATGGAGAAGCTCATGGAAACGATCAATGAAGCTACTGAAAAGTGGTTGATATTAGCCGATCGGGATGTTTAGTTAGCGACTACTGGGGAAATTTTGCCAACAGCTCTTGCACTATTGCCCCCGGATCACTGGCCTGCATAATCGATCGAACCACCGCCACTCCGGGCGCACCTGCTGCCACCACCTCGCCCACATTAGTCTGGTCGATACCGCCGATCGCGAACCAAGGAACTGTAGAATGCTGTGCCGCATAGCGCACATATTCCAGACCCGCAGCAGTTTTCCCGGCCTTCGTCGGAGTTTCATGTACCGGGCCAACCCCAATGTAGTCTGCACCTTCCGCCAAAGCCTTAGCCATTTCTGCCGGATTAGTAGTCGATCGACCCACAATTTTATCTCGCCCCAAAATTTGTCTGGCTACCGCGATCGGTAAATCATTTTGCCCCAAATGCACTCCATCAGCACCCACCGCCAAGGCCAAATCCACCCGATCGTTGACCAGAAACAAGGCTCCATAACGATGACACAGTGCACATAGAGCTTGGGCTTCTTGAAATCGATCGACATCATCGGCCTCTTTGCTCCGATACTGCACTAGCTTCAAACCACCATGCAAAGCCTGCTCTACAGTCCCCAACAAATCTGCTACCGGCATAGTCACCAAGTATATTTTGGCCTTAGTTAAATCTGTCATCTTAATTGGAGTTGTCGCTTCATCCAGCGCCGATTCCAGACCATATACCCGGTAGCGCATCTGTTTACAACTCATGCTCATTTCTGGATTGTATAGCTTGGCATATTCTTCTAGCACTCTAAGAGCTTCTTGAATGCGACAGAGGTTGGCAATTAACAATCGATCGATATTTTCCCGCTGTTCTTCTTGAATATGAGTAAGTTGAGTACCCACATCACCTACCGTATTGCGGGCGGCGCGTAGATCTGGGGTGTGCAAAGCAGCTAATTGTTGGCGTAAATCTTTGCATTCTCGCGCCAAGACAATGTTATCTAGGCCAAATCGACACCATTCTTCTACGATCCGTAAGCCTTCTCTGGCTCGATCGAGGTTGGCATCTAATATTCTGAGTACTTGTCTATCAACATTTCTATCAAAATTGCCAGCAGTGCGATCGGTCATAACTTTACCTACAAAAATAATCCCCAAGCCTATTGTATAGATTTGGGGACGGTAGACTTATTCAGAAATAAATTACTTAACGGCTAACAGCTCTACATCAAATAACAAGGTAGCGTTGGGAGGAATACCCGCGCCGGGGCTACGAGATCCGTAAGCTAAGTCTGGAGGAATAATCAGTTTGCGGCTACCGCCAACTTTCATGGTGAGTAATCCTTCATCCCAGCCTTTGATTACTTGACCTTGGCCAACATTAAAGTCGATCGTGCCGCTGTCAAATTTTTGGCCATTTTCTAAGGTACCAAGATACTTAACTTTAATTTCTTGCCCAGCGACAGGAGTTGCTCCTTCGCCGACTTTGACATCTACGTATTTGAGTCCAGAAGGAGTAGTAATTTCAGACATAGTTTTGCTGGTTGAAGTGGTCGAGGGTGTAGCAGCAGGTGCTTTTTCGGGCTTACTAGTGTTCATGGCAATCATCTGAGTCGATTGCTCGGTTGATGATTGGTCTGCTAGAGCCTCTGGGGCGCTGGTGAATTGAGCAAACAGTACAAGCACTGTGCAGGCCATCGTCACACCCAGACAAATAAGAATTTCGCGCATAAGGAAGATTCCAGAGAAGGTTTTTGACGATTTCAGACCAGATCCTATCATTTATTGAGTTTCAGTGGGCTGGTGGTGAAGGCGATCGAAAAATCTGAAATACCATAAGTTAAAATAAATCATCAAATCTTGTCCAGTCAGAGGTGGCCTATGACGGTTGCTGCTAACGCTATTTATTACCCTACCGGAGACGGACAGCCCGTGGCTGAAACCTTTGCCCATCTGTACACTATTTTGATGACGATCGAAGTGCTGCGCCTGTATTTGCGCGGTCAGCAGGTCACGGTTTTGGGCAATCAGTATCTATACTACGAACAAGGCATTCCCAGTAAACGGGTCGCTCCTCCCACAACATTAATGCCTATTCGCACAGTCATATTCTCATCCAGATAGAAACTATATCTCAAATTAAATTGATCGTATTTCATTTAGGTAATTACATCAAGAAAAAAACTGTAGTCAAATTAGTATTGATATCCGTATGCAGGATCTGAGGAAGAATTAACCAAATTTTTATCTTTTCTTAACTTAATGGTGGGATCATTATCAGGTTAGCTTTCGTGACAGATCGATTATATAGTCCATGTCAATTTTAGATCGTTTGAGTGGATTTATGCCCTCTCCCCTTTTAGCTGTAAACGCTGTTAACGGCATCCCAGAAATTCCCGATGTTACTCAGCCCGATCGATTGAGCCTGATTATCAACGGAGCACCTTTAGGGATACTAGTATTTTGCGCGATCCTAATTGGTCTAGGTGTTGCACTGGCGCTCATTAACTTTTCGATTAAGCCCCAGCAAGAATCTTCCATGGTGGCGATGGGTGATTGGATTGTTCGCTACAGTGACTTAATTCGATCTCTGCGGCACGTGGCGGTTGTATTCGCCATTTTGGTAATTAGCGCATTAGTTTGTTCAACAGTGGCCAATCGCTATCACATCTGGGAACAAAGCGCCTTCCCCCGTGCCGCAGCTACGGCAAAGCAAATTGAGCAAATTTCTCCTCAAATTCGTTATACCGTCAAAGAACCCTACAATTACAGCGAAAATGTCAATGGTAAAGTTATCAAAGTTCGAGACGAAAAAGATTTAACTCGATTATTGCCGGTAAATAGCTCAAATATTAAGGTAAACATCAATAAGAGCAAAGTACGTAGTGCTGAGCGATGGATCTACACCACAAATTTCCTCGGTGAGTACGAAGTCCGTAACATTACCCCTGGCTCCGTAGAATTTTTGCTGACGATGGCACCACCTAAAGGTGCTTACATCGTGCAGGGCTATTCTGTAGAGCAAGATGGTCGCAGAATTTCGGCAAACAGCGCTGGAGAATACGATTATAGAATTCAAATTGCTCCGAATAGTACAACCCAGCTTAAGACCTCTTACCAGGCTCAAGGTGCGCCGCGTTGGTTGTATGCCACTAAAGGTGAGTTGCTCTCTAAGTTTCAGTTGGCGATCGAGACTAACTTCAATAACATCAACTCTGCCAATGGTTTGATCCCCAGCAGCATTGAAAAACGCAATCCAGGTAAAACTTTTACTTGGGTTTTGCCAGATAATGCCGCGATTCCTTACCCGATCGGTGCTTCTGCACCTAATTCTTTACCGGCGCAAGTGGGAGTCATTCCCAAAGTTATTTTGTTTGCCCCGGCTATTTGGTTATGGTGGTTGATCATGTTATATCTTTCGGTGCCCATGCGCATCAAAGATATTTTAATTAGTGCCGGAGTTGCAGTTACTAGCATTTTGACTCTGGCCTATGTAATGCGGTTATTTAAAACTGAAATTACCGCAGTCCATGCCACTCCAGAAATAGTCTGGCCAGTAATTGCTATTTTACTACTAGCTAGTGCTTGGGGTCTGGGCAAAAATTTTCGCACTTCCTTAGCCGCAATAACTTGTACAATCTCAGGCATGATTTTACCGGTTTTAGCCATGCTCACCACTTATCAAGAATCTATTTTAAGTTTGGCTGCACTATTATCGGTTATGTGGCTAGTAGTAATGAATTGGTATGGCTGGTATAAGCTAGAAGGAACTGCACCTAAGATAGTAGTGCAAGAACTGCTGAAACCAGAAGAAATACAAGAGGTAGAAGAAGAGGCAGAGGAAGAAATCGAATTCTTCAATCGGGATAGTGACTATAGTGAACAAACTTCTTTTTTAAGGCTAGACCCGGCTACTGGAGACTACATTGAACAAAATTCTCCTCACCAAGACCAAAAAGAATCAAAGCGAAATATTCTTATTACGTAGCAACAACTACCTGTAATTTTACATAGCAAAAAAAAGAGAGGGTAAATCCCTCTCTTTTTGTAATTCACTATTTTTTAGCTTTCTCAACTGCTGCTAGTAAATCTGTTATCGCTTTAGATAACTTTGCTTTGTCTTTAGCTTTACTGGCCTCATCCGCTACCTTAATTGCTGCTTCGATCGCACCGTGTTTATCGGCAGCTTTAGTTTTTAGTTCTTTAGCTGCTTCATCCCATGGACCAAAAAACTCATTGAACTTGATAACCGCATCGTCAACACTTCCAGTATCAGCAGCTTTTCTGGCATCATCGAGCATAGTCTTCATAGTTTTCATTTGACTTTCTGATAGACCACCTTGCACTAATGCTGGCTTGGGGGTTTCGGGTATGGGCTTAGCCTCTATATCTTTGGGTGGTAAAGGTTTGTCTGGTTTGACTTCTCCCGCAACTAGCGGTTTGCTAGCAGCCAAAGGTTGTGGGGCGGTGGCTACTGTCGGAGCATTCGATTTGTCTTTTCCCTTATCTTTTTCCTTTTCCTTCGGTGTCTCTTTTTCCTTATCTTTTTCTTTTGCTAGCGAAGAAGCACTAGGGCTAGGGCTAGCATCTGGTGTTGCCCCAATGATCGGTGCAGCATCTGGAACAGTGGCGCTACTAATTGTCGGAGCACTACTCGCTGCTGGCTCATCGCTATTACAAGCACTGATCGCTGTAAGTAATAACCCCATTAGTAAAAGATTTGCCCAAATCACATTTTTTTGACGATTCATTAGATATAGTCCTCACAGAATATTTATTTAGATAAGATTTTGTAACCGCAGAAATCGCCCGAGTTAATCTCGGGCGAACAATTATTAACACTGCCCTCGATTAATCTTGAGCATCTCGTGTAATTAGTTCTTCGATCGTGAGGCCAATTGCTTCTTTTCCACCAAAGACAGAGCCAGTACGCTTATTATCAAAATGCTTGATAGCACTGCTATAAGCTGCGTCAGGCAAAGATACATATCTAGTTTGAGTTGCAAACTGAGCTGCATTCTTTAAATAGAAACTCACAAATTCTTTAACTTCGGGTTTACTAGCAACTGTAGCATTGACATAAATAAACAGCGGACGAGATAAAGGTGTGTACTTACCACTTTTAACCGTTGATGCAGAAGGCTCTACGCCAGCAACCTTGATGGCCTTCAGCTTGTTTTTGTTGGCTTCATAGTAAGCAAGACCAAAATAACCTAAGCCGCCTTTATCTTTACTAATGCCATTGACCAACACATTGTCATCTTCACTAGCAGTGAAATCAGTACGACTTTCTTTCGACTTGCCGTTTACTGCTTCTGTAAAGTAATCAAAAGTACCAGAAGAGCGTCCGGGGCCATATAGTTTTAAAGGCTGGTTAGGAAAACGGGAGTTGATTTGATTCCAGTTGGTGATCTTACCCTGGGCAGCAGGCTCCCAGATTTTTTTCAATTGCTCAACAGATAAACTGTTAGCCCAAGTGTTTTCACTATTTACGGCCACGGTAATTGCATCATAGGCAATTGGCATCTCAATGTATCTAATACCCTTAGCCCGACAAGCTTCAATCTCTTTGGCAAAGATTGGGCGAGAAGCATTAGATATGTCAGTCTGGCCACTACAGAATTTTTTGAATCCGCCACCGGTTCCCGAAACACCCACAGTTACTTTGATAGCTCCTGATTTGCTTTTTTGGAATTCTTCCGCAGCAACTTCTGAAATAGGAAATACCGTGCTAGAGCCATCAATTTTAATGGTTGTAGCACTCTGTGAGTTTGTGGCTATAGGAGACATCAATACTCCAGAAGCAATGATGGCACTGCCGGTCAACAATGTGGAGATGATACGAAATTTTGTTTTGACTGAGAACATTGCTTTAGTAGTTGTTAATCTTAGTGTGAATTCATGCTCACGCCTGATTTTCATCCATCAAGATTAAGTTATGGTAAAGCAACTATTAAGCTTGAGTTAGTTGATTATTAAGATTAAATTTTTTTGATGGATTCAGTATAATATGGCGCTTTTCATCAAGCATAATCGTGCCATTTTGCTGGAACCTTTGTAACATGCGAGTTATTGTAACTCTGGTAGTTCCAATAGTACTAGCCAGATGCTGATGAGTGAACCGGACTTTCAGCCTGATTCCATTATTAACTGGTTCACCAATCTCTCTACATAGTAGTTCTAAAAACCGGTATAATTTCTCGCTAATATGCCGACTGCACAATATAGAGTGAATTGCCTCAGATTGCTGAAGACGCATATCTAAACCACGCATTACTAAACGGCTCAGGTCAAAATACTGCTCTACTTCAGCAAGGGTAAATCGAATTAAGCTGACATTAGATAGAGCAACTCCATGGTATGGCTCCACCGAAGTAAGTGGCAAACCAAAGGGCATGAAAGGAGAAATAATACCTAGCAAGATATCATTCCCCTCGGAATCGAAGCTAGACAACTGCACAATGCCTTGCTGTACAAAGAAAATATCTCGATCGAGCATGGGAATGCTTTTACCTTTGTGATAAATCAGCACAGTCTTCTGTCTGTATATCTCTTCTAAAGAAGTAGTCGCGCGTGGCATTACGTTAGAGCTGGGACGATCTAATACTTGTAACATAAGCACCTACAAACTCGGGAACATCGCTTCTCAGCTTAGAGACTAATTGTGAAGAAAAAGTAATGATTAGGTTAGGCTTTGGTTAATTTGAATACCAAAATTCATCATAATTCCGTGAAACCACCTAGAGCTATGGATTTTTCTGGAATTGCACTAGAATAAAAAACCCTCATCAAATCATGAGGGCCAGAAAAATATTTGCTTGCAGGTTCAATCCGATGAAACGATTTAGAATCTGAAGGTAGAACGAACTGTACCCACAAACTCCCCACCTCTATTGGTAGGTGCAACAGGCTGACTCTCTGGACTGGTAATGAACAACACACCAGGAGTGATCTCTAAATTGTCACTAACTCTAATTTTATATAAGGCTTCTAGGTGCAATGCTGTATCGGGGTTAAAGCGGTTACGAGTAGTGGCAACAGAGGAAGAAATGCTGCTGACCCTAGGAGGTATGCCCACAATAAAGCCCAAGGTATTGCCTTTGGCACCAACATCAGAAATGGCTGCGGTAATGGCAGCATTAAAGATATCAGCATTACCAGTAACATTGCCACCAGTTTCAGCAGATGCATTGGTTAAGCCCACCCAACCAGATAAAGTGAAATTAGGAGACAGCTTGGAGCTAGCTAAAAAGCTGTAGTGATTAGCTACGGTAGGAACGCTGAAAGGGTTGTTCGCAAAAATACTGCCAGTAGCACCGGTCACACCACCACCAGTAGGGTGGTAAGAACGGGCATATATGAGACCTAGATCTAAGTCTTGAGATGGCTGATAGCGCAACTGTACTAGCCCAGCAGCACCAGAACCAAATACACCATTAGCACCAACGCCTGGATTGTTTGCACCGCTGGGAATAGCGTATCCCAGAGAAGCACTGAGCTGTGGACTAAAACGCAGATCAGCATTGAGGGCAGCACCATTTCCGCTCTGACGATATACAGGATTGAAACGGCCAAAGCGGGTTAAAGCACCATTGCCAGCACTGGTAAACTGTGGGTTAAAGGTGTAAAAGTCATCATTAAACTCGTTACCTACTGTTGTGATGAGTATTTTAGACTGGTCAGAAATAGGCAAGGAGTATTGTAGCAAAGACAAATTAGTAGAATTGCCCCCATCACCATCGAAGCCCAAACGAGTAGTGTTGGTGCCAGTACCACCATTGAGGCTATTGGTAGTAGCACCAGGAATAACAGTTGCAACACCATTAACAGTCGCAACTGTGCTAGGAGCAGTAGTATTAGTGCCACCATCTAGCTGAATATTATTTCTGGATTCTAATCGGGTGCGTAAACGATCTTTGCCCGTAAAAGATGTATCAAAGTTCAATCGTACCCGGTTGCCAAACACTACGCTTCCAGCATTAGTATCGGCAGCAGGAGTACCCGTTTGGCCACTGACACCGGTAAGTGCTACGATCACTTCACCAGCCAACTTAGTTGTGGTAGAAAAAGTGCTTTTTTGGACTGAGGCCAATTTCTTTTCGACAGTTTCTAAGCGATTGCCCAAGTAGCTAACTTCGTTAGAGAACTGATCGACCACATCTCTGAG
This sequence comes from Synechococcales cyanobacterium bin59.metabat.ball.084, assembly GCA_013297675.1. Classification (GTDB taxonomy): domain Bacteria; phylum Cyanobacteriota; class Cyanobacteriia; order Cyanobacteriales; family Chamaesiphonaceae; genus JAAFHZ01. The sequence goes on along the minus strand of JAAFHZ010000099.1, from coordinate 975 downwards.
CTTAGCCAGTTCGCTGACGGGGATGGCGTTAGGATCTTGAGCCAACTTGACTTCGGTGGATGTCAAACAAACCACAATGTTATTAGCAAAGTCGGCGCGAGAGATAGCAGCATCGATGTTGGCGATACCACACTTATGACGATCGTTGAAAGACTTGAGAAATTGCACATTAATATCAGATAACTCTAAAGAGCCTGCTTTCGAGGCTTGAGATTCGTTACCTGTAGCCTCAGCAGCTTTAACTGGGGCTACAGGTGCGGCATTTTGCACAACTGCATCTTGAGCAGGGGCTTGAGACTGAGCAAAAGCCGGGGTAGCAGCGCAAAAGACGGAGATGGTTAAAATAGACCAAGAAAACATTCCAGCCTTAAATTTCAGCATATGCTGCATTGTCCTCACACCTAACGTGTATTTTTGTTTTGAGAGTTAATCCAGGCATGATTTTACTGAACTAATCTCAAAAATCCTTGTAAACAGCTATACCAAAAATCTAAATCGAGATTTGCAGAGCTTGATTGCTGGCTTAGACATCTTGGGGCAAGTATTTGGCTTTCTATTTGAGTAAAAATTCTTGAACGAATAAAACAGTTGCATAAAACTGATAGTCTACATTGCGCTTCTTGCTAAAACCATGGCCTTCGTCTTTGGCCATCAGATACCAGACTGGCAGGCCATTTTGGCGAACCGATCGAACTATTTGCTGCGCTTCATTCAGAGGTACACGCGGATCATTTTGGCCATGAATCACAAATAGCGGCACCTTGATTTTGGCCGCATTAGTAGTGGGCGAAATTTTTTGTAAAAACTCCCGCATCTTTGGCTCTCGCTCATCGCCATATTCCACTCGACGCAAATCTCGCCGGTAGCCTTCGGTGCGCTCTAAGAAGCTGACAAAATTGGAGATGCCGACAATATCGATCGCTGCCTTAATTCGATCGCTATATTTAGTAGCCACCGCCAAAGACATGTAGCCCC
>JAAFHZ010000098.1 GCA_013297675.1 Synechococcales cyanobacterium bin59.metabat.ball.084 | reverse complement strand
GATGTCATTGAAATTGATGCCGCCAGCAATACCGGCGTAGACAATATTCGGGAGCTGATCGAACGTGCCCAATATGCGCCTGTGCAGTGCCGGTACAAAGTTTACACGATCGATGAGTGCCACATGCTCAGTCTGGCGGCATTTAATTCCCTGCTCAAAACCCTGGAAGAACCGCCTAACCGCGTGGTGTTTATCCTGGCCACTACCGATCCCCAGCGGGTGCTGCCCACCATTATTTCTCGCTGCCAAAAATTTGACTACCGGCGGATTCCTCTAGAGGCCATGGTTGGGCATTTAGATTACATCGCCCGCAATGAGCAAATGTCGATCGATCCTGCCGCTTTGCGCCTAGTAGCCCAGATTTCCCAGGGCGGACTGCGCGATGCCGAGAGCTTATTAGATCAGCTCAGTTTGGTGGGTGAACAAGTCACCATCGATCGGGTGTGGGACTTAGTGGGTTCGGTGCCAGAAAGCGACTTGTTGGAAATCTGTAGGGCTTTGCACCAGGGAGACTTAACCGCAGTGATCGATCGCTGTCGGCAGTTGCTCGAAAGAGGCAAGGAGCCTTTGACCGTGCTGCAAAACTTGACAGGCTTTTATCGCGATTTATCGATCGCCAAAACTGCTCCCCAGCGACCCGATTTAACTAGTCTGACTAGCGAAACCTGGCAGCAAGCCGTAGCCTTGGCTGCTCAGTTGGACTTAGCCAGCATTCTCCACGGTCAACAAAAACTTAAAGAAGGAGAAGCCCAACTCAAAGGCAGCAATCAGCCTCATTTATGGCTAGAAATTGCCCTGCTCTCGCTGTTGCCCATGGCTCAAGCTAACCTATCTAATTCTCCACCGTCCACGATCGCCAATCATCCTCTGCCATCCACCAACGCACCATCCACCAATGCAACGGCAGCTAGCCATGCCATCCCAGCAGTTCGATCGACTCAAGCCTCCGCAGCCAGTAACCATCCAACTCCAGAACTTCCAGCAACTCCGGCTACTTCAGCAGCTAGCAATCACCCAGCAACCCCAGAACCTCTAGCAACTCCAACTGCTCCCGCAGTTAGTAATCATCCATCAGCTCCAGCACCGATGCCGGAGATCGCCGCAGATCCCCTATTTGATGACTTGCCAGAACCCGAAATTCTAGCCGCACCAGTAGCTAAAGCTTATGATCTGCCCAGTATTTGGCAGCAGGTCTTACAGCAGCTCATGCCTTCTGGCAAAGGTTTGTTTACACCCCATGGCACGCTGCTATCGATCGACGAAAACCTCGCAGTAGTGGGCATGAAAAACAGCACCTTCAGCAAACTAGCCGAAGGACAAAAACCCCATGTGCAAAAAGCTCTCAGTAATATTTTAGGCCGATCGATCGCCGTAAATATCCAGCTAGTCGCAACCGCCAAGACTAAGGCTGCAACTACTCCGCCACCAACTTCAGAACCACCATCTCCTGCGGCTTCACAGCCAACTGCACCCATTCCACAAGTTATAGATAATTTACCAGCGGCTTCTACACCACCAGTCAATAATTTGGTCAGCAATAGAGTCATCGCTGATTTGCATGACGAAATTCTGGAAGAGGCTGAGAATGACTTGGGAGAAGAAGAAACGACTCTACCCTGGGATGATGAATCGGCTGTACCTCCACAGGTGGTGGCCGAAGAGCCGCAACCACTTTCTTTATTTGATGCCGTGCCGCCGCTGCCTGAATCGATCTCGATTCCAGTTATTTCACCGACTCCTACTAGCTCACCAGCAAAAACCGCGCCAAATATCCCTGATAGCTTTACCCTCGAAGAACTCGATGCTGCCGCTCAGAACTTGGCCGATCGATTTGGTGGTGAAGTTGTAGAAGAATATGTGACGCTCTGGGATCTTTGATGCTCCTGCGCACCTCGTTCTATAATGGCCTAGCGCCAAATTAGAGCCTTTTAGCACATGCAATTAGAATTTGTTCCCGTAGAAGATTTTTTCTTCGCCCTGACCCTGGCGGTACGCACCCTAGAAGAAATAGAACAGCCCAATTTAGCGATCGAAGTCGGTGCTAAATTGGCCGAAAAGTTTGGACAGTCTTCCACCGTCGCTGCTGCCAGCCAAAATAATTATAATTATGTCTTTAAAGTTCAGGGTGTGCCGGAAGCTCCTAACCTGGTGGTTTCGGTAGCCGATTGGCAAGATAAGCTGCGCCTCGGCAGCGATTATGGTTGGACGCTCGATGCCGAACGTAAACCGGTTAAAACCCCCGAGCATGGGCGGCGATCGGAGTTCAATCAACAGCTAAAAGCACATTTACAAGAATTATTGGGTGTTTCTATCACTGCAAATATTAGTGAATCAATTGATGCTTAAGCACCAAAAATAGTCGAAAAAAACTGGTGTCTAACCTTAGACACCAGTCCTAACTATCACTTGGATCGAGTCAAAATCACAGAACACCAGAACTGCCCGCAAAAAATTATGGGTTAGTAGTGACTTCAGTGAAACGCTCCTTTAAAATGGCCAATTGGTTAGCCCAGCGCGGATCGGGTTGGAATGTAGTGTCACCACCAGTATAAGTAGCTGGAGTTTTGTTGCCGCCGCCGCCAGACTTATTGCCACCGCGACTGCCGCCTTTTTTGGATCTGTCACCACTGCGTTGACCGCCCTCACTGCGTTGGCCTTCACCACGAGGAGTAACTTGCTTGGGCGCAGATTCTTCTTCTTCGGACTTAGGTAATGCTTTTTCTAATTTAATTGCCAGCTCTTGAAACATCGCGCCATTGTATTTTTCGATGATTTCATCTGCTTGACTTTCATCTTCTACGGTCAGAAAGCCAAAGCCCCGGCATTTGCCAGTCTTACGGTCTTTAATCACCTTAGCGGAAACACTTTCGCCCGCTTCAGCAAATACTGCTTGTAGATCTTGGCGCTCGACATCAGATTTCGGCAAATTGCCAATGTAGAGGCGGATTGACATAGGAATTTTCTCCAAGTTGGTGGTTAGGCAATCCAACTTTACCATGTTGCTTGTTGAGATGCATTATTTTTTCGTATCACAAGCTCATTAAGATTGCTAAAAAGGAATTTCATCATCGCTGACTTCAAAAGATTCTACCGGCTTGGCTGGAGCGGCCTTAGTTGTTTTAGAGGCCATGGGCTGTGCAGAGGGACTGCTCATGGGAGCTGCCATCGGTGGCATTGACGCTCTAGCAGACGGCAGATCTTCACCCCCAGTGACGGCGTGAATCCGCGAGGCGATGAGCTGGGCGCGTTTTTCTTTGTAGCCTTCGGGCTTTTCGGTGACGTTCATTTCTAGTCGTCCTTCAATGATCACCCGATCGCCCTGACGGTATTTTTCCTTAATTTCCCGCGCCAGGTTGTTCCAGCCTACTACCTTGATCAAAGCTGGGGGGTTTTCGGGTTTGCCGTTGGTAAATTGCACAAACATTTCAGCAATTTCCATTTGGTTGTCGGAGGTAGAGCGCAGTTCAGGAGCTTGAACAATTTCCGCCATCAAGATGCAGCTATTCATAGACTTGCTTTATAAAAATCAGTAGGCAAGTACTATCGTACTCGATCGGGTGCCATTCTGGCGATAATTTTAAACTTTTCGATAGAATCTGCTTACCACAGCTCTAAAATCGCATCGGGATGATCGGGTTCGTGATAGCGAGCGCCGCCCGTGGTGCTAGTTTGGGTAAAGCCCACCCAAGCCGGAATAGAAAAGCGCCGACGAATCTTTTGGGGTCTGCGTAAAGATTCTACTCTGCCATCTCGACCGCCTCTAGTCACTGGTCTATTAGCAGGGATAGTATTGCTGCCTGCACCACCAAAGACCCCATCAAGCTGGTCTAGATTACCAGGCCGCCCCCTGCCGCCCTGAACGTTACTGTTGGTGCTGTTGCCGGTGACAGTATTGGTCTGGGTATTGTTTTGAGAAGTACCAGTATTTCCCTGCATGATGGAAGGGCTGGGTGGAGCAGCGATGGCAGGAGGCGATGGTTCAATCTCTTTTTCTATGACAGTAGGTTTGCTATCAATCAGCACCTTCACATCACCTTGAAAACGATTTTTGTCGGCTGCTAACCAAGGCTGAGAGCGTTTAATTTCTGCTAAATTAGCACCCACAAAATCAGACTCAGTAATTTTTGCGCCATTCAAATCTGCGCCCACTAAGTTAGCACCTTGTAGATCGGTGCCCTGCAAGATAGCATCGTTTAACTGAGCCTGAGCCAAGTTGGCATAGATCAAGCTGGCTTTTACCAGGGTGGCTTTTTGCAAATTGGCTCCCATCAAGCTGGTGCCCACCGCTGAAACCTTCGTCAAATTAGCACCGCTCAAATCAGCCCCAGATAAGTTAGCAGCATTGAGCTTTGCCCCCTGAAGCTGCGCATTGCTCAGGTCAACGCCAATTAAATTCACCCCGCTGAGGTCACAGCCCTCGCAGCGGTTGGTAGTCAACAGCTTTTGTAAATCACTGGCCGAATCGGCTCTGGCGCTCCAAGCTGGCACTGTCACCACAGCTAAAGCAGCCGCCAAAATAGTTAATAGTTTCATTTAAACCTCCCCGATCGTCAGATCGGCTATAGAGAATAATCTTTGTTTATCGATCGCCTGCAACCTTCTTTGAGCTTCATAGAATAACTCATAGTATTGTTGTCGCCGCTCGGGTGCCATCGCCGGATTTTGCCATAGGGTCAAATAATCACTGCGTTGTTTCTCCCAAGCAACTTTTGCTAAGCAGGCTACTGCTGCTCTTATCACCAATGGGGATCGGAGAATTTCCTGAGCGGTTCGTTCATTTAGATGAAAAAGATGATTTACTCGACCCATTTCCTGGCTGTGTGTGCCGTGCAGATCTTGTAAATAGCCAATTAGCTGGGGATCGGAGTAATCGATCGTCCCTTGCTGGCAGGCATCCACGATTTTTTGCCAGATGAAACGATGATGGGGCAGGCTAAAAATCACATCTGACTCTTCCATTGCTTCGATAATAACTAACCGATACTCTGGATAATGCAGATAGAGCCGCAGCAAGACAATTTCGGCTTGCTCTACCCGGCGCTGTTCGGGCAGCGACAGTGAGGTATGGGGAACAGCATCGGCTGGCTGAGCTGTGGAATATTCTACTTCGATCGGGACATCCGAGGGTTTGCGAATAGCTTTTTCTTGACGATTGATGGCAGTAATTAAGTTCTCTCTTACTAACGAGACCTCTCTGACATCTCCACCACACAGCATCTGTGCCGCTTTTTCTCGATAGTGGGTGCGGGTGGCAGCATCTGTAATTTGTACCAGCATATCCACACTTTTAGCCATGGCCTGTTGGTACCCCTGGGGATCTTGCAGATTGGCACCAATGATTGCCCGATCGAGCTGCCAATCTAACCACAGCGGCGCTTGAGTTAGTAAATCTTGATAGGCAGCGCTGCTGTTTTCAATTAAGAACTCATCGGCATCTTTACCTGCGGGCAAATTCAAAACTCGGAGCTGAATTTGGCCTTGATAAGCCAGGTCAGCAACTTCTTCGATCGCCTTTTCGGTAGCCAATTTTCCGGCTCGATCGGCGTCAAAGTTCAAAATAATTTGCTTAGCAGGAGTGAGCTTCAGCAACTGCTTGATTTGATAGTTGCTCAGCGCCGTACCCAAAGAAGCCACCGCCTCGGTGATGCCAGCGGTATGTAAAGCGATCACATCAAAATATCCTTCTACTACCACCGCCCGATCGTTTTGCTTGATGCCCGCTGCGGCTCGGTCTAGACCATACAGAGTCTTACCTTTATCAAACAAGGGAGTCTCTGGCGAATTTAGATACTTGGGCTGCTCGTCGCCTAAGCTGCGACCACCAAAGCCAATAATTTGCCCCCGACTGTTAAAAATCGGCAACATTAACCGATGCCGAAATCGATCGAAGTAGCCGCTGCCCTCTTTGCGGGGAATAATTAATCCCGCTAGCTCCACCAGCTTGGCCGGAAATTTTTTGGCCTCAGTCAAATATTGACTCAAGGTTTCCCAGCTATCGGGAGCATAGCCAAGCTGAAAGCTGCGAATAGTTTCTATGCTGAGCTGACGCTTGGTTTGTAAATAGGCCAACGCCGCCTGACCAGCCGGTTGCTGTAAAGCGTGCTGATAAAAATTTGCTGCTACTGCCACAATTTCTAATAGCTGCTCCCGCTCAGTAAGCTGGCGCTGTAGCTCCTGGCGTTTTTCGGGGGCGAGGGTGCGCACCGCCACCTGATACTGCCCAGCCAAATCTAAGATCACTTCACTAAACGATCGCTTATTGACCTCCATCAAAAACTTGACGGCATTGCCCCCGGCCTGACAGCCAAAGCAGTAATACATTTGCTTACTAGGACTGACCGTAAAACTCGGCGATCGCTCTTGATGAAACGGACACAGCCCCTGAAAATCGCGCCCCTGCTTTTTGAGCACTACGTAGGAGGAAACTATTTCATAAATATCAGCTTTGGCTTTAACTTCTTTGATCGTGTCAGGATGCAGGGAAGGAACTTCCATACAATTTTCAACTCTCTGCTACTTTGAGGAATGACCGTGGCATACTATTAAAGAATAACAGGCTCTCTGCTTTCGTCATCTTCGGATCGTCCGCCAACCTCCAGATTCAGGTCTATGTTTGTTTGTCCCCAGTGCAGCTCCCACAACCCCATCAACCACCGCTTTTGCCAGCAATGTGGTTTTCAGTTAGTTCAAAAATTGGCTGTAGTCGAGGAGTTAGCCGACGCAACAGGCCAACCCACCAATCCGCAACTCGACGAACCAGAGCCATCGGTACCGCCGACTTTGGCTCTAGATAGCAACTCTCGCTATCGGATTGTCTCTTCTGCCCCGGCCATGCTCGATACCAAATTAGTGCAGGTGCTCGATGCCCATCCCAAGCAACCTTCTGCGCTGCAAGAATTTATGGCACAGCAGCCGCCGATCGACAGCAAGGCCTATTTAGGTAAAACTCCCAGCGACTATCCCGAATGGGAGCTATGGGAGCGAGGTGGCATCAACCCGGCAGCTCGCCCCTACTTAGCTCTTCAGCCCGCTTTAACCAGCATTCCCCAACTTTGTGATGCCTGGAAAGACCAACGCCGCAGTGTCTTAGTGTTAAATGCTCCCACTGCCCATCAACAATTGACCACGATCTGTCAAGACGACCAGTTGCCTCGCAAAGAGCTGCAAGGCTGGCTAGAAGAAATGTTGCAGCTTTGGAATTACCTGAAGCCTTGGTCAGTGCGTTCGAGCTTGTTAGATCTAGATAATTTGTATCTGAACGCCGATCGACAGCTCTATCTCCGCTGCCTAATTAATGAGCCTAGTGAGCAGCCCCCCACTCCCAACGACCTCGCCAAAATTTGGCAGCAGCTTGGCCACTCTCAAGATTTGGGTTGGCAGCAATCGCTCACTGAACTAGTTGCTACCGAAAATCTGACTGTTGATAATCTGCATCACGGGCTCAGCCAGCTTTCGGCTACTGCTGCTACCGAAATTGCCGAACCTACTACCTCGCTGTTTTTAGCTCCCCGGTTGTTGGGCGTAGAAGCTGCTGCGGCTACCGATGTCGGTAGACAGCGTGAGCACAACGAAGACTATTACAGTATTGATAGCAGCTTTACTCAATGTCAAAGCCCCGCAGGCCAGACCATTGTTGGCCGAGGACTGTATATTTTGTGTGATGGTATGGGTGGTCATGCGGCTGGTGAAGTTGCCAGTAAAATGACGATCGATAAGCTCAAAGAATATTGGGAAACCAATTGGCATGATGATGTTTTGCCCGGTGAAGAAGAAATTATCGCGGCGATTCACTATGCCAACCAAGCTTTATTTGAAGTCAATCAGGGCAACTCTTCTTCGGGTAGTGGTCGCATGGGTACCACTCTAGTAATGGTGATGCTTCAAGATAATCAGGTAGCGATCGCCCACGTGGGAGACTCCCGCTGTTACTTACTCGAAGCTAGCAGTCAGCCGGTGCAAATTACCCTCGACCACGAAGTGGGTCAAAGAGAAATGCTGCGGGGCGTGGAGCCAGAAATTGCCTATGGCCGCCCTGATGCTTATCAGCTCACCCAGGCGATCGGGCCTCGTGACCAGTCGGCTATTTCACCAGATGTGCAAATCTTTAGCCTGCGGGAAGACACCCTGATTTTGATTGCTTCTGATGGTTTGACCGATCGAGACTTGGTGGAAGAAAATGGTGAAATGCTACTGCGGCCATTGGTTAACCGACAAATTTCGGTTCATCAAGGAGTGAAGCAACTAGTTGAGTTTGCCAACGGCTACAATGGCCACGACAACATTACAGCGATCGCCGTGCGCATTCAGGTTGGGAAGTAACCCAGCAACAAGTGACTAATGTTAATTATTTCTCTATTTGATGCTACTGGTAAGACCTTTATTAAAAATTGGCAGTTTGATCAATCTAGCCATATTCGGATTGGCCGCGACCCAGAAAATCAGGTAGTAATTAATGATCCGTTGGTCTCGCGTTTTCATGCCGATCTGCAAGCTAACAGCCAGTGGCAGCTAACTAGTCATGGTACCAACGGTACTTTTGTAAATGGCCAGAAGGTCGATCGAGCAACTCTGATCAGCGGCAATATGCTGCAATTGGGTATTGGTGGCCCTATTTTAAGATTTGAGGTGATTGGAGCTGTCCACTGTCAACATCAGGGTAACACCCCCGATCGACTGTTTTGCATTCACTGTGGACAGCCGGTTGTAGTGGTCAAAACTATCCGAGATTACCAAATCCTCAAGCCGTTGGGTCAAGGCGGTATGGGTAGCACCTATTTGGCTTGGAATCAGCAAAAAATGCTGGTATTGAAAGAAATGAATGCCGATGTGGCTAAAAATACCAAAGCTCAAGAGCTGTTTGAGCGGGAAGCAAAAATTTTAAGCACATTGCAGCATGTGGGCATTCCCCGCTACCAGGATTTCTTTACGGAGGGAGGCAAACGCTATTTGGCCATGGATTTGGTGCATGGCCAAGATTTGGAGCGCTATATCATCAGCAAAGGCCCCGTCACTCTCCAGCAGGCGATTGCCTGGATGCTGCAACTCTGTGAAATTTTGACCTATATCCACAGCCAGCGACCGCCGTTAATTCATCGCGACGTAAAACCAGCCAATTTGTTGGTGAGCAATGTGGGGCAACAGATTTTTTTGATTGACTTTGGCGCAGTAAAAGAAAGTGGCTCGCTAGGCAGTACCCGCATTGGTGCCCCAGACTATATGGCTCCCGAGCAAAATCAGGGCAAGCCAGTCACCCAGTCTGATCTTTATGCTTTGGGTCCGACTATCTTATTTTTGGTCACGGGCGAAAACCCCAGCAAGTATTTGACCCTCACCGCCAAGGGCTATGAGTTTTCGGTCAAGAATGTGCCCACGATTACACCCAAGTTGGCCGACGTGATTCACAAAATCTCTGCCGATCGAGCTAGTGAACGCTATGCCACAGCCGCCGAAGCCGCGATTGCTCTCCAAAACTGCCTGTGAAGATAAAATTCTCTCCCAAGTTGATATTCAAGCTTTGTAAACAATCGGTTCCCAGATATTTTGTAGTGTTATTCTAAATACAGACATCAGCCAGCAAAGAAAACTGGTTTTCGCCCCCCGAACCAAAACTAGATGTCCGCCAAGTTTTAGGTTCTACGCAATTACCCGAGCAAAGCAACCAGATGGCCTTATACCCACATTTATTGAGGATATCAGCCAAGTCAAAATCACTAAAACCTCTGTTCGGCCTGCGGTTTCCAAAGTTAGATATCCCTATTGTTTTTCATTACACCTAAACTATTGAAATTTCTACCAAAGAAATGAGTCTAGAACCCTTCTAGGCTCATTTCTTTTGGGATCTTTTTAACATAATATGGAGAAAAGATTGGGACTGAATAAAGCCACTACTGACTTTTCATAATTTTATTTTACTGCCACGGAGAATCTTATGCCATCTATGTTGCCCGGTGCGCCTTGGTTATTAGCTCACAAATCGATGTTGCAGCAAGATAAACCTCAGAAAATTTCTTTGCAGGGTCATGATTATGTGCTGTGGCTAGATGAAAATGGCGAAGCGCAAGCTCTACCTGATGCTTGTCCTCACATGGGCGCAATGTTATCGGAAGGCTGGTGCGATCGAGGCAAAGTAGTTTGTCCTTTTCATGCGCTGCAATTTAATAGCGCAGGCTGCACTGTTTTACCGGGTTCTGGCAAAGAAACCTTGCCTCAACTACAACCGCTAAAACTCATTATTCACGGAGATTTTATTTGGTCCTATGGCGATCATGAGCCAGTAATACCCATCCCCACTATTTTGAAAGAAATCGCCGAAAGCAGTGAATTTATTGGCGTAGCTGGTGAATACAGCGTCAAAACTGAGCTACTGCCCATGTTATTAAATATGCACGACTACAATCATCAAAATGGTACTCACCGTCCTTTGTTTGAAATCAAAAAAGTATTGTTTGATAAGTTTATAGATGAAGGTCATCACTCCCACGCTTACTATCGAATGCCGCGTGCTCAAACTAGCACCAAAGATATTTTGGCGAATCCGGCACTATTAGCAATGCCCAAGGTGATAGAGGCGCATTTAGAAAATTTCTTCCCGATGATGGTGCTATTTCATGGCACTACTTTTTTTGGCAAAATTAAACAATGCCACATTTTTGTGCCCGAATCGGCAACTCATACTCGCACCTATGTTTTGGTCTATGGTCAAACCAACGGTGCCCTGGGTAACATGGCTTTAAAGATGCTGCGATCGAGCGTGCTGAAACTTGTAGATACTGTAATTCAGCAGGATGCTGATATTCTGCACAAAATATATGCAGACATCCCTCAGAAAATCAAGCTCAATAATGAAGTAGGTATGGATTGGGTGCGTCGAAACTTTGAGAGCTTCCCCCATATTGTTACACCAAATATGTCTAGATAGGCAGATCTAGTGTGAACTCCAAGATAAAACTAGCTTAAGCAGCAGAACTATCGATCATTCTTTGCCGTAAGGCAGCCCACTGTTGAGGAGTGGCTTCACTTTTTGTCCATTAAGATTTATCTGGATTTTATTCCTTTGGCAAAGGAAAATTTATGATTAAAGGTACTAGCCGATCGATCAAACCGCTTGCCTCCAGGCAAGCTGAGCCAAATGTTTAACCTTTGGATAACAACGGTGAGCCTACTAGACTAGTTGGGTGAGGATTAATTTCATCTATTTTTTAGTAAAGAAGGTAGCTTTATGACTATGAAAAATGTTGTTGATTTCTTTGATGTGGTTAAAGAAGACGAAGCCTTGCAGTTAAGAACCCATCTAGCTACAGATATTGATGAAATCTTGAAACTTGGGGGGGAGTACAATTACAAATTCAATGGTACTGAGTTACAGGCTTTTTTAGGCAAGATGCCGAAAAAAGAGCTAGCTTCTTTGATTAATCCTGGTATTGGTAATCGCTTACATATGAGTCCACGTTAGTAATCTTGCCAATGATTTTGTAGGTTATTGAAGCACCAGCCGATCTTCTCCCTAATCGGCTGGTGTTTTCTTTGCGTTGTTTCTGGATTTGGTGCCAGCAGATAATGGTTAAAAATCCAAACCACATCTTAAACTAGAAGACTGGATACGAAAAGCGATTGCTGCTGAAGTACAGTTTCTTTCAGATAGTAATATTAATCAAGTTTTTACAAGCGGCAAAAATAGGGCACAATAAGCCCTAGGTTATTCAGGAACGCCTCCTTAGAATTATGAAACTGCGCGAATTGCTATCGAAAGTCTCTAGCATCCAGCATCTGCCCACCCATCCAGCCCTAGATGCCGAGATCACCGGACTCAAAACCAACTCTCACGCCTGCGGAGCCGGAGATCTGTTTATTGGAATGCCCGGTACTCGGGTAGACGGAGGCGAATTTTGGCCGGGGGCGATCGAGAGTGGAGCCACGGCGGCAGTGATTTCTAATGCAGCAGCCACAACTCAGCCGATTAAAGATGCCTGTGTGGCTACTGCCGAGAATATGATTCAGACTAGCGCTGATTTGGCAGCGGCTTTTTATAATTACCCCGCTCAGACGTTACAGATGGTGGGGGTAACTGGCACTAACGGTAAAACTACTACCACACACATCATTGAATATTTGTTGGCTGACCATCAATCTACGGCTTTATTAGGAACTCTGTATACCCGGTGGCAGGGCTACCAAAAAGTGGCTACCCACACCACACCGTTTGCGGTGGATCTTCAGCAGCAGCTATCGGAGGCTGTAAAAGCCGGTTGTCAGGTTGCTTTGATGGAAGTCAGTTCTCACGCGCTTGATCAAGGTCGTGCCAAATCTTGTGCATTTGAGCTTGGGGTATTTACTAACCTCACTCAAGACCACCTGGATTATCACCAGGATATGGAGACTTATTTTCAGGCTAAGGCTTTGCTCTTTTCCTCAGAGTATTTGCAGGGGCGGGGCATTATCAATTTTGATGATGCTTATGGTCAGAGGTTAATTGCTGGTTTGCCCCCAGAAAGAGTTTGGAGCTATAGCGCTAAAAATCCGCAGGCAGATTTGTGGACTGATAACTTGACCTATTCTCCGACGGGCGTTGCGGGTACTCTGCATACTCCATTAGGCGATCGACCTTTCAGTTCTCCATTGGTTGGCGACTATAACTTAGCGAACGTTTTGGCGGCGGTGGGCTGTGCTCTGCATTTAGGGATAGATTTGGATAGTATCGTGGCATCTGTGGCCAATTTTCCGGGTGTGCCAGGGCGGATGGAGCAGGTGAAGGTTTCTGATACTCAACAAATTAGTGCCATCGTAGACTATGCTCATACCCCAGATAGTTTGGAGAACTTGCTGAAAGCGGCGCGGCCGTTTATTAGTGGCCAGATGATTTGTGTGTTTGGCTGTGGTGGCGATCGAGATCGCACCAAGCGCCCGTTGATGGGTAAAATTGCCTCAGATCTAGCTGATCAGGTGATAGTAACTTCCGATAACCCCCGTACCGAGAACCCGGAGACTATTTTGGCGGATGTGGTAGCCGGAATTCCGGGCGATCGACCGATTCAGGTGATTGCCGATCGAGCAGAGGCGATCTCTAAGGCGATTCGGGAAGCACAGCCCGGCGATGGGGTGCTAATTGCTGGAAAAGGTCATGAAGATTATCAAATTATTGGTACCGAAAAGATTCATTTTGATGATCGGGAGCAAGCTCGTGCCGCTCTCGCTGCCAGACCATGAGTAATGTAACTCCCTCATCTGCTGAACTGACCGAAGAGGGATCATCGACTGCTGAGGCGATCGATGATCTCTTTAGGGAGCTGCGAGCACCAATTACTACGATTAAAACGGCGCTTTCACTGTTAGATTCACCTAATTTGAAACCGACTCAGCGATCGAAGTATTTAGAGATGATTCGGGGGGAGTGTAATCGCCAGAATGCTTTGTTGGATGGTACTGCTCGGTTGTTGGAAATAGAAAAGCAGTCTCTCAGTGGTCAGGCCAATGTGACTGAAATTCTCCAGACGGTATTGGGGACTTTTCAGCCGTTGGCTGGAGAGCGAGAAATTTCGTTATCTTGTCATTTACCTACTGATTTGCCTCTGCCTTTGGTGAGCTGCTCGGAGGCTTGGTTGAAGCAAGTTGCAATGAATTTGTTAGATAATTCCTTGAAGTTTACTCTGCGGGGGGGAGCGATCTCTATTTATGGTGCAGTGCAAAATAACTATGTGCAGTTAGAGTTTAGAGACAATGGGGTGGGAATTCCTAGCGCCGATTTGCCCAAGATCTTCGATCGATTTTATCGTGGTCGCAATTTGCCCCCAGAAAATCAGGTGAGCTATGCTGGCTTAGGTTTGACTGTGGTACAACAAATTTTATTGCGCTGCGGGGGGTCGATTTCGGTGGTGAGTCAAGTTGATACTGGTTCTCGGTTTCGGGTGATGCTGCCGATTATTGATGGAGACACTGGATGAAAAGTTGAGCTGGTGACTGGTTGGTTTGGCTCTCGATAGCAGCCTCCAGCATCTCAAGAGTAGATTAAAACTTAAACTATCTGTGGGCGATCTTAAAATCCTTACGGTACTGCATAAATGTAAATTTTCGTCATGTTTCTTGAGTATTTGGGTGTTCCAGCACCAAAGTTTGCCACGATCGAAGTAGCACATTCAGGTTATCTCTAAGCGGTAATTTATACCTATGAGCATTACCAGCACTAATCCCGCGACCGGTCAACAGCTTAAAACTTTCTCTGCTCTCAGCAATGAGATCTTGCAAATCAAGATTTTAGAGGCCGATCGAGCCTTTCAAAAATATCGTCAGACCACCTGGGCGCAGCGCAGTGCTTGGCTGCACCGGGCTGCTGAACTTTTGCGAGACGAGCAGCAGTCCTTGGCCTGGGCAAAGCTGATGACTTTGGAGATGGGCAAGCCGATCGAACAGGCGATTGCCGAAGTGCAAAAATGTGCCTCGGTATGTGAATACTATGCCGACCATGGTGCCGAGTTTTTAGCGCCGGAAAAATGCAGCACCGATGCCAGCGAATCCTGGTTAGAGTATCAGCCTTTAGGGGCGATTTTAGCAGTGATGCCTTGGAATTTCCCTTTCTGGCAGGTGTTCCGGTTTGCTGCTCCTACTTTGATGGCCGGGAATGTGGCCTTGCTGAAACATGCTTCTAATGTGCCCCAATGTGCGATCACGATCGAAGAGATTTTTCTCAAAGCAGGTTTCCCACCAGGAGTATTTCAGACCTTACTGATCTCCGCCCCTCAGGTGGAACTGGTGATCAGTGCGCCCCAAGTGAAAGCAGCTACTCTGACGGGCAGTGAGCCAGCCGGAATCAGTTTAGCTCAGGCGGCGGGGAAAGTTTTGAAAAAAACCGTGCTGGAGCTGGGCGGTAGTGATCCGTTTATTGTGACGACGAGCGCAGATTTAGATGAAGCGGTGGCAGTAGCAGTGAAAGCGCGGATGCTGAATAATGGTCAATCTTGCATTGCGGCCAAACGTTTTATTGTGGTGGAATCGATCGCTGCTGCTTTTACTAGTAAGTTTGTGCAGGCATTTAGCCAGCTCCAAATCGGTGATCCGTTAGACAAGCAGACTAATGTTGGCCCGCTGGCTACCTTGGCGGGCTGCGCGGAGATCGATCGACAAGTGCAGGCTTCGATCACCGGGGGTGCAGAATGTTTAATTGGGGGCAAAAAGTGGTCTGAGTTACCGGGCTATTTTTATGAACCAACTATTCTGAAGAATATCCCACCCACTTGTGCTACCTACCGAGATGAATTTTTCGGGCCGGTGGCTCTGCTGTTTACGGTGTCAGATTTAGATGAGGCGATCGCTTTGGCTAACGATAGTCCGTTTGGGTTGGGCGCTAGTGCCTGGACTCAGGATGCTGCCGAACAGCAGCGCTTGATCCGAGAATTGGAATCTGGCGCAGTTTTTATCAATGGCATGGTGAAGTCCGATCCGCGCTTGCCTTTTGGGGGAATTAAGCGATCGGGGTATGGTCGGGAGCTAGGACGACCCGGCATTTTAGAGTTTGTTAATATCAAAACAATTTGGGTTAAGTGAGGAATCTATGAATACCGCAGAATTACTGGTGCAATGCCTAGAAAATGAAGGTGTAGAGTATATTTTTGGTCTGCCGGGTGAAGAAAACCTGCATATTTTGGAAGCTCTGAAGGATTCTTCCATTCAATTTGTAACTTGTCGTCACGAACAGGGTGCGGCTTTTATGGCCGATGTGTATGGGCGTTTGACTGGCAAAGCGGGGGTCTGTCTATCTACTTTGGGGCCAGGAGCAACTAATTTGATGACCGGTGTAGCAGATGCCAATTTAGATGGGGCACCGCTGATTGCGATTACTGGACAGGTGAGCACCGATCGAATGCACATTTTGTCGCACCAGTATCTAGATTTAGTGGCGATGTTTGCACCGATTACCAAGTGGAGCAAGCAAATTGTGCAGCCCAATAGCACTGCGGAAATTGTGCGGAAAGCTTTTCAGGTGGCGCAAACCGAGAAGCCCGGAGCGGTGCATATCGATGTGCCCGAAAATGTCGCGGCGATGCCGGTGACGGTGAAACCACTACATAATAATGGTTTGCATCGGGTCTATGCTTCTTTTGCCAGTCTCGATCGGGCAGCAGAGATTATTGCTCAGGCTAAAAATCCGATCGTGTTGGTGGGCAATGGGGCAATTCGCTCCCAGGCCAGTGAGGCACTGACGGAGTTGGCCACGGCGCTGAATTTGCCGGTGGTGAATACTTTTATGGGCAAGGGGGTGATTCCTTATACTCATCCTTTGGCGCTGTGGGCGGTAGGTTTACAGCAGCGGGACTATATTAGCTGTGGGTTCGATCGGGCTGATTTGGTGATTGCGGTGGGCTACGATTTGATTGAGTATTCGCCGAAAAAGTGGAATCCGAATGGGGATATCCCGATCGTACATATTGCGGAGGTTCCCGCAGAGATTGATAGTAGCTATATTCCTTTAGAGGAAGTGGTGGGCGATATTGCTGATTCGCTGAAAGAGATTTTGCAACGATGTGAGAAGTTGCCAGCACCGACAATTAAACCTTATGCGCTTTCGCTGCGAGACGAGATTCGGGCAGATTATGAGCAGTACGCGGCGGATCAGGGGTTTCCGATTCGTCCCCAGAAGTTAATTTATGATCTGCGGCAGGTGTTGGGGGATGACGATATTTTGATTTCAGATGTGGGCGCTCATAAGATGTGGATTGCTCGGCATTATCATTGTGCTAAACCTAATACTTGTTTGATTTCTAATGGTTTTGCAGCGATGGGTATTGCGATTCCGGGAGCGATCGCCGCTAAGTTGGTGTACCCCGATCGAAAGGTGGTAGCGGCAACCGGGGACGGGGGTTTTATGATGAATATGCAGGAGTTAGAGACGGCGCTGCGGTTGAATACGCCTTTTGTAACGTTGATTTTTAATGATGGGGGCTATGGGTTAATTGAGTGGAAGCAGA
>JAAFHZ010000097.1 GCA_013297675.1 Synechococcales cyanobacterium bin59.metabat.ball.084 | reverse complement strand
TGGTTGGAATGTAGTGCGAGAAGTTGCTATCATCATGAAGTATGGGTATTGACTCGACCAGATGAAAGCAAAGCAGCGATCGAAGCAGAGTTGGCAATTCGACCTGTACCAAATTTGCACTTTGTTTACTTCACATTACCATTTTGGCAGAATAGCCTGCGTTGGGGACAATCAGGAGCAATGCAATTACATTATTATTTTTGGCAAATTCAAGCGTATTTTGTAGGTAAAAAATTACATCAAGAAATCAATTTTGATGCTATTCATCACGTCACATTTGTTAAGTACTCTTGCCCTAGCTTTTTGTCTTTGCTGCCAGTGCCTTTCGTCTGGGGACCGGTGGGTGGTGGAGAATCAGCTCCTCTGGCATTTTGGTCTGACTTTAATTGGAAAAATAAGCTTTATGAAGTTGCTCGGTTAGTCTCTAGGTCAATTGGAGAGCTAGATATATTTACTCGGATGACCGCCCAACATAGTAAGATCGCCTATACCACTACAGTTGACACTGCTAATAGAGTTGGTAAATTGCAAGCTCCCTGGATACAAATACACTCAGCGATCGGTCTATTGCCAGAAGAAATAGAACTACTGGCCCAATGTCCACCGCCACCAGCTACACCGGTCAGATTTATTAGCATTGCGCGGCTGTTGCATTGGAAAGGCTTACACTTGGGTTTACGAGCTTTTGCGAAAGCCAATCTGATAACTGCTGAATATTGGGTTTTGGGGGAAGGTGCCGAAAGGCAGCGCCTCCAAGACTTAGCTCTGAATTTAGGCATTGCCCATCAAGTGAAGTTTTTTGGTTTGCTGCCTAGAAAAGAAGTACTAACTAAATTAGGCGATTGTTCGGTTTTAGTTCACCCCAGTTTACACGACTCAGGAGCAGGCGTTTGTTTAGAAGCAATGGCTGCTGGCCGACCAGTGATTTGCCTAGATTTAGGAGGGCCGGCAGCCCAAGTCAAACCAGAGACTGGCATTAAAGTATCCGCATCTAACCCCAGCCAATCGGTCAATGAGCTATCGGCAGCCATGGTACATTTGGCCATTAATCACCATTTGTGCTTACAAATGGGGCGAGTGGGACAGCAGAGAGTAAGGGAATTTTATAGCTGGGAAGCTAAAGGTAAACAGTTTGCACACATTTACGAAAAAATCGCAGCACAGGTTTGAATTTTCGATTGAATTTCTGAATTAACCCCATATCAACAGCACCAAAACAACCCGGTAATTAATATGCATATTTTAATTTCTGCTTTACATAGAGCCTCAAAACCAACTGGGGTGTGTCGATATGCCGCTAATTTGGCTGAATGTCTGGCAGATACTTCAGAAATCGCAAAAGTGACATTAATAGTTGGATCTTGGCAGCGCGAATATTTTGAAACTGCTTTTAACCTCTGCTTTCACAAAATAAATATAGTTAGCGTTGATATCAAAAACAACTCTTTATCTAGAAATAGCTGGTTTTTGTTAGGATTACCTAAATTAGCTCACCAGCTCAGCCCAGATTTAGTTCATTTATCTTTTCCGCTGCCATTTTTGCGTTCCTTCTTTCCTTGCCCGGTACTTTCTACTATTCATGATTTATATCCCTATGAACTTCCCGAAAATTTTGGTAAAATCCAAGCCAGCTTTAACCGCTTATTCCTAAAACAGTGTGTGGGACAAAGTGATGCCTTAACCTGTGTTTCTCAAACTAGCTTGGATCGGCTTCAGTTCTTCTTTCCACAGCTTCCTGTTCAACAAGAATCTACCGTGATCTACAACGTTGTAGATTTCAAAGCAGTCCAGCCAGAAGCTCCTAGAGTCTTTAGGGATAAAGAAAGTATTCCTTTTTTATTAAGCGTGGCTCAACATCGAAAGAATAAAAATTTAGACCTGCTAATTTATTCCTATGGATTTTTGCTGCGAATGAAAAAGATTGATGCTGCAACCAAGTTGGTATTAGTAGGTAGTCAAGGCCCCGAAACAGAAAATCTAATCCGTCAGATTGCGGACTTGAAATTACAAGACAATATTCAGCTCCTTTCTTCAATTAATGACGGTGAATTAAGTTGGCTATATCAACAATGTCAGTCTTTCATTATGCCATCTTCTATAGAAGGTTTTTGCTTGCCCCTAGCCGAAGCAATGCATTTATCTTGCAAGGTAGTCTGTTCTGACATCCCGATTTTCAAAGAGATTGGCTCAGATGAGTGTGTATATTTTTCACTGCAAGATAACCCGATCGGGAATCTTGCCCAAGCTATTTCTCAGGTGCTTAAAAAACCGCTAGTAGCTAGTAAATCTGCGAAGTTTTCAAGACCAAAAATCACCAACCAATATTTACATTTTTACTCCAATCTTGTGAATAATGCAAAGCGAGGTCAAATGAATTTAGATGTGCCTAGTTATCAGGAATCAGCTAAAACAACCTAGTTCAAGTTCTATGAACTCTGGCAAATCAGTTAATTTTTAACCAAATTATTGCAGTATGTATATTAAAGCAGAGAGGCCAAACAGAAAGGGGCTATACAAAGGAAGCACGCTAGCGATCGGAGCATTTTCTTCGGCTTTTTACTCTCGGGTTATCTGCTCTATGACTCGTTTGCCATCGGTACTAAATCATTTGCACTTTTTGATTGTACCGGTGACAACATTTATGATTCTTACTAGCTCCCGTCCAAAAAATCCTCGTCAGGTTGCAATCGTTTGGATGTTGTTGGCGGGGCTGCTGATTTTTTTGGCATCGATGATTGCCAGTGCTTTGATTAATAATGCTGGATACGTCAACATCATTTTTGATTTTTTGCTCCTAGGGGAGCCATTCATGCTGCTCCTATCGATCATTTGTATACCCATGTCTGTTAAAAGCTTTGAGTATTTTAGAACCTGGATGATTAATTCTTCTTGGATTAACATGGCACTGGCCTTTATGCAATGGCCGCTACTCAAGTTTCGCAAAATATCGGCGGGCAGTTTAGATGAAACAGATGGGATGGCTGGAGTATTTTTTGTGTCTGGGGCTGGCAACTATGTTTCTGCAACAGTCTCAATTTATTTTGGTATATATTGCTTGATGTATGCTAAAGAACTTCCTATCTGGTTGCGATATTTGGCTGTTGGGGGAGCAGTCCTTCAGCTCCAGTTGTCTGATTCAAAGCAGGTGCTGTTTGCTCTGCTATTTGCTTGGATCTTGTTAGTTACCTTAACTATAAAAGATCTAGAAAAAACTTTAGGCTACATCATCTTAATCATTTTATCTGTGGTCATTTTTTCTTGGTGTGTACAAAATCTAGAAGCTTTCGATGCTTTTAAAAACTATCTAAATAAAGATGGAGTTTACGGCCCCAATGGGGAAGCTACGCGCATTAAACCGATCGCTTTCAACATGATTCCTCGGTTCTATCATTCATCACTAAATTGGGTTTTAGGACTTGGCCCCGGCCATACCGCAGGGCGTTTGGGCGGCTGGCTTCTAAAAGAAAACTGGGCGATTTTAGGTCCATTGGGAGCTACTATTCATCCAGCTAGCAACGCTTTGCTAGAGGCATACTTCGGTAGTTGGTTGGCCTTAGAATCTACGATGTTTTGTCCTCTGTTTTTTTGGGCGGGGATTTGGGGCGACTTAGGCTTTGCTGGCTTGGGTGCTTATTTGCTGCTAGGTTTGATTATTTGGCGCTATATTTGTGTGGATAATTTTTCTCGCTTCTTATTATTGAGCGTAGCTGGTTTTGGTTTTATCTTTACCCAGATGGAAGAGCCGGGATACATGTTTTATACTGCTGCCATTATTGGGTTGCGCTGGCATGAGAAAAATACCCACCTGCGAGCCTAATCTTGGGAATCTAAAGACTCTCCAAGCTGAGCTAGATTCAGCACTCGGCCAGCAGTCACTAAATATACAGGATCAGCGATCGAGCCAATTTTTCTAGTCAGCGTTCCCAGCCGATCGCGAAATAGCCGACCCAAGGCATAAGCAGGCACTACACCCCAACCGGTTTCTTCGGCGACTACAACCACCATAGCCGATGGAGATCTTAAGCTATTCAAGAGTTTTGCTTGCTCTAATAGCCATACCTCCTCAGGATCTTCTAAAAAATTGGCGACCCAAGTTCCTAAAGAATCAATTAACAAACATTGACCAGGGCGAGCAGTAGTAATAATCTCGGTTAAATTTGCAGCTCCTTCAATAATCTGCCAATCTAACGGGCGACGCTGGCGGTGCTGGCCGATCCGCACCTGCCATTCTACATCGGTAGGATCAATCTTAGCTGTAGCCACATAGACTACCTGGAGGTCAGATTTAACAGCCAAGCGCTCCGCCCACTCGCTTTTACCCGATCGAGCGGCACCGGTCACTAAAGTTACGTTAGGCATACTCATTTTATAGCTGCTGGTTTTGCTTCCGGCATAGTCCACCAAGCCAAGGCATAGGGTTGACTGGCCAAATTTAGTCGATCTCTGGTCTGTACCCGAATTTTATACTTGCCATTACTCGGAATCTGTCGAAAAATATGTTCGGTACTATCCACGTTGCTAGTAGAAGACCAAATACTTTGACCGATATCATGATCAGTAGAGCGCATCAAGTAAATATCCAAGTTGTTTAACCCTCGATCGAGAAAGCTTTCACCCTCATCGAATTCATTATTTTTGTTGCTGTCTAACAATTCCACTTGCCGATCCCAAGCTAGAGTAATTGAGACAAAACTACCAGCTTGTAATGGACTATCGAACTGGTAATCACGATAAGTGGTGACTTGGTTGTAGTCCCAGCCGATCGCTGGTATCGCTGTATTTGGCGACCATTGACCAGGTTGAAACTGTTGGTAAGCGCGGAAAGCATTCAAATGTCCTGTGCCCATTTGGTAGTCTAAAGGATGTTTGGGATCTTGAAATGCTTCACTGTCTAACCAAGTTTTGTTAGTTTTGGTCAATACTGTACGAGCCATGCCTAGCCGCAGACCATTGCCAAGGTCTTGAATTTTATCAGCAGCATTGAGAATTACTGCTTTCATCACCTCATGTTGACGAGCGGCTAAGCCCCAATGTTGATTGTCAGTGCCCAGCGGTTGGAGAGGATCAGCGCTTAATTTATTGGTTTTACTGGCTGTTCTTAGCTGTCGATCGCCATATTCTTGGAGTAAAGCCACGGTGCTGGTGACTTGAGGGGTGGCAAAACTGGTGCCGTTAATTTTGATCACCTTACCATCTAAATCGTAAAGGGTAAAGCCAGTACCGGGAGCTAAGATACCGATCGATCGACGATCATTAATATTAATTTCTTTGCCGCCGATTTTTTTAGCTGTCCCCACTGGTTGCTCACTGAGATTGGCAAAATCCACCTTGCGAAAAACGCCATCTCGTTGAGCAGAGTAAGCCACATTTACCCCATTATAGTTATCGGTTGGAATCGGAATCCCCCCACGTCCTTGATTGCCAGCTACTACTGGCAGCACGTTATGAACCCGCGATACCCAGTCTAAACATTGAGTGAATAAGGCGTTACCATCGAGCAATTCTCGCGATCTGGGTGGCTTGCCCAGGGGATCACCAAAGCTATAGTTAATCGCGCGTACATCACCGCCATTTTGTTGGGCAATAAATTGACTAGCCATACATTCTTTAGCCTGATTAGTCTGACGAGATAGACCTACGGCGGTAGCGTACAAGCGAGCATCAGGAGAAACCCCTGGCCGAGCTTTGTCTTTAGAAATCATCACATTGGCTACCATGGTGGCATGTTTGTCTACTAAAGTATTAGATTCAGCAGCTTTATCTTGAAAAAAAACTTGTTCTAGCTGCAATACTGTAAAAGTTGAGGCCGCTTTATCGATCCGAAATGCTGCCGGACGACCCAGTTCAACTTGACCGATCGCAATCTTTTTACCAGTTAAATAAAAAGGATAGCCATGTAACCTGCGGGCATCGATGCCAACGGCATCTAATATCGATAATGGTCCAGCGGCGGGCAATCCATAGGCTAGCTTATTCAATAATGCCAAGCAGCCAACCCAGCAAATTATGGGGCATCCCCCGGCTAGCCACCACCAATATCTCTGCATTCCCTGACCTCTAAAATTTTTTCTAGAATTGGCAACAATTAACCCCAAATACATTTAAGCATCAAAATTGTAGTCTTGATTGTGGAACCTGCAATAAGGTAGGATTTGAACTCGCTCGTTTTGGCGAGAATCAACCATCACCGATGCTAGCAGCGCCTAGCTAGCCACTCATGAAGCGTAGACAATTTTTACAGTACGTCACCCTTTCCACTGCTAGTTTGGTTTTTGCCGCTTGCAGTAAAACTGTTAACCAAGCTAAACCAGTGGCTTTTGGTCAACCAGAAAAGAAAGATATTAATATTGGCTTTGTGCCGTCGATCGAATGCCTGCCTCTAATTGTGGCTAAAGATAAAGGCTTTTTCAAAGAGCAAGGCTTGAATGTCAACCTGGTTAAATTTGAGACCTGGGATGCCATGAAAGAAGGTTTGGCCAAAGGTAAAGTAGATGTGGCCGAAGCACCTTTTGCCCTACCGTTGTGGTCGCAGGTTAGTAAAGACAAGTCACCACTGATTGCTCTGATGGGTTTAAACCTAAATGGCGGTAGTGTGGGCATGAGCAAAAAACTTTGGGATAAGGGACTGCGACCCAGTACCAAGTTTAATTATCGCCGAGAGTATAGTGAGCTGTACAACGGCTACATGCGCGGTCGTAAAAACGTGGCGGCGAAGGAGCCAGATAAGAACAAGAAAGATAAGGATAAAAACGAAAAAGATCAAGAAAAAGACAGTGGTGGGATGCCGATTTTTGCGATCGATCACCCGGCCAGCATGTCGCACTATTTGGCGCGTTATTGGCTGGCTACCATGCAACTGGCACCCGATCGATCCTTTAAGTTTCAGGTAATGAATGAAAAAGATCTGCGGGCGGGTTTACAGTCTGGCAAGGTAGAAGCATATGTCACCGAAGAATCTGTACAGCAGCAGCTTATTAAGGCCAAGTTAGGCTTTACTAGCTATGTCAACCGAGATATCTGGCGAGGGCATCCCGATAAAATTTTGACTACCACAGCGGCCTGGGCAAAACAAAACCCGATCGGGACTAAGGCAGTAATTGCTTCAGTGCTAGCAGCCTGTCAGTTCTGCGATTTGGAGCGTTTCCGCAAAGAAGAAGAAAAAACTCCGATTAATTTGGCACAGCAGTTAGTGAAGCCAGAGTATCTGCCCGGAGCTGATGCTAAAAGCGTCAAGGCTTTGTTAACTGGCACCTATCAATATGAGTCGATCGATCCGAAGCAGTCGATCAAAGTGCCAATGACTGATTTTCATATTTTCCACTACGTGGATAAAACAAATTATTTGAGTGAGCCAAACCATGCTAACTTCCTCTGGAAGTCTCATGCGGTGTGGGTGTTGACTCAAATGGTGCGCTGGGGTCAGTTAAACTTGGCGGAGTATCCTAAAAATGCCGAGGATATGATCAATGCTGCCTATAGCATGGATGCTTATAAAGAAGTTGCTAAGGCGGTAGGTTTGAGTATTCCTCAAGAAGCTTCTCGCAAAGAGAGTACCACTGCTTTCATCGATAAAGTGAGCTTTGATCCTGGGCAGCCAGTAAACTATATTAATAGCTTTGATTTGCGTGCCAGTGTTGAAACAAATGAGGATTTAACCTGATTACTGCCGCCTATTTGCACATTCCTTTTTGTCGTCGCCGCTGCTACTACTGCGATTTTCCGGTGTATGTAGTGGGCGACCAGCGACGGGGGGAGAATTCCCAGATGGTACAGACCTATGTGGAAGTTTTGTGTCGTGAGATTGGGTTGGTGGGTCTTCAGGGCAGATCGGAGTACAAACACGATCTGTTGCAAACGGTGTTTTTTGGTGGGGGGACTCCTTCGTTACTAAGTCCAGCGCAGTTGACGCAGATTTTGACGGCGATCGAGCAGCACATTGGTATCTCTCCCGACGCGGAGATTTCCATGGAAATTGATCCGGGGACTTTTGATTTGGAACAGCTCGCAGCTTATGCGGCTGCCGGAGTGAATCGGGTGAGTATGGGGGTGCAGGCTTGGCAGGATGAACTGTTACAGCTCTGTGGTCGATCGCATAATGTGGCCGATATTGAGAGGTCGATCGAAATCATCCAGCAGTCTTCTATTACTAACTGGAGTTTAGATTTGATTTCGGGTTTGCCTCAGCAAACCATGGCCATGTGGCAAGAGTCTTTGGCGCGATCGATCGAGGTAAATCCTAGTCATATTTCGGTTTATGACCTGATTGTGGAGGCTCAGACTCCGTTTGCTAAGCAGTACAAGCCAGACTGTTTACCGTTGCCGAGTGATGAGACTACGGCGCAAATGTATCGGGAAGCGCAAATTGCTCTAACGGCGGTGGGCTATCAGCATTATGAAATTTCTAATTATGCCCGGTTTGCTTCTGAGGTTGCTGGCTCTCCACTAATGACTTGTCGGCATAATCAGGTTTATTGGCGCAATGATGCTTACTATGCTTTTGGCATGGGGGCAGCCAGTTATATAGCGGGGACAAGGTTTACTCGGCCTCGGTATACTCAAGATTATTTTGATTGGGTGGCGGCGGGTGCGGTTTATCCAGCAGAAGTGCTAGGGAAAGTGGAGAGATTTTTGGAGACTTTGATGTTGGGGTTGCGGACTGCTGAGGGTTTGCAGATTGCGAGATTGATCAATGAGTTTGGGCTGGATTTGTGGCTAGATGCCCAAGGCCGACTGGAAAAATATTGTCCTCATTGGGTGATGATGGATGCTAAATGCCTGCGACTTACTGATCCAGAGGGATTTTTATACTCCAACACTGTTTTGGCAGACTTGTTTGAAATTGATGAGGATTGATACTGCGTTAGGTCACAGCTTTATCTTGAAACATACCCTAATATAAATCTCGATAACAGAGACTGAAAAACAGACAATGTATGGACTATCTTCACTAAATTTCAAATTTCCCTGTTGATTAACCAGAGAAATTGTATATATAATAGAACAGAGTTTGTACAAGATATTACTGGAGGATAGGTCATTGAGTAACAAAGATAATCTTGATAATATTCGGGAAAAAGTAAAGCTTACTGATCAAACCCAGCTTTACCAAATCAAAGATAAAAGTGGTCAGGTGATTAGTTATGAAGAAGCTAGTGGCCGTGAAATATTTAATCATTACCGGCATAGTATGACAAATTATGATCAAGTTTTAGATGAAGTTCGTGTTGAGCAAGGTTATGTTAGTGGTAGACAAGAGAAAAAAGCAACAGCCGGTGCTGCTGAGCAAGTATTAGAGAAATATCGTGATGAACATATCAAGGTCATACGAGATTCTCAGAAGAAAGGTAGTGTATTAAAGGCATTAATGGGGAAAGTAGGAGTTGCTACGGCTTCGGCCTTGACTAATAAACTTGATGAATGGTCAGAAAAAATTAAGACTGTCAGCAATTTAGAGAATAGTCAAGACTCTTTAAGGGTTTGGAATGATACCTATCGAGTTCAGCGTGATATTGTAAAACTAATATTAGCTCAAGAAGAAATTGATAAAGCAACTCTTGATAAAATACATGCTATCTATAGCACTCGCTCCGTTAGCAAAGCTATCGAAAAAGGTTCTTATATATTGAATCTTGAAAAAGCTGAGTTGCTTAAATTACTTAAGAAATCAATTAGATACAGTAAATCAATTATGAAAGAATGAAGGCTTTTATCGATGGTTTGAAGATAATCTTTGTGGAATAAGGGATTTATGAAAATTCTAGATGTTAAAAAAGAGGTTTTTCAACTAACCTGTACGACTGACACTAAAGGATTGAAGAAGGAGCATCCCAACTTAACCAATGGTAAAGATCTCCGATATAAAGAACAGTGGCTGAAAATACTTGAAGACGTTAAATCACTACGTAATCAAGGGCTTGACCTGTCCATTGCAGATCTAGAGGAATCAGAGGCAATGCTCAAAGAGTCATTGTATACTGTTGGCAAAATAGTTGGATTGAATGAAGAACAACTTAATATTGATTGGCAAAAAATTAAGCTAGAATCAATGTTTTCTGATATTCATATTGAAGATATATGATAACGATTCGTCAACTTCATGAATTGCCAGAAACTAGTGGAGTATATCGAGTGATGGATATTCATGGTGTAACACTCTATATTGGGCAGGCAAAAAATATTCACCATCGTTGGAACAGTGGACATCACAAGCTTAGTGAGATTGTTGCTATTTGCGGTACAGATGCTTATATCACTTGGGTCGAGGTTCCAGAGTGGCTATTGAACCGGGCTGAAAATGCAGCGGTTGTTGCTTATAAGCCTCAACTCAATACTAGAAAGCCTCCAGTTGTTTAATGATCAAAATATCATGTATGATCCATAATATTATGAGTCCTTATTAGGCAGATATCCACATTACAGAGTAGTTCTAGTCATGTTATCTCTCAATTTTCTCGTCGCCTTACCTTGTAAATTATCTCCCGGGGGATTTTCTGGTGAACGGATATTTGAGGTCATACTTGCTGATGGGAAATCTTACAAGAGCATTGCCCCACGGCAATTTTGCTGGAATAGTGAAGGATTGCTGGTTGCTAAAGATGAACCAACAAGTGAAATTGAAGGGATGGTTGCAGCCCGCGTGGTCGAATCTATCGAGGACGGTCAGATTATTGTTGAAGTCCCCGATGGTGAAGTGATTGCCGTTGATAAATGTGCAGTGCAAAAACGACCCACAGAAATCAATCCAATGGAGTCTGCATCGTATGCATCTATCTCATTGTAACTTGCAGATTGCTGAGTACTTTTTTCTCATGCACCCCAGACCCATTTGTAGCTAATGGTACTTGGTCAAGAATAACAAGTCCGCAAAAAAGTTATAACCGGGGTGCAGAATTACAATTCAACTTGGTTCAACCAATCTTTAAAATAGACATTTTCATATGCAATTGGATATACCTGTTCAACAACTATACAGATATTTTTAACTAGTTCTTGCAGAGTTTTTTTCAGGTCTTCAGACTGAATAATTTCTTTTGTTTGATCTTGATCAGCAGTTTCTGACAACCAATCACTACAAGAAATTTGAAATCCATTTAAAACCCTTGTTGCTGTTAGTATCCTTTGCAAGTGCTGCTCTGGAAAACCAAACTGAAATTCTAAAACTTCTTTGTTATTAATAAAATTTACTAGTCCTGGCATATCTTCCATGAACATACACAAGTCAGGATCTATCATCAGATCACTCCAGTCTTTACCAAAGCCACTAATTGAAAAATCAATCAGTTCTGAGTATTTGCAAAGTTCATTGCAAATCTCCATCAAAACCTCATTCATAGAAGAGTTTTGATTAGGTAGAGAAGAGACTAAGGACTTTTCTAAAGCCCCTAAAATATTTAAGTTAACTGTAAACATAACTGCTTGCAAACCTATTAGCTAATCAAGTGAGTTTATTTTTTTGCAGAACTGACACAGCAATCTAATAATTTTTAGGTGACGATCTAGAACTATGTATTATGGAATATTTTTTTGATACTTCTTAGAGCCAAGTGCGGGGCCGAATCCGGTTAGCCCGATCGACCAAATTAATTCTTTCTTCACCATTGCTGAGTCTGGCCATCGATCGCAACACCGCTTCCAACTCCTGGCGAGTACTTTTTTCCTCATGCAACCAAGGTGGCAATGGATGGCCTGCCGGTAAAATAGCCCCAGCCTGTTTCACTTCTAGTGCGCAATGCAAAATTTGTTCTGACAATTGGTAGCGCTCCAACTCACTAATGGGCATTGCTGATAAAGCCTCCCGAGCTGCCTGTAAATCATCTAGACCAGGTGCCCCAAAGTCTTGGCCAATCACTAAATTCACCGCCTCTACCCTGGATTTAGGATACAAACTAGCCGTTTGGGGAATTAAGCTCAATGCCTGCACTGCCTCCGATCGCTTTTGACTGGCATACAAACAGCGAGCCCAGCCAAATACCGCCGTGTGATAGCCCGGATCAACCTGACAAACTCGTTGATACAACCGATTGGCTACTGCATAGTCTCCACTTAGCTCCATGGCCATAGCCAAAGCTAATTTGGGTGCCACTTCGCCGGGTAAATCGGCATAGACAAAATTAAAACAGTCGATCGCTAGCTGATAATTTTGGTGAGCGAGGGCTGTACGTCCACGATACCAAGGTACCCGCCAATCCCAAGGATCGACTTGTTCGATTTCTTGGAGATGCTGATCGGTTTCTTTGAAATCGATATAGCCCAACTCTGCCTCGGTTTTCGCCAAGCGCAGCTTAGCCTCGATCGATCTTGGATACTTTTTGACTAACTCTTTGCAGATTTTATATTGTTGATGGCTATCACCGCTGACATTCATTAAATCTTGAAATGCTGGATCGCTAGGAAGCATTTGATGCAGAGGCAAATGTTGATAATTTGGCAGCACTCTGGCTAGCAGTTCACCACTATCGGTATTAGCCATCAGATCGCCGCCAAACAACTGACTTTTAAACGGCTGCGCCTTGTTAGTATCAAGAGCCACGGCCTCATGTAAAACTCCCAAAAGCTGAGAAGCCATTTCTTCAGCAGTTTGAAATCGATCATCAGGATGTTCAGCCGTCGCCTTCATTAGCCAACGATAGAGCGATTCGTATTTAATAAATACTGGCAAATCTCCTGGTAATTTATAGCGATTGTTGCTGCTAAAATCTGGAATAGTAGTTACCAAAATCGCCAAAGTTCTGGCGATCGTAAATAAATCGGTCGTTACCGTTGGCCCTGCTCCCGCTTCTGGTGCACTATATCCCACCGTGCCATAAATATCACCTTCTTGATCTGCAATGCGCCGCACCCCACCCATATCGATCAGCTTCACATCACTGCCTTCCAGCATAATATTGTCGGGCTTAAAATCGCAGTACACTAAGCCCTGCTGATGCAAGTAACTAAAGGCTCCTAAAATCCGGTGAATATAGGCGATCGCCTCTGGTACTGGCAATACTCCTCGATTTTTGCGTAGCTCCTTGAGGGTTTGGCCGCCCACGTATTCCATAATAATTAGGCCAGTATCTTGATGATTGACAAAGTTATAGATACCCACAATATTGGGATGTTTCACAGCCGCCAAAAACTGCTTTTCGGCTACGGCCACCGCTGCACT
Organism: Synechococcales cyanobacterium bin59.metabat.ball.084; assembly: GCA_013297675.1. Classification (GTDB taxonomy): domain Bacteria; phylum Cyanobacteriota; class Cyanobacteriia; order Cyanobacteriales; family Chamaesiphonaceae; genus JAAFHZ01. The sequence continues at coordinate 4,053 of JAAFHZ010000097.1, read as the reverse complement.
GGCTTGATCGGCGGTATTCATTAACCCTTTTAAAACTACATAGCGAGAAAGTACTCGATCGAACCCCAAATAAATCCAGCCCAATCCTCCGTAAGCAATCGCGCCTCTCACCTCATATTGTTCAGCCACCAAATCTCCAGGAGCTAAAGCGGCAATAAAGGAAAACTTTTGGCCGCACTTATTACAAAAGCCCATTTCACGGCTGAGGGTGGCATTACACTTACTACAAAATCGCTTATTTTCGGGCACTACAGCTTTATCTAAGATCAGTTTTTCGGGATCTGTGGAGGGCAGCTCATTAATGGTCACTAGCCCAGCACCCAAAACCCGTCCACGACTGATGGTAGAACCACTAGGCCGGGAACCGTGAGTCTGCCGCAAAGCTGCAGAAGCCCGACTAACTGGCATTGGCATCGATAAGGCATTCACCGGAGTATTTATGGCGCTAGGTATTGGCCTAGATAACACGCTAGATAACACAGTGCCTTTAACCGGTGCATGACCGCAAAGATTACAGTAATCGTCTTCGATCAATCCAGTACAACCAGAACGTTGGCATTTAAGGTCAGTCATAATTCCATCCTCTTATTCAGAATCGCTATTCAGCCGCCGTTCATATTGCACCACTAAGTCAGCCGCTACATCAATGGGTGTTGGGCGGCGGTATAATAAAACCTCTGCCTGTTGAGCAATATCAATTAATATGGGATCTTCCGATCGACTTTTAGCCACTGCCTTAGATTTTAATGCTAGTAACCGCCCACGTAATTCTAGACGAAGCTGTAATCTACCACGCTGATAGTCTAAAGCATCTTGGGTTGCTTGCCGAACCTGATCAGCTTTGACCAACCAATTTTGCAGGGCGATCATCACTGTCTGTATAGATCCTTGGCTAAACTTAGTCTCCAAATTCTTTAGCCAATCAGCCAGAGTGACGATTTCAGCAAGCTCGGTGAGCTGGCCACTGGCACCACATTTTTCTGTAGCTTCTTGATAGATAGTGCTAGTTATTAAATGCAGAGCCTGGATTTCTTGTAAACTGTGGCGGGCAATCTGTAAATTTTGCGCCACATTTTGCTCGGCCTGTTCGATTTCAGTAAAAGTGGCTACGGCTGCTTGAAATAAGCTGGTCATGATTTCCAACAGCCGATCGAGCGACAGCATTTCTCCCACCACCAATGGCGAAACCAGGCTACGCCGCGCCAACGGAACCTGTTGCTGATTAATCGCAATCCATTCGCTGGTCAGTAAGTTCTCTATTTTTTTGGATAGTAGATTGTCGGCACCAAAAATGCCAGCCTGTTTACGAAGATCTTTAGCCTGCTCCAGAGCATCTCGCAATAATTCAAAATATTCAAATAGTCGATCGACTTGCTCGATCGCTCCATTCGCTTGTTGTTGGATGGGGTTAGGTAACTGTTCACGCACCTGAATGTCACTCAGCCGCTGATACGCTGACATATCGTGGAGTTCCAACAAGTTTTGGCTCACCATGGCGGCTTTTTGCTGCCACTCATTCAATAGTTTATCGATGCGATCAAAGTTCAAGGTATTTCTCTGGATATTTCTTTGGCGCTAGTTTTACCGATTTTAACTGAATACTGAATTTATCAAATTCCCTATTGGTCTGAGTGCATAGTGGGTTCGAGTATCTTGCTCTGCCATTGGTTGCCCTTGATCCATTCCGGGAAACGGTGAGGGCATAGGAAACCTGCTAGAGAGTTTTTCTAATTGTAGGATTATTGATGGATGTTGGCACTTGGTGTCTGAGCTAGAATAAGCACAGCTCTTCATTCACTTTGCCGCGATGCTGACTCCGAAACTTTCTTTGACCGGCTTAAACGCCGATCGCTTTCGTCATCCTTTCGATCGAGAAGCCACCACCAATCTTAAACAGTTGCCGGGATTAGACTTCTTGGTACGTAGCCTGCTCGGCCCGGTAGTAGAAGATACCATGTACATGAACAATATTGCTTCTAGCGTACAGCTTGGCGAACAGCAGCTTCCAGACATCTACCAGCTACTAGTAGAAGCCAGCCGAATTTTGGATCTAGAAACTCCTCAGCTTTATTTAAAGCAGCATCCGGCTCCCAATGCTTACACAATGGCCATGCGGGGCAAAAAGCCTTTTGTAGTGGTGCATACCTCTTTGGTAGATTTGCTAACTCCGGCAGAATTGCAAGCTGTGCTTGCCCATGAGTTAGGGCATTTGAAATGTGAGCATGGAGTCTATTTGACCTTGGCAAATATTATGATTTTGACCGCTGGTAATTTGATTCCAGGATTAGGGCAGTCGATTCAGCAGCAAATGCTTCAATGGTTGCGCTGTGCGGAGTTCTCCTGCGATCGAGCAGCTCTATTAGTTGTTCAAGACCCCAAAGTAGTGGCCAGCGTGTTGATGAAGCTTTCAGGTGGTTCACCGATTTTAGCTCCATTATTAAATGTAGAAGCCTTTTTGGCACAGGCCAGAGCTTACGAAGAAGTCAGTGCTTCAGAGATGGGTCAGGCTATCCGTACAGCTCAAACCGCCCAGCTTAGTCACCCGGTTCCAGTCTTACGAGCAAAAGAAATCGATCGATGGTCAGAAACAAATGAATATTACTCCTTGCTAAAAAGTCCAAGTACTGGTTATAATGACAAAGCTATGAGTGAGGGCGGCTGGCGGAATTGGTAGACGCAGTTGACTCAAAATCATCCGCGAAAGCGTGCCGGTTCGAGTCCGGCGCTGCCCACTAATAGCAAAGAAGTCCCCAAAAGGGGATTTTTTTTTCAAGATTTGGAAAAAGTATGCATCTAATTCTTTACAGTAAAGTCGGTTGTCATCTCTGCGCAGGGCTAGAGAAAAAGCTTCGATCGCTCCTCACCTCTGACGACCAGTTAGAAGTTCGTGAAATCACCAGCAGTGCAGATTGGTGGAATGCATACCAATACGAAATTCCAGTTTTGTACCTAGTCAAGGGCGATCAAGAAAAACTGCTGCCTCGTTTGTCCCCGCGCGTTTCTGTTACACAGTTGCAAGAAATGCTGCAACAACATTTGTGATACACTATCCCTAATACAAAAGTATTCCAAATCAAAAAGCCCATAGATGCTATCTAGAGGATTACAGCTTCAACAGCTCACCACAAGGGAAGAAGCAGAGAGTGCATTCGATCATGTTTATTTACAATGATAAACTTAACCTATAATTTTTCCTAGCTCTGTCATGCCATACAGCAGTTTTTCACTCGCTCAAGTCAAGCAGCAATTTGAGCTTCAAGTGGTAATGGACATTTTCTTCAATGATTTACAAACCCTAACTCCTAGAGATTGGCTGATCAACCTGCTGAAGAAATCAGCTCCCTTAGCAGCCGCCTTGGGAACAGAGAAAGTTCGATCGGAGTTAATTATTGCTCCGCTGTTGTTTGAGCTACGAGAGCTGATGGATTGCCAAGTCAGCTTGTTTTCGGGTAATGACTTCAGTGTTGATCTAGAATCTGGCTTAAACGGGGTCTGCGATTTTCTCCTCACTCGATCGAACTCTGAGTTTGTGATCGAAGCCCCTGCCGTCATTATCATTGAGGCTAAAAAGGGGGAACTCAACGCAGGGTGGGGACAATGCGCTGCTGAAATGATTGCTGCTCAAAAATTCAATGCTGCTAGTAATCAAATAATATCTACAATCTATGGCTGCGTCACCACCGGCACCCGTTGGCAATTTCTCAAACTTACGGGTAAGACCTTGACGATCGATGTTACCGAATATTCCCTCAATCCCCTCGATCGCATCTTAGGTATTTTTAAGTGGATGATCGATGAGCATCAATATGACTCAAAATCGCAGCTTGAGTAATTTTTTTAGAGATCTGCCAGAATATTACAGTGATGAGCATATCAAAATATAAAGTCACCTGTAGTTTATCATTTAAAACCAAAACAAGAAGCCCTCAGATGTTATCTAAGGGCTTCTCGCTCTTCAATATTAAGCCTGGCAGTGAGCTATCTTCACAGGGGGCTACCCCCCAACTATTGTCGCCGCTGTAGCGTTTCACTTCTGAGTTCGGGATGGATCAG
>JAAFHZ010000096.1 GCA_013297675.1 Synechococcales cyanobacterium bin59.metabat.ball.084 | reverse complement strand
TTGTGAATAAAAAACTCATTGTCGGAGCCTTGACGGGCTGTGCTTGCCTCTGGGCAATTCCCAGCCAAGCCAACCAAGGAACCATCTCCTTTAGCAGCACCATACTCCCTGCCTGCTCATTCGTCAGCTTTAACAACACCCCTGCCAGCGGCAACAGCGGCAGCTTCACCCTCACCAACAACAACGGCTCGATCACCTCTATCTGCAACGCCCCCAGCACCCTCTCGATCACCGTTGACAAAGCCGCCAGCCCTCCAGAACTCCAAACTGCTAAAATTCGCTTCACTGGTGGCAACGGCATCTATGCCAATGCCAACACCCCCTACCAAGAAGTCGCCAGCTTCCACAGCCAAAATATCACCAGCGCCAACGGCGACACCGCCAATCTAGAAGTCGATATACTAGCCCCTCGTGCTAACTCGATCGTTGTTTATGCCAGCCTGAGCGCCCAGTAAATTATACAACCGCAAAGTCAGTATATGGTCGCAAAGATAAGTGGTGTAAGCCCAGCACAATATCATTGCGATCGATCCCCAATTTCATTTAGAGGATCATGGGTTATCTTCCATCCTTCCTTTTCAAGAGCTATTTTTACAACATCATGAAAACGGTCTTTTGCCATTACGGAATCTCTATACTGAACATATTATATCGATCTCAAGTTAAACTCACAAGTCTTACTTACTGCCGCATCCAACATTTGATCGTAGATTTCTGGCTCCATCTCGATCGCCCCAAACCTCTCTAAATGTGGATTCTGCATCTGAGCATCAAACAGCACAAAGCCTCGCTGCCGTAAGTGCTCCACCAGCTTCACCATCGCCACCTTCGAGCCTTCGGGGATATTAAAAAACATCGACTCTCCAATAAAAGCTCCGCCAATCACAATTCCCAAAATCCCTCCCGCAAGCTGATCGCCTTGCCAGGTCTCAAAGCTATGTGCCCAGCCCGCCCTATGCAGCAAATAATAAATCTCTTTTAACTCATCAGAAATCCAAGTGGTATCTCGATCGGCACAGCCTTCTACCACCGCCGCAAAATCTTGATCGATCGCCACCTCAAATCGCCCACTGTTCAAAACTCGCTGCAACGAGGTAGGATAGCGAAACCCCTCATCTAAGGGAATAATCGCCCGCTGATTACTGCTATACCACTGCAAACCGGCCTCCTCAGCCATCAAAAAATAGCCCGCTGCATAATTGGTAATAATATTGCGCACTAGGTCTTTTTGCTGGCTCGTAAGCTGTGAACTAATCAACGGCATATATATTCCTAAAAAAACACTGGCTCTTTACGGCCAGTGTATAACGGTAGCTAAGCAAGGAATCTAGAGATCATCACCATCATCTAACAAGTCAATGATATCGGCCTTGCTTTTAGGTGCAGCCACCTTGTTGGGAGAAATCTGCACGATCGAATCATTTAAAGCCACCATCAAAGGAGTAGGCTTCACTAAAATCGATAAAGAGTTCGGTACCGAGGTAGGCAAGACGCTCTTAGCTATCTGCATCTGGTGATTAGAGCCTTGGAAAGTAGCAGTAAACATTGCACCTGCGGCCACCAGTCCAGCCGCACAAGCTCCCCCGACCACTTTGAGAAACTTAAATTGCCGACGCTGATCAATTTTGGCGAAGACTTCATCAGCAAACTTGTTGATTGGCTCAGTTACAAGGGGCATGGGGATCTGTTCGATCGCCGAGTGCATCCCGCGCATTTTGTTATACATAGCCTTAAAAGCCGCATCTTCTTGCAGCCACAGCTCCACCTGCTTTCGCTCGGCGGCGTTGACCTCGCCATCGAGATAGGCGCTGAGCAGCTCAAATTTTTCGAGTCCGCTGTTTTGAGGGTTATTATCTAATACGTCTAACATAGTCTTTGCTCCAGAGCTACCGCTCTTAATTTTAATCACAATAACGAATTTCTACAGCTTAGTATGGTCACAAACAGACAAAACTTTATCAAGAGCCTAAATAACCGCTTAACTGCTCTTGCAATCGCAGCCTTGCCCGAGCGATGCGCGACTTTACTGTCCCGATCGAAACTTGGGTTGCCTCCGCAATTTCTTCGTAAGACCGCCCATCAATTTCTCGCAGAATAATAGTCTGTCGAAAAGCATCTGGTAAATCGGCGATCGCCACCCGCAACTGTTCATAAAACTCGCGAGTTGCCATATTGTCTTCGGGGCTGGGTCCATCAGCGGCAATTTCCCAGTCTAGCTCACTGCCATCTAGCAAAATCGGTGCATCTAGAGACAAAGGGCTACTGTTACGTTTGCGCTTGCGTAGCTCATCGTAAAACAAATTAGTGGTAATTCGGCTCAACCACCCCCGGAACTTTTCTGGCTCATTGAGGTTTTTGATGTTGCGATAAACCCGTATCCATACTTCTTGAGAAAGATCAGCCCGATCTTGCCAATCTGGAGCTAAATGATATAGCAACCGATCGACATGAGAACGATAACGCTTCATAATTTCGGTCAACGCCGCTCGATCTGGTCGCGCTCCAGCCTGCGCCATCAGAATGAGGTCGTGGTTCGATAGACTGTCTACTGACACTCTCTGCTGGGGGAGGGGGGTCTCCATTTGCGACCAAGATAGTGAAATTGACTGATTCATGGCGGGTTAGATTCTGCATGTGCTATCAACCCCTCGACCCAATGTATCAGTAAATGTTCCAAAAACTTAAGATCGAGGTCGTTCTTGCCAAGCCTGACCCAAGCCTTGCAGGATGCCTTTGCCAATCAAACCCAGTCCTCGCCCCACAATTTCGGTCAAAACGTATACCACAACGTTACCCACAAAAGTAGTAGCCCCGGTGGCAAAAGGTGTAACTGCATCTCGAAACTCCAAGGCCATGGTCACTAACCAGGGAATGCCGCGCAGCTTGGCTAACTCTTGCCGCCGGGGGGCGTAGATCGATCGATATTCAATAGAGCCAGATGAGCACACCAACAGCGGATAGCGGCTTTCAAAAATAGCCACTGGCTGATAGTACTGGCGCTCTAAATAATATCGCCAAGATAAATGATTCCGAAACCGCGCAATATCGCGGGTGGCTAGCATTTGAGGACGATAAAACTGCTCTTTCACCACCTCTAGCTCCCCAAAACGATTCAAAAAGGGATAGAGCACCGCGTTCGCAATTTGCAAGGTGGCATTGGTGGCCAAATTTTTTACATATTCAGTAGCTGGTACCGAGCCATAGGCATATAACTGGTTGTCGATGGTAATATCAGATTGTCTGAGTAAGTATTGCCACAAGTCACTGCTGCTGGGCACTCGTTCGATTAACCGTTGCCCCACTGCCAAGCGATCTAGATTAATTGTGCCAACTACTTCTAAAGTACTATCTCCTAAAGTGCTACTTACCGTTAAGGTGTAATAGCGACCAAAAAACCGACTAGCACTGCCCTGCCAAATGTCTAGCAAAATCTCAGCTTGGTTTGCTACCAACTGCTCGGCAGGCATCGATCGCAGATCTGCCAAAGTGGCCTGAATTTGGGTGCTAACGGCTAACAACAACTGGCGACATTTTACGGGCTTTAAGATATCGATTTCCAGGGGCTGACCAGTGAGGTTTGCCAACACTCGATCGTCCTGACCAAGAGCAAATAGCCGCTCTGGGGCAGATTCCGCCAAAGACCCCACGGCATTTTCTCCAGACAACTGATTCAAAACAGGTGGCAAGGCTTGGTCATTGGGTGCCCAGACCAAACTGCGGTCTTCTGCTACGGTCGGATTCAAGGTCTGATCAATCAACCAGCCTGCCACCCGTAGTTCTCGTCGTCGCCCCTGCCAAAACAGCCGATCGATCAGCGTTAGATCGCTACTAGCCAAGCAAAGCTCTACTCGTGAAATTTCTCGATTAATTTGTTCTCGACCAAATCTTCGCCAATATTCATTGCCCCGCTTAGTCATGGCTGTTACCCTGCGTTGTTTGCTATGTGCGAATTAGTTCGTAGCCTGTTTGCTGCGGTTCCGGGCATAAGGATTATTATCTGAGTTAATACGCTTGGGCCGAACTCTCCGGGGTCTTGGAGCGTCAGACTGCTCGCTATTTGCTGATTCACCCTCTTTAACTGGTGGCACCTTAGACTCGCTCAGGCGCTGCCATTTTTGCGCTTGGGCATAGGCGGCGGAACCCTTGGGCACTAAACTAGCTGCGGCGATCGCCCCAGCAAAATCCTGGTCTTGGTACTTCTCAGCAGCAATTTCAGCTAAACGCTGCTGCCACAGAGCTTTTTTCCGCTGCACATTTTCGTAAACAAAAGTATCTTTTTTTACTTCATTCCCGATAGTGATGGCCTTGGCTAAAGCCTTGGGATCATCGGTATAGTCCGAAGTTTCAGCTTTTTCATCGGGACGTTTGTTGCCAATAAACTGCCGGAAAGATTTTCTTTTGTAATCATCTAGATCGCCACTCAAAGCCAAACTCTCGGCTTCTTGGTAACGCTCCCAGCCATCTTGTTCACGGGCAAGCTGAGCAGACATCTTATCGTACTGAGTCCGACTCCAATATTTGCTTTGCAGCGCACCCACTCGGCTGAGGTACAAAGAAGCATCAAACCACTTAGCTTGTTGCAAAGCCCGCTGAAAAGATGCACTATTTTCGCTACCTTTGACCCACTGCTGCTCCCACTTTTCGATCATCGATTGGGCATCGGGGTACACGGCGCTGGTAGGAGGGATTTTCTTCAGTCCGGCGATCGCCTTTTGGATATCACCATCGTTGGCTAAATCTCGCCGCGAAACCCGAATAAGCTGACGAGACCAGAGATCTAACTGAGCTTTCCCATCATTAGCCAAAGGATGTGAGCTACCCCAGTCATCTACTAGCTCGATCGCCGCCAGCACCTTTTCCCGCTCGTCTTTCATGTCAGAGTTAGAAGTTGCCAGCTTGGCACAGTGCAGCTTTTCACTGTCGGTAGAAATAATCGAAACCTTAGAGCAGTCTGGTTGCGCGGGTACACCAGTCAACAGCAGCACGCTCAGGGCACCCAGCCCGCCCACCAAAGCCAACAATACTACCCAGAACACTGACCAAGGATTCGCTCTCTTGACAGCCAACACGGTTAGCTTACTAACCGAAGTTGTAAAAGCAACCAACTCACCGGGCGGACTAAATCGGTCATCATCCGCTTCTTCGGCTAAGTTCAATGATGAGGGTTCTTGGGTTGGGGAAATCTCCATCAACTCCACCGATCCGGTATCGGCAAACTGCCCTGTGAGCTGCTCTGCGGGCTTATCAACAGGCTGCCCTGAAATCTGCTCGGCAGGCAGACTGGTGGACTCTTCGGTTTTTTCGGATCGCCCTATAAGCCGATGCCACTTGGTTCTTGCCACTTTTGTAATCGCACCTTTCAGAGACGTTATTTAGTACTGTCAAATATTTGCTAAGCCAGCAACAGAAACGCTTGACCCCTGTGGGGTTTTGACTATTAATGTTTAGACTTAATTACACAGACAGCTTAATATACTTTTATCACTTTTAGCAAACCGATCACCCCGTCATTTGGGAAAGTGTTGTTGCAGATAATCTTAAGATTTAGCTGTCCAGGGATGAATCAACTTTTACAAATCAGATAGTTTGAATTTTGTCTATGCGTTTTACTATCGCCCATCAAGAAATTATTTCCTTAGATATAGCCAGTGCCGATCGGACGTTCTTAGCCTTGCAGAATGCGGGCTTAAGCAACTTGTTAGCAGCCAAAATTCAGTTCCAAATTGACTGGGAGCGGGAAGCCGAAGACCCCCGCGAGCTGTCAGAGATTCCCGAGGTACGCCTGTGGTTTATTCGGCTGGATGCCCAGTACCCTTGGCTGCCCTTGGCGCTAGACTGGCAGGCTGGCGAGTTGGCCAGGTATGCGGCAATGCTGATTCCCCATGCTTTTAACCGGCAGACGGGTATTCAATATAATCCTGAAGCCCTAGAGATTTGGGTGATGCACAAGGTGTTCTTTTCCACCAATTGGCTCAAGCAGCAGAACAGCAACGATTATAACCCAATCAAATTCATGGCTAAGACACTGGGTTATGAGTTAGACAGATCGCTCTTTGACCTACTGTAATTTTGTTGACTTCAATGACACTACTTTGGTCTTCTGACGTGCCAAGTTACGGCAAGCCTGGAAGAAAATTATTGATTTATCAATGATTGAAAGTTCTTTCCTAGAGATATCGTGGTTGCAGTGGCAGCGGCAGTACAAACCCCAATAACAAATCTTGTCCAGATAATATATCTCCAATTTCCAGTCAAAAGAATAGTATTACCTGGAACTAAATTAAAGTAATCGCAAAGCAACCCGACAAGAAACACAGCAGAAAAAACTGAAATAAAATAAATAAAAAACATGCCAGAACTCCTGTGATAGTTAGAATACAGCGAGATCTAAGTTGATCTCGCTGATTCTATTTTAAGCTGAACCAACAACTTAGCTTGGTTGCCACCCTTGCCATCCTTGCGAGGGCCGCCATGGTGAATAGCCACTGCTATTGGATAGATTATTATCATTTCCCTTTAGCAAATTAGATACAGTGCCGCCAACTAAGCCGCTTGTAATCCCAGCGCCTAGTGCGTACCCGGCAGCAGCAGCAGTACCGATTGGATTAAAAGCACCACCAGCCGCACCGCCAGCCGCACCAACAAGCGCACCTTGCCAGCCACCAGTAGCGTATCCAGATATCGCTCCACCTAGTGCCCCAATTCCTGCACCAGCGGCATTTGCCCAGAGGCCGCCTTCGAGTTGATCTGCTTCTTCATCGGTAAGTGCGCGAAGCACACTAAGTTCCTCTATTTGAATCATGGAATTTTCTCCTAAGCATAGAATGTTGTAGTGCTTTGTATTAAAGCACTGCCCATAATGTAAAGTTATTTCGCAGGAAGTCAATTAAAAAAAGGTACATAATTTACAAAAGAGAAAATAAATAAAGTTAAGAAGAAATATGAGGAAATCAATGAAATGGCAAATCCAATGGATCTTTAGATTTGCCCTACAGTTAAACCCTAAAACTGGTGTAGGAAACGAAGATCGCTAGTGTACAAACGACGGATATCATCAATTTCGTGCAGTACCATCGCCAAACGCTCAGCTCCGAAGCCTGCGGCGAAGCCACTGTAGATTTCGGGATCGCAGCCAACTTTAGTTAATACGTTGGGGTCTACCATTCCACAGCCCATTACTTCTAGCCATTTGCCTTGCCATTGCACATCCACTTCCGCTGAAGGTTCGGTGAAGGGGAAATAGCTGGCGCGAAAGCGGATCGGTAGATCCATGCCAAACATTTGCAGCAAAAATTCTTTGATAGTGCCCTTGAGATCTGTAAAAGTCAGAGCCTGATCAACCGCCAAGATTTCAATTTGGTGAAACACCGCTGAGTGGGTAGCATCCACCGTATCGCGACGATAACAGCGGCCAGGCGCAATAATTCTAATCGGCGGCTCGTTTTCTTCTAGATAATGAATTTGCACCGCTGAAGTGTGAGTGCGTAACAAGTTACCATCCGGCAGATAAAAAGTATCCTGCATATCCCGCGCCGGGTGATCAGCCGGGGTATTCAGCGCCTCAAAGTTATAGTAATCGGTCTCCATTTCAGGACCAGTGGCCACAGTGTAGCCCAAGCCTACAAAAATATCGATCGCCCGATCGATAATGCCATTCAACGGATGCACCCGCCCCAGAGGCACATATACCCCCGGCATAGTCACATCAATAGTTTCTGCCGCCAACTGGGCTTGAATTTGGGCAGCCAGGAAGGTTTCTTTTTGCTGATCGAGGCTGTTTTGAATAATGTCTTTAACTTGATTAGAAACCAGGCCGATCGCCGGACGTTCTTCGGCGCTGAGTTGCCCCATGCCCCGCAGAATCTGCGGTAGCTGGCCTTTTTTGCCCAAATACTCCACCCGCAGCTTTTCTAGATCTTCTAGATTGTTGCAGCCGTCGATCGCCTGAATGGCGGCGGCCTGTAGTTCTTGCAATTGGGTTTGGAGTTCGCCCAGTAAAATTCCCATGGAAATGCCTATTTTAATATCTTGCTCAAGGTCTGCCGATGTTGCTCGACCCACATTGTACCGATATATCGCAGCGGTAGCATGAAGTTTGCTGGGATCTTAATTAGCTTATTTGCACTAATTAATCAATCAAGTTCACTTCTTGCGGAACTTTTGGCGAATGCGACCAATTAAGATATCTACTTCGGGAATGCCAATTTGGGTGGAGATGATGCCAAACAACAGCAACCCACAGCCGCCCGCAACCACCAGTTCAGCTAACAAACTGACCAAATTATCGGGTAGATTTCGCTGCCAAACTTGCCCGATCGCCCAAGCCGCACAGCCAGAAATTGAGGTAGCGCCTAAAATGCCAAACAGTGGAAAGCCCAAGTCTGCCCAGGGTAAACCCCGCAGCCGCTTATTGAGAATCACCAAGAAAATCACAAAAGTCAAAAAATTCACGCCCAAAGTAGACATCGTAATACCCGGAGCACCAAAGGGTTTATAGAGTAAAAAGTCTAGCCCGAGGTTCACAAAAATATTCAGAATACTGATTTTGAAAGGCGTTTTGCCATCCCCCAGAGCATAAAAGACTCGTACTAATAAATCTCGCCCCAAATAGAAAAACATCCCACTAGCAGAAACCAGCAGAATACTAGCCACAAACTGCGAGTCGGCCAGCTTAAACTCACCGCGCTCAAAGGCCACCCGGATAATGGGCAGTGCTAGAGCAATAATCATTGCACCCAAGGGCATCATGGTCAGAGCGATCAAAATCAGACTCTGCCGAATCCGATCTTTTAATTCTGGCCAGTTGCGCGGTTCTACCAACCGAGAAAATACCGGCATCATCGGGGTCAAAATAAAGCTAGAAACAATGCCCAATGGCACTTGCACCAATAAATTAGCTGCAAATAAAGCCGGTGCTGCTTTAGGAATACTAGCCGCAAAACTCAGATCGGTGATCAGGTTAATTTGCAGCATCGAAGTAGATAAAACTGCCGGAAACATGATGCCCAGCACTTCGCGCACTTCTTTTTGTCGCCAATTTAGCCGCCAGCGCAGCTTCCCCAAGCCCGATCGCCATTGAATTACCACCTGCACCAACCATTGCAAAATCCCGCCAGCTAGGGTACTCCAGGCCAACACCTGTCCACCAAAACGCGCATTTTCAACGCTGCCAGTAGTGCCGTTTAAATAAAACATTAACCAGCCCACTCCGCCAATGACCGTCAGGCTAGACAGCAGCGGGCTAATCGATGGCAACCAATACATATCTCCAGCATTGAGAGTGCCAAAGCCAATCCCAATCAAACCCGAAAGCAGAGACATGAAAGCCATGATCTGCAATTGTTCGGTGCCAACATTGCGAATTAGGGCAGCTAATTGGGGGTCTAGGTTTTTTTCGATTAAGCCCTGTTTGATTTTGTCTGCGTACAAATCCATGAACTGACCAGCAAAAACGATCAGCAAAATCGAGAACAAAATCAAAATAAGACCGACGATTGTAGTAACAGATTCAATGATAGGGGCGATTTTCTTGCGGTCTTGCTGCCGCGATAAAACGCTGGTGACGGCACTATGAAAAGGCCCATTGATGCCACCCAATAAAATAAAGAAAAAACTAGGAATAATGTAGGAGTAGGAATAGGCTGTAGCTACCGTGCCTAACCCAAAGGCCGCTGACATAATCTGTTGACGAAAAAGACCAGCTAGTTTGCTTAATAAAGTGGCAACGGCTACTACCCGCGCAATGCTCACCAAGGATTTTTTAGCGGGTGGCTTCTGACCGGGTTTACTATCGGAAATACTATCTGACACAGGTTTGAGGGAGAGCAGGTGGTTGCGGAAGTTGAGGCATATTCGATCGTATCATACCCCTCCGCTCCCAAAGATCAGCATTTAGAAGCAGAGAAAAATCTCAGATCTTACTAGCTCACCCACTTGGGATATAGAATCAAGAATCTTATCAGTTGTCATTAGGCAAAATCCGCACCCGAATAGTGTTTTCGCCCACTTCATCTAAAGGAATTTCGATGATTTCACCAGAAAGGCGCTCCAGACAATTTAATAGAGATCGCAGATGGGGGGTACTAGCTCCGGTATCAACGTACAGCCGATCGGCCAAGGTGCCAATTCGTTTCCAGGTCATATAAAACTTGGTAAGGTTTTGCTCTAAATTTGCCGCCTGCTTCAGTAAATCGGAAGCCACCGGCAAACAGCCCACCCGCAAAGCTTCTTCTAGGGCGATCGATAGATCCACGGTGGATTGATTAATAGTCTGTACCTGCGCCCCGGCATCTAGATAACGAGTAAGGTTACGGGCACTGGCGGTTAGCTCTTTTACATTGTCCACATCGGGATTATCAATGATTTCTTTTTGCATGGCCTGCTGGTGCAGCTCTGGCAGCCGCTCCATTTCTTTCACTAGGGGAGCCAAGTAGCGTGGCGGCATTGAACCATCGGCAGCTTTGGCCTTCAGTTCTTCTGGCAGCAAGTCTGAACTCATGGCCGTCCATTCTTCCGAGAGCTGCTTCACTTCTCGGCGGGTAATTTTGTCGCCTCTGGTCGCCGCTTCGGTGATTAATTGCTGCACTTCTGGTGAAGATTTGGCGGTTTCTACAAATGCCCGCTTCGTAAAGTTATTTAAAGTCTTAGCAGACAGATCGCCTTGCTCCATCAAAGCATCGGCGCTGTTTGCTAGCTCAATCCAAGCATAGGCTTGACTCTTGCTCAGCTCTCGCTCCTTTAGCCAGTTTAAAAAGCCCTGGCCACGGCTATCGCCGCCGCGTTTTTCTCGATCGCGCACCACCCGTAAAATCCGCCCCCGCCAAATTTCGGTCTGGAGGTCAAACCGATCGCAAACCGCCCAGGCATCATCTACCTGACGTTGAAAATCAAGGTCTTCAACGCTTTCGTCTTCGGGGTCTGGCAGGTCGAAGTTAATATCATTGGCAATTTCTAGGGCAGCAGCAATATCTGGCTGGGGAATGGCAATTGGTTGTAAGGGGCGCTCGATCGAACTTACCATGATGCACTTGGAGAAATTACGCGAGTCCCAATTATAGGGAATCCCCAGCCGATCGTCAAAGAAGTACTATAAGTAACATTCTGTAAATTTAAGGATTGATCGATCGCCCAATCTGTTTGGGAATGATAGCGGGGAAGTTATCTCTGAAACCCCGTGTTGTCATTAGCCAAACTCCAGAAATACGTAATCTTAGCTGGATGCGCCCTAGCCATGAGCCTCGGGATTCAAAGTTGCCAGCCCAAATACGAAGATCCGGGTGTAGCTCAGTATCACAACCCCCCAATTCCCGAGCAGATCGCTGAATCATTCCCTGACTTACCAGACATCACCGCCTCCACACCAGTAGCGGCGGCATTCAACACCCCAACCCCACCAGCCGCCAGTCCAATTCAATCGGCTCTTTCTACTCCGATCGTCACACCTGCCGACACAATTGCCTCCCCCACCAAACTAGCCAAAGTATTGTCTGGAGGGTCGGCCAACAAAGTTGAACCACCAATTTCTCTGAAACCCAACAAAAAATCCCCAACTAAAGCGGAGAGGCCAAGTACCAAAGGCGCAGTTATTGGCAGCCCAGCCAGCTATCGAGTAGCTGTAGCAATCCATAACCCGATCGCCCAAAAATATGAAGATATTGCCAAACGCACTGGCTACCTAGAGCAATACCCTGAAATCGGCTCTGCCGAAACCGTTGAGTATCAAGGTCAACGTCTGCACAAAGATGCGGCCAGCGCCTTTGAAAATATGCGCCAAGCTGCCAGTAAAGACCATGTAAAGCTCCAGATCATTTCTGGGTTTCGGGGCATTCGCGCCCAGGCTGATATTTTTGAGAGCAAAGGTGGTGGTCTGCAAGCCGCTGAATATTCGGCACCACCAGGTCATAGCCAACACCATACCGGGCTGGCGATCGATATCAATACTCTAGAAACTAGCTTCCGCACCAGCAAGGCTTTTAGTTGGCTGAAAGAACATGGCGGTGAATATGGCTTTATGTTGCCCTATGGCAATATCAAAGGTGATTTAGGCCCCAATAATGAGCCTTGGCATTGGGTGTATGTGGGCAAGCCACCGGCAATGAAGTTGATGGCGGCTTTTTTGGGTCGTGCCCGCCTAACCAACTACGATCCATTGGGGGGCAACAATCAGCTCGAAGTTATCTATAAGTCGCAGACGATCGAACGACCGGCTAAAATCAGCTAGTAGTCTGAGGCTTAGATATAGTCAATACAAAGATCAAGTTGATCTGGCTTAGTTGATATTGATCGATTTAGGACGTACTTCAAAAGTTAGTATCGATCGATAAAAACAAACATCAAATTCCAGAAAGAAATTCATCCGCCCTAGCAGTAAGGGGACATTATCTGATTGGCTCCAAGCAAATACTAGACGAACTGGAGTAAGGTCGCCAATTTGCGCTGATACTAATAAGCCTCGTGCTTCTATTGAGGCCAAATTTCCTGCTAAAGTCACGGCCATTGTTTGCTCTTCCCAAACAGCACCAAGCTGAATACCCAAGCTATATGGCAACACGTTCACACTTGCGCCTGTATCTAGTAATCCGGAAACATCGATCGATGAGTTTCGATATGTCAGTGTTAGTGGCATTTTTGGCAGGGCATCAGGGATACCAAAGGCATCAAATCCCTCTACAAAATTAAATTTTCGACTGTCTTGCATGATGCTAGAATTATTCTGACTCCAACAGTTTTGCTAGTTTATGAGCGGCTTCATGAGAGTTAAGCGGCGACCAAATTTCATAAACTGCACCAGGTTGTAGGGTTGGCTCTTCTTCTGCTAATTCGGCAGCGAGGAACTGCATTACTTTCAGTTTGTCGGCACGAGGCAAACTTTTGAGGGTGGGATATAGCTCTGTTACGGTCATAAGTGTTTTTATCAAGTTCAGGGCTTCTCTATTCTGCCACGATCACGATCAGACAGGATTTGACAAAGAATTAAATCATGGCTTGTTGCCGAACAAGGAACTAGCTGGTATGATTATACCTAGCCGATCGGACTTTTGCTATTGGATATCGGCAAGGTTCATGTCGATCGAACTTAGTACTCCTGTGGTGATCCAGGTCTTTATGGCTGGATAGATGGGATCGGCCTTGCTTGGATTGTCAGTTGGGGTGTTGGGTGAAGCCACCGCATACAGAGTACCAAATCCCGGTGGAACAATCGATCGAGTTTGATGATTCGGATATTTCTTAGGTTCGATCAGGAAGTTGAGAAACGTTTCTCAGGTTTTGAGAGGTGCTGAGGTGATTTTACATACGATCGAAAAGTGCTAAACCTTGTTCTATTGAGAGATAAATATAGTCTCTTGTACCACTAAAATGAGAGAGCAATGAAGATTAATTACAAAAGCATTGAAAAAATACCTACCGTTGTAAATATATACTTAGGTTGATTTTAATCCAATACTCATTGGTTTGTCGTCTAATAAGTAAACTATTTTTAAGAAAACATAATGAATGCAATTGGACTCGTCTATATAGGATTGTTTGCCATTCCAACAGTTGTTTTTGCTCAATCAACTGTCCCCAGTTCGCCACCAACAGAGTACTGGCTATCTAACTTAGATACTTATGTTAAGGTTTTTGGAGGTGTACTAACTGGTCTAGGTACATTGTTTGGGTTGCCCATTGTTATTTTGAATTTTAAGAAAACGCAAGCGGAAATTAAAAAACTTGAACTTGAAGCAGTATCTTTGAGGTCTTCTATGAGAACAAGTTCAAATGTTATGGGAGATAAAGATGGTGGCATTTCTGTTGAAATTATTGAATCTAATGATGTTAATGTTCAGATACTAGCAGATCCAAGATTCTTAGCACCTTTATTACTTTTGCTGGATTTTATTTTCGCATGGATTGTTCTTTTGTTGGCGGGGTATTTTTTAAGCTTATTCGATCTATTTGGGCAATTGCGCACACTTATAATTGGAGTTATTGCAGCATTATTGCTTATACCAATCGCTCAAGAAGCTCGTCGAGTTAAATTTGTTCTTCAACCAAAGGAACTAGATTCTGAAAACAAAAATTTCTAAGTAAATATCATTCGCTTCGTATTGTCTCAGGGATGTATTTGACTTTCTAAGGAGACAATAAATTAATCCTGATTTTTCCTCAGCGCTGCGACCCATAGTATGCGTGTTTGATTTTTCTTTTTTTAATCTTCTGAATATCATCGAAATTCCAAGAAAATTTTCAGGTTTTCGGTGGCGTGTGGTTCAATACAGAGGTATTCATACTTCGTGATGGTAGAGAACACTTTTGGCTCAACATAGAATTCAATACAATTCCAAACAATGTAGAGCAGGGTTATTCAGAAGTTCCTGAATTGCATCAGCCCCACTACGGAATAAAGTCTCAACTTGTCTGGTTGGTGCATTCCCACAACGCAGCCAGATGACTTTGGGAGGAGAGCCATACAAACGGCTTTTCTCGGCAAAGTCCGCATCTTGAGTCACTATGCAAAAATCATTCACTTTAGCAAACTCCCATACCTCGGTATCAGTCTTTTCTTCCAACTCATGAAACTGAACATGACTAGAAGTCGGGTAAATATCAGCTAATCGAGAAACCAGCTTGCGACTCAAATTTTGATCGAAAAGCAGTTTCAAGCCGCACCTACCGAAACAGCTAGGCGATGCTCTCGATCGGCTGCAAACTCCAGACAGGCTCTAATGTCTTCTTCTGTTAATTCAGGGAAATCTTCAATGATTTCAGCATGAGACATCCCAGCCGCAAGCCACCCCAAAACATCGTACACAGTGATTCGCATTCGCCGAATACAAGGTTTGCCTCCACGCTTATCTGGCTCGATCGTAATGATATTTTGATAGGTCATAATAATCAAAGGCTGTGTGGTATTTCTCTAAGTCGATCGCAGCTAAGACTAGCAACAGACTACACTAAGACCATTAATTATAGCTCCTTGCTGCCGCTGAAACCCAGTTAGGCTAAGTAAAATTGCAATTATTGCTTAGCCATATCGTTTGTGTTGAAGGTGTAAGTTCTATGCACAACCTTGCGGTACACGAAATATCCCTGAAAGAGAATCGATAAACTCGTCGCCTGACACCATATATGGTGCTATATTAGTGTCATATCTAATTTTCCATTGCTTCGGATTGTCATTGACACCAATGTTGTGCTTGAAGGTCTTACCAAACAGGGTGGTGCTTCTGGCCTGATTGTTGATGCTTGGCTTGCCGAAATTATGGTAGTTTGCGTTTCTAATGCACTGGCCTATGAATATGAGGATGTACTATCTCGAAAGCTATCGAATGTCCGCTGGACTGAACTGCAACCTGTATTAGGGCATCTGCTTGGCGTTGCTCAATACACAAATATTTATTTTTCTTGGCGACCGGCATCCCCAGATCCTGGTAATGATTTTGTTATTGATTGCGCCATGAATGCGGGATCGATCGTCGTCACATCAAATGTCCGAGATTTTCGGAATGCAAAGGATTCGTTAGGATTACAAGTCTTGACACCAGTAGAATTTGTGAAGTTATTAGCATCAGGAGAAACAATATGAGTAGATTGACATTGAGACTGCCTGAAACCTTGCATCAGCAGTTGAATAATCTGGCTGAAAGTGAAGGTGTATCCCTCAATCAGTACATTGTTTATGCTTTAACTCGTCAGACATCATTGAATGGTGCACTACAAGTCGTAACCGAATTGAAAGTTGAGCAACAGCAACAGGCATTTCAATTATTAAAAAAGCAGCTCGGACAAGCTTCGTCTTCTGAGATTGAGTCTGTTTTGGCCAACCGTGAACAAGTTGAACCGGAAGTAGGGCTGAGTGCTGATGTGGTAGCTCGTATTCAAGAGCAGATCACAAAAAGATCGTAATGTTTCTCAGTTTCCGAGGTAGCGCTAAGGCGATCTATATATGGTTGAAAGAAGATGATTATGAACGCTATGAGCTATATTTTTCAGAGGCGATCGGCTACATAATTAGAACTGACCGCAGCCGAACACCGCTTTATTAACGGATTAGTGGTCAACTTGTAGCTGAAGAAATCATGTAAAAACCAATATTCTTTTATCAGGCAGAATTGATATGGACAAAGATGCACTGTTTAAATTACTGAAACGACAAACTAAAGTAACTTTGCTGGACTTGCTACAAGCTGCATATTATGAAACTAGTAGTCAGCAAAAACGCCACATTTTTGGCGAATTAATGAAGAAACCTAAGCGATCAAAAGCCGTAGGACAGTTTGTAGTCAAGGAATCAGAAAACTTTTATAAGGACTCATTGGCTGGGGTCTATTATGCACCCTTTGATATTAATTCTAAGAACTTTTCTCATATTCCTGATGAAACAGAAGAATGGTTTGAGAAGCTAGGCGATCTTTTACAATCTAGTACCCAATTAACCAAAGAGAATGAACATATCTCTGCGGTGGAATCTTTCAAGATTCTTTATGAACTGATTGCAAAAATGGAACGTGGTGAGGAAATCATTTTTGCTGATGAATGCGGGAGTTGGATGATTCCTGGAAATGAAGAGGATTTTCTGGATGCCTATATTTCGTCATTAGCTGAAGTTAAAATGGCTGAGGAATATACGAAAATAGTGATACCTTTGATAAAAAGAGATAGCTATTCTTCATTTTGTAACAAAGTCTATTCATTAGCAGTAAAGCATTGTAATCAGGAACAAAAAAAATCTTTACTAGTGGCAATTAAAGAGCAAAACATTAAGATCAAGTCAAGTCGTTAGCTGAAAGCCGTCAAAAAGAGTTTGTATTCTCACATCTTGCATCACTCTTGACTAGAGTATAAAACTATTTTATTACGGGTCAAATCATGAGAAAAAGGGCGTAGAAAAATACAAAATAAGAACAGTGAAAACCATTCTCAGTCACGCCCAAATAATACTCTACACCTTGCTAGACTTGATACCTAGTCCTCATCAGATAATTAGTTTTCAAGCAATCTTTGCTCTTTTCTTCGAGCCTACTGATGGTCGTATGTTACCAGAACATTCTGTCATCAAGTCCCCAGCAGCTCTTAGCAGATTCGTTACTTTTCTCAAGGAAGTCAGAAAATTGAGGCATCATGCGATTGTGGGTATCCCAAAAAACCGCAAACTAGAAGATGGTAGAAAAATTAGGACAATTGGGGAAAAAGGACAACCAGTAAAACTCTCAGGATTCAAAGATACAGTCAGTGCATCATGGTTCTATTTAGAGCAAAACGGTAAACTAGAAAAAAGATTTGTGATCTCTACTCGGAAATTAAAAGGCAATACCATTACCTGATGGGGGCGTAGGCGTTGGGCTATCGAAGGATTTTTCAAAACTAGTAAATATCGATTTGGGCTGGCTGTCTTCGGACAGCAAACCTTACTGGGGGTCTATCGCTGGCTAGTAATCAGCTTAATCAGT
>JAAFHZ010000095.1 GCA_013297675.1 Synechococcales cyanobacterium bin59.metabat.ball.084 | reverse complement strand
AATCCCCACTGCGGATCGCCCAGCAGTGACAAATGTAAGCATCTGCTTCTCGCTTAATTCTGCCTTGTTTCCAATATGTGACAAATTCTCCACGAAGACAACGAAACCCCTGTCCTAAATTGAGGATGTCAGGGGTAAGGCGTTCGACCGGGAGTTGGGAAAAGTCGATCCCTTCAAATTTACTTGAGCTTGATGACGGCGATCGGCAATACGTTTGGCTAATGCAAGGGCACGTTCGTTGGTGACAGATTCACCAGCTTCGATCGCTTCGATCAGCTTTCTAGCTTCTTCACCCACAACTGGCTTCGATTGGGTATGAAACGGGTACTTCATAGTAAACAATTAACCTAGATACGCTATAAGTATAGCAAGCCTTCATACCTTCTGGGTACGAGAGAAATGGGTCAATGAAGTACCAAAAGCGATTCCTTTCGGAGCGCGCATAGCGCTATCGAAATATCCATAAAACCCTAAACCAGCGTTGACTATTCTCTAAAGTTTTGTGGAGTATTGGGCGATTCTCTTCCAGAGACACTTCGTGAACGATAACAAATTGCTCTACTTCAAGGCTTCGATCGTAACCAAACCACCTTCGATCGTCTGAATACGCAAATCATAGCCTCGCAGTAGCTGCATCCCAATCAATGGAACTGTTTCTGATTCGTTGATATAAATCTCACGGTACTGCCCGTCCCAAATCACCAACCCGATGTAAACCTCAAACGTACAGAAAGTCCCATCGCCCAATGTCGCAGAATCTCGACCCTCCCAACTAAACCCCAATTTTGAAATCATGTCAGAGGGCAAGGTGAGAAATCCCGAAAAGCCTGTATCAATTACAGCGTCTACCATCTGAGTTATTTCATTGCCTTTGACTGCAAGCGCCAACGTCGCCTCACATCTTTGATTCACACGACCTTGCATCATGGCTTTGTTCTCAAACTCCGTGCTCCAAAATGATCGACGGCTGAATGTCCAATACGAACAAACCATGTCTGGGCATCAGGCACTCTTGCAGAGAGGCATTTTGATGCTGTCAATAAATCATCTGCTACCTCGAAAACTCCAGTTTCAATATCGATCGCCACAATCTTGCCATGATTACCTTCTTCGACTTGCGATCGAACCTGTAACTCATAAATTTCATCGCCGCGAAGGGCAAACTCTTCTTTGCTATAGCGGGGGTGTCTAACTACCATAGAATTACCTTCACTGCGACTTGAATGCTGCCATTTTAGCTTACTACAACGATCTTTTCCAAACAGGTTAATGCATAGCAATACACATAAAACAGACAGAACCCCGGTGTTATTGACTCAATAGCATCCATAATTCGATCGATTATTCTCTAAAGCTTTTTGAAGTACCAGGCGATTCTCTTCCAGAGACACTTCGTGAACCACAACAACCCACAGCTCGATAAATCCTCGATCGAACCGGACTAAAAGCTATTGCTACAAAACGAAGTCCTAAGATTTAGGCAACGGCAAAGTCAGAATGTTCACGCATCAAAGGATGATGAAAACCTACTACGATTTCCTTTTTAGAGATGCCCATATCTTCTAAGTCTTTGTCAATTTCAATATCTGTAGTATTCTCCTGCACCCAAATCTTATCATCCTTGATGTCGAAATGTAAAACTGGATAATAAATCCTTTGCTCACCACTCCAACCCGCTTTAAGGAGTAAATAGTGATCCCGTTCTGTATCGAAAATAATTTGGTTTTCAACACCATTCTCTTGCCAAAGTTGAGAATAGCGATTGAGTAAATCACAAATACATTGACGATGGTGGGTTAGTCTATCCATAATTGAATCTCCTGAGTTGATAGATTATATACAAGCAATTTTGCAGGGTATCGTTTCAGAACATCTTGAATTAGAATTTCTTGAAACAGAGTTTTATAGATAGGGGCGGGAATTGCCAAGTATAGTACCCGATCGGGGTCTTCCCTGGCCAAGGCTGCTTCATAACAAATGTACTGCCCAAAAGCTGCATAAAAGTCTGTGATTTTAGAGAGATTAATAAATCCTTTAATTTCCACTGCTATTTTTTTCTGCTCTTTTTCAGCACCAATCAAATTTTCCAGACCCAGATCAACATGAATACCAATTTTACCAACACGAATCGACAGGGGATCGTGAGATACAACCCAACCTGATTGAATCAGTGATTCTTTTACCCAGTCATGGTATCGATCTTTTGCCGACATATGCTATGACTCACTTCTCTAGCTTCCAATATTATACTTCACTCCTTCTTCAACCAAAATTGGATTTTCAACTTGTAACTTGTCAGCGAGAAGGGTGATGTAGCCTGCCAGGGAATCCCCACTGCGGATCGCCCAGCAGTGACAAATGTAAGCATCTGCTTCTCGCTTAATTCTGCCTTGTTTCCAATATGTGACAAATTCTCCACGAAGACAACGAAACCCCTGTCCTAAATTGAGGATTTCAGGGGTAAGGCGTTCGACCGGGAGTTGGGAAAAGTCGATCCCTTCAAATTTACTTTGGCTCGGCATTGACTTGAGCTTGATGACGGCGATCACCTCTGGTGCAAGCGAAGCTATCGGCAATTCGTTTGGCTAATGCAAGGGCACGTTCGTTGGTGACAGATTCACCAGCTTCGATCGCTTCGATCAGCTTTCTAGCTTCTTCACCCACAACTGGCTTCGATTGGGTATGAAACGGGTACTTCATAGTAAACAATTAACCTAGATACGCTATAAGTATAGCAAGCCTTCATACCTTCTGGGTACGAGAGAAATGGGTCAATGAAGTACCAAAAGCGATTCCTTTCGGAGCGCGCATAGCGCTATCGAAGTATCCATAAAACTCCAAACCAGCATTGACTATTTTCCAAAGCTTTTTGGAATATAGGGCGATTCTTTTCCAGAGACACTTCGTGAACGACAACAAATTGCTTTACTTCAAGGCTTCGATCGTAACCAAGCCACCTTCAACGGTCTCAATCTGAAGCTTGAAACCGTATAGTAAGCTCATTCCTACCAACGGATCTGAATCAGAAGCCGCCACATCAATAACTTGGTTCTGGCCATCCCAAATCACTGATGCCTTGTATATTTCAAAAACCACTTCACTTCCATCACCTAATGTACCAATATCGCGGTAATGCCAAGGTAAGTCAAGCTCTGTAATTACAGAAATTGGCAAAGATAAAAAACTAGTAAATCCTGTATCAATGACAGCATCAATGGCTATTTTGGGTGAATCGACACCACCCACTGCAACTTTTATGATTGCCTCACAATTATTATTAACCACACCAAAAATCATGCAGGCTTCCTCAGACTGCGACTGCCAAAACGGAAGACTGCTCTGTGTCCAATCCGAATCACCCAGGGTTGAGCGTCGGGTTCACGTTCGTAAAGTCGATCGACTGCCGCCATTGACGTATCAGCTACCTCAAAGGCTCCGGTTTCGATGTCGATCGCCACAATCTTGCCATGATTACCTTCTTCGACTTGCGATCGAACTTGTAACTCATAGATTTCATCGCCGCGAAGGGCAAACTCTTCTTTGCTATAGCGGGGTTGTCTAACTACCATAGAATTACCTTCACTGCGACTTGAATACTGCCATTTTAGCTTACTACAACGGTCTTTTCCAAACAGGCTGCTGCTTCTGAGTTTTTCCTTGAGTCTGTCAATCATCGATCGTCAAAGGTGCAAGTGCAGCGTTCGTCACCAACCAACCCTCCATAAACTGAATCACCAATTTTTGTTCGTTAAGCTGGGCTATACCAGTCGATCGCACACCCCATAATGCAGTCTAACGAAACCGCCACATTTTAGTCAGTGTGAATTCTAAAGGGTTACTAACGGTTAAGTTGAGCGGCATCTCGTCATCACCGCCATAGTTTTTCTATCCATCTGTCCGATCCAACACGTTGTTATTCTGCGTTTTTAACGGGTTAAGAATAACAGTTACGAGCTTTTTGACACTCCTAAAGGCTGCTCACTTGGCTGGGATGGAGTTTGTTTAATCAGTCTCATCAATAACCGTAATGCTTCATTAACGGCTCCAGAGTCTGGGAAAACTGTTGCAACGTCAGGTTCCAGTTGAACAGTTATTGTGGAGCGTTTGCGTCCTTGCCCACGGGCAACAACGGTGAGTTGAGTAAAATCATACTCGGGGAGTAAGTTATCATCCATTTCAAAGGTCTGACTCATAAGCTTTACGTTCTCTGCGAGTAACTGGACGGGCGCTGATTAGGCGTGTGATTTCTTCTCGGTCAGTGTAAGAGACAACAATTAATCGTCCTTTGGCTGATTCTCCCATGATAATGAAACGCTGCTCTTGAATGGAGTGTTCTGGATCGGCAAAAGTTAAAAATAACGGATCGTCAAATACAGAAGTGGCTTCATCGAAAGATACACCATGCTTGTCAAGGTTGATTCTGGCTTTTTCCTCGTCCCAATCAAACAAAATGACTCCAAGTATGAAATGGCTGCCATTCTAAATGATATCAGAATATTTGTCGAAGGTTCCGGTTTCAATATCGTTCGCGCAGCGTTGCCGATAGGCAAGTCTCCGCAATCTTGCCATGATTACCTTCTTTGACTTGCGTTGGCGAAGCCTACCGAAGGTAATCGTCTCTGGCGCAAGCGAAGCTATCGAACCTGTAAATCATAGATTTCATCGCCGCGAAGGGCAAACTCTTCTTTGCTATAGCGGGGTTGTCTAACTACCATAGAACTACCTTCACTGCGACTTTAATACTGCCATTTTAGCTTACTACAACGATCTTTTCCAAACAGGCTGCTGCTTCTGAGTTTTCCCTTAAGTCTGTCAATCATTTAGGGCGGAGGAAGAATTTTTCGATCGGCATCCCCCACCCTAAAACCCCAGATTAGCTTTCGCCAGTGGAAGCCGCCAACTCAGCTAATCGCTCCTGTTGATCTTGGGAGATACAGCTTTGGATAACTTCTTCCATATCGCCTTCCAAGACGCTGCTGAGGTTGAAGTTGCGACCCAATCGGTGATCGGTGGCGCGGCTATCTTTGTAATTGTAGGTGCGGATTTTCTCCGATCGAGAACCCGTACCTACCTGACTACGGCGCATAGTAGTGACTTCAGCCTGTTGCTCTTGCAGCTTAATGTCATAGAGCTTTGCCCGCAAAATTTGCATGGCGCGTTCTTTGTTTTGGCGCTGTGATCGCTCTTCTGTACAAAAGATCCGAATGCCGGTAGGTTTGTGGAACAAATCGGCAGCAGTTTCTACCTTGTTCACGTTTTGACCACCGGCACCACCCGATCGAGCGGTACTCATTTCGATATCTTTGGGGTCGATGTAGATTTCTACTTCGTCTACTTCGGGCATGATCGCCACAGTAGCGGTGGAAGTATGGACTCGCCCGCCTGATTCGGTTGCCGGTACCCGTTGCACCCGATGGACACCAGCCTCGAACTTCAGTTCGCTGTAGACCCGCTCACCCTGGATTTCTAAGACCACTTCTTTAAAGCCGCCCATTTCTGCCAGGGATTCACTGACCAAAGCCACTTTCCAGCGCTTGGTTTCGGCGTAGCGCGAATACATGCGCAGCAGATCTCCGGCCCAGATGCTGGCTTCGTCGCCGCCGGTACCTGCGCGGATTTCCAACATGATGTTCTTTTCATCGTTGGGGTCTTTGGGTAACAGCAAGACTTTTAACTGACGTTCTAAGTCGGCAATGCGTTCTTCTAGCTCGGCGGCTTCCAGGGTGGCTAGTTCCTGCATTTCTAAGTCACCACCAGAGTCTTTAACGATTTGGCGGGCTTCGGCGTAGTCTTCGTTGGCTTTTTTCCAGTTTTCGTAGGTGTTGACGACGGTTTCTAAGTCCGATCGGGCTTTGGCCACCCGCTGCAACTCTGGCGGATCTTTGGAGATATCGGGATCTGCTAATTTCCGGGTTAGTTCGTTAAAAGTTTGTTCGACAGAGTTAAGTTTGTCGATAAGATATGATTCAGCCATGATGCTCCGAATGGATTAACTAGTTTGCTTGGTATATAGATAGATCAAAGGTTTAGCGCTGACCGGCTATAACTCTCGATCGCGCCCCAAAGCAGCTAAATTCAAACCATCTAAGAAAATCATGATCATAAAATCCTCTCACCAGGGATCTTTATAAGCAAAGTATGCCCCAGTAATCATTATGCCTCAGAACCGAGTATTGACTTACACCAGAAACAGAGAGTTTGGTTAGCTCCTTTGAGTTCATGGTTGTTATTCAGGATTTTTGTCAATGGTATTGAGATAAGCTTGCACCTGCTGAACATACTGGCCATATTGGTCAACGGCTAATTTCAATGCCCGATAAGTGACTTCAGGCAAAATATCATCGTAAACATGTGCCAAGACGTTCCGAAAGCCAGCGGATAAAGCAAGTTGGGCGGCAAGGTCTGGGGCAATACATCCCATCTGACCAACTTGATGAAAAATATCTGTGTTGTTCATGCCTTCAAGGCTGGTATTCCCAATTTGTTTGATTAGCATTTTGTTGACATCAATGGCAGCCTGAATCACGACCTCCAAGTATCGTTCAACCATTGCTTGTCGATCTTCATCTTCGAGGTATTGCTCAAAGGTCAGTGATTGGTAGACTTTCAACCGCTCTAGGCGTTTGGCCATGCCGCCTAGTTTTTTGTCAAATCCTTCTCTGTTCAGAATGCTCATAATCCTAACCGTTGTAATGATGCGGTGATTTGTTCTTGTTGAGAGCGGCGAATTTCTAGTCTACGTTGGGGAGTAATTAGAGCTTTCCTCTGGAATTCTGCGAAGATACCTGGCTCACTTTCATAGATTACTATGCCATCTTTGGCAATTTCGTGGGCTAGGAGTTCGGAGGCATCTTTTAGATCTACCCAATCCATTTCGTCGTCGCCTAGTTCTAGGATTTGTTGGAGGATGATCATCGATCGATAACAGTTCCAACCACCACCAGATTCATATTGTTGGCGCTGTTGTTCATCAAAAAGCAGGGCAAAATCCCAATCACTAGATGGATTATGGTTGCCTTTGGCACGGGAGCCGAATACTACTAATAATTCCAGGTAGGGTATTTGCTCAGTGAGCTGAGGTATTTTAGGTTTTAGAACAGTAAATATTTGTGGTTTCATCAATCTGGTCTCAATATAGTAAGTTCCAAACAATTAGTCTTAAAGCCTTCCACAGCAACCAGCCAGTTCTTCAAACATTTCGTATTTCTATGAGAAGTATCTATCTTATCTTATTCATCTAAATTGATCTCCCAAAGCTGCTATTATTTTGTTTTTTGCTTCAATTACCATAGGTAATCCGCTGTTCTAAGGAAGATGCTATGATAGCGGTAATGACAGCATCAGATATTACCATTTACCGCAGTCCACAGATAAAGCAAACATAAAAGCCAAAGGGGTAAATTAGAACATGAAATATCAACGATTTTTTACGCTCTTATTACTTGTCTTAGTGCCCAATTTTTTTATGGGGTCTTGCGACTCCCAAAAATCAGTTTCACAACAAATATCAGTGAACCAAACAGCCACCATGCAGAGTAAACCTGCCTCTATTCCACTGAAGGTACAAACTTCATTCGCTCGCTACAAAACCTATAATGAAGCAGCAGAATTAGAGACAGCCGCCGATTTGGTGATTGTGGGTAGAGCTAAGACCTCGATCGAAGAAGGTAAGCCTACTGCTGTTTCAGAATCAGAAAAAGCCAGGAGGAATCATGCTGTTAACGAATCGGTAGTTGTCAAAGATGAACAAGGGTTCATTGTCGATCGATATACGATTACATCGGTGAAGGTGCATAAGCTGTTTAAAGGAAAGGTAGAAGATAAAGAAATTAAAGTTCTTCAGCCTGCTGCCGTTGTGAAGGAATCTAATCAGCCCGCTTTTATTTCTACCATAGAAGATTATGCACCGTTGAAAAAAAATGTTAAATACTTGCTGTTTCTGAAAGAGGTTGACACTGCCACTTATCCAAATTTAGCGGGTGTTTACAGCATCTTATCAGTGAACCAAGGTAAGTTTAATTTAGAGAAGGGAGACGATGAAGAAACCAAAGTAGAAGGGCGCAATGAGCAATATCAAAAGCTCAAAGTAAAGATCAGAAAAAATTATGAATCGACGGTAAATGCGGTTCCTTAGCAATAACTGATCATCTTTGTTGGTATATAAAGCTTTGAATTTGCTCTGACACAGAAAATGATACGCAAGGGTTGCCCGTAGAAAATGAGCAACCTTTGCTACTTGAGCTTTTTTAACTACAAAAATACTAGGGAAAACCCTAAGAAGTTTTGCCTAGCCTTCATTTTCGGAGGTCTGAGAATTAGCAAAGCTAGGAGAAAGATAGGCTACCAATAGACCAATCCCAAAACCAGCTACATTTCTCACCAAAGGCAGCCACTCTTGAGTGCGAGTGATTACAGGAGCGATGCCGAAGGCAATGAATAGAATTCCCCACAGCGGCGAAAAAATCAGCGCCCACTGCCAAGCAAAAGTTTGACCTTCTTTGCGGGGCTGCGCAGCCACACCACAAATGACCCCGCCTAAAATGGAACTAATCAAAGTTAGCAACCATTGTTCTTGAGGTAAACCGGGCACCACTGTACAGCCACCCTTAAGTAAACAAGACTTGACCGTATCTAAAGAATCTAAAATAGCGCCGTCTTCGCCGTGTTCGCGCACATAGTAAAGATTGCCAAAGCGAGTCTGTAACTCAATCCAAAAAGTCCGAGGCATCATGTGGTAGGCTTCATCCCCCACATTAAAATTCAAAATGTTGCCGCCGCGCGAATCGGAGACTAACAAGACACTTTTATCATCCAAGCCCCAATACTTTTTCACTGCCCGACCAGGAGTGCGATCGAACTGGGTCAATACCCGCAATTTCCAGCCAGTTTCCGCTTCAAAAGCAGTAATATCTTTGGCCAAACGCTCTTCTTGAAACGGTGTCAAAGCCTTAGCCAAATCGATAATCGGGGTTTGCTCTTTGGGCAACAGGTCGGGGTTATCGTAGGCATAGGCCGGAGCAACAAATAGTAGCAGGCTAAAAACAACTGCGATTACCGACGAAAATAAGCGACGTATGGTCATTTCAGGGGATTTTTAAAAAGATTAAAGTCGTGCCCAGATTCCTAATATGAGAAAACTGCTGCAACCACTCAGAATATGTTTACATTTCTTTACTGTATCAAAAAGCCACCCGTTATGGCAGGTGGCTGAAAAAATATCTTAAAGAAAGATTATTTGAAAGGTCGGTCTTTCCGATCGTCATTTACCGGCAGATTACTGGACTCCCAACGGCTAGGAATCGGGCTGCGAGAAGGCTGAAGACCCGACAACACATCCGAGAGCTGCAAGCCCTCCAAGGAGATATGTTTGGCTTCCCGTACCTTATGCCACACCGATCGAGACATCAACAAGCTGTGTTTAGTACGTTGGGCTCCAAGACGCTGTAGATACTCTTCTCGCTCGGGCTGATAATCTGCCGAGACCATTTGTAGGGGTAAATGAGAATTTCGGCGCTGGCAAGAACCAGCCATTTGAGACAGCAGCTCTGGATACAGCCAGGTATAGGCGGGATGCACGGTTAGATCGCACTGGTGCTCACTATTAGTAGATTCTAGGCGATAAAAGCCGATCGCGGCTTTGCGCTGGCTCTCAAACACATAATGACTCTCATATTGGGCGGGGTTTACCTGAGCGGCCAAGCGCTCTAAAGTTTTTTGGAATAATCCAGTTTTAAAATCATGCACCTGTCGATCGAACACCTGTCTTAACAAGGGCGGCATCGATACTGTATCTAACTGATACAAAAGCTGAGCATCATTATTTCTGACCGGCAGCAGATTCGGTAAATCGGGCGATCTCTCGCTGAGCTCCCGCAAAATTTCGGTAGAAATTTCCCAGTAAGTGAGCTGTGCTAAGGGCTGAAAACCGTTTTGCCGATACATGGCTAAGGCCACTTTATCTTCGATTTCGATTTCTGATACCCAGTTGCTGGCTTCGACGATTTTCTCGAAGCAGTGGCGCAGCAGTTGAGAGCCGCAATCCAAGGCCGAAGAGGCTTGTGGATAGAGTAAAGCCCACACGACCTGCCAAGTGGTGTGCGATCGGTTGAAAGGTTTGACCTGGATTGCTCCCAGGATTTGTTTTTCGCTTTCTAGCACCAGCAGGCAATGCCGCTGCTGATGATTTCCGGCAAGCTGGCCAAACAGCTCATTGGTGCCTGGCCACTGTTCGACTTGGCGGATAGATTGTTCAAATTGCTGAAGACAGATAGCGGTACTGGAGTTTTCCATAGCCAGCTTTAGCTCTGGCAGATCACGACGCTGCAAAGCACGGACGGAAATTTTGGGCTTCTCGGCAGTAAACATAATATTTGAGGTTCCAGTCGATCGACTAGGTTTTGAACTTACCAGTTCCGAGATCAATTGTAAGCTTAGATTGGTGAAAATCGGGAAATTTACCGATCGACCTGCTCATCGAAAGATCCGCTAAAAATTCACAGGTGCAGTATGCACGTATGATATAGATCTGGTGTTAGATCTGAAATGATGCGGCTAAATAGCCGATAACCTTACATATGAATAAGTTTCTCAAGTCAATTCGCAGACTGTCTGGTGGTCTGATGGCTGGTCTGTTGACTAGCGCAGTTACCTTAGAAGTAGCCGCACAAACTAATCCCCCGGCTGCACCGGTAATTAACAGTCCCAGCTATTCTTTTTTTCAGGGTCTGACTTTTTCGCCATTTCCTGGCACAATTCCCAGACCAGTCTTCAATGGCACAGTTGCACCACCGATCTTCCCCCTGGTAGAAGTTCCGACTCCTGGACTAATCGCAGCCAAGAAACCAGTTACAGAGCCAGTGATTAAAAGAAGAAAGAAACTGGTAGCTCCGACAGCGGAACAACCAGTCAGACGACGGCGCAGAGTGATTCCCAAAAACAATTAGCCGAATGGTAATACTCGTTAGTCACCTCGAAGAGTTTTTTGAAAATTCTTCCGAAAATTTTTGTTGGCGGCAAATAGTACTGGCCAGAGCACAGAGAAACCGATTCTGGTGCCAAGGCTGCGGCTGAAATGCGTGCGATTAAAGCCTTTCCAGAAAGTCCAGGCACCGCCAAGATAAACAACTGCCAAACCGATAAGTAGGAAAGTAGGCATATAAAATATTGCTCCAAGTTTGCAGAAAAGCCTGTGTAATACGGGTCATTTACATCTAGTGTAATCAAGCTGTAGTCAAGTCAACAAGTACCGTTCTTGATGTACAATTGCAACCGAAAAGTCATTTTAGGGCTTTCTGATTGGTAGATTAGCTATCGCCAATCGCTTTCGTGTAAATTTTTATATTGTTTACACTTATCCCGGATCTGAGATCCCAAATTTAAACCACACCCCATCAGTTTGACTTCAGCTAGGAGCCAATGTTTTGAACATATTCACCAGATTAAAACAGCTTTCATTTAAATCTTCTAAATCTGGCAAAAATTCTGGCTCCGCAGCGCCATTGTCACCAGATTCGCCTTTTGATTTTGACCCCGATATTACCAGTGCTGGCGGGCTGCCGCCCGATCCTACCGCTACCACTGAGGTACCAGAACGCAGTGAAGAATTTAATCCAGAACCGGCGCTGCCGCAGAAGAAAAGAAATAAAGTGGTTGGGGCGGCAATGGCCACCGGTGCTACTGTCACCGGCTTTGGCCGAGCAGTAATCAGCCCGTTTCGGGGAGCAAAGCCGCTGCACAAACGGCCATTGTTTTGGGCAGGCTTAACTACTGGAACGGCGGCGATCGGCCTAAGTGTTTTGTGGGTAATGGTCGATCAAAGCGTGTCCAAGTATTCGCCAACTGACCCGCTCAGCTTTGCGCGGGAAGGTACTTTAACCATCAAAGGTGCCGATGGTACTAACCTGTTACAGCTTGGCTCAGATACCAGCGAAACACTCAAGCTGTGGCAAATACCCGATCGGGTGAAAAAGGCATTTATTGCGATCGAAGACCGCCGCTTTTATGATCATGACGGTGTAGATTACAAAGGCATCGTGCGGGCAGTTTGGACGAATGTTAGTACTCGGGGATTAGCCGAAGGAGCGAGTAGTATTACTCAACAGGTAGCCCGGATGGTTTATCTAGATAATGACAAAAACTTTACCCGCAAACTAAAAGAAGTGCGCTTGGCGCAGAAAATCGAAAAAGAATTGGGCAAAGACCAAATTTTAGAGCGCTATCTCAATTTGGTCTATTTGGGTGAAGGTACCTATGGGGTGGCTGATGCTGCCTGGGTATATTTTGGCAAGACTGTCGATCAGCTAAATTTGCAAGAAACTGCCACAATTGCCGCTCTGCCACCAGCTCCCAACAAATATTCGCCCTTTAAGAGTCCTAAGTTTGCTAAAGACCGCCGCAACTTAGTACTGAGTCGGATGCAGGAAGCAGATTTTATTACTATGGCAGAAATGAAAGCTGCCCAAGCGGCTCCGCTCACCTTAAACCGCAAAGAACACAAGCAAAAATTTCAGCAGGGTCGCTACTTCACTAAGTATGTAGAACAAGAATTACAAACTGGCAAGTATCTCTCCAAAGAAAAATTACAGCAGGGTGGTTTGACCATTGAAACTACCTTAGTGCCAAAATGGCAAGAAATAGCTGAAGAAGTTGTGCAGTCTACCGTGCGCAATAACTCTCGCTCCTTTAGTCAGGCCGCGCTGGTTTCTCTCGATCCTCGCAGTGGAGCGATTCGGGCCATGGTCGGCGGTAAAGACTTCGAGAAAAATCAGTTTAACCGGGTGGTACAAGCCAAACGGCAGCCCGGCTCGACCTTTAAGCCAATTTTGTATACTACGGCGATCGCTGGCGGTATCAGCCCCGACAAGACCTATGTAGACGCTCCTTTCCAAGTGGATAACTACAAGCCCAAAAACGCTGGTAAAAGCTTTAAGGGCAGCATTAGTATGCGGGGAGCGCTGACTAACTCCATTAACATTGTGGCGGTCAAAATTTTGGTTGATACTGGCTTCCAACCGGTAATGGACTTGGCTCACAAGATGGGAATTGAGTCAGAACTCAAGCCTTACTATTCCTTGGCCTTGGGTGGTTTAGAAGTAAATATGTTGGAGATGGCTAACGCCTACTCCACTTTTGCCTCGGGTGGAATGCATGACGAAGTTCACAGTATTCAACGCATTATCGATCGCAAAGGTAATGTGCTATATCAAAACAAGCTCAATCCTCAGCGAATTTTAGAAACCAACAACGTGGCGATCGCCGTTTCACTGATGCGCGGGGTAGTCAACGAGGGTACCGGACAGAACGCTCAACTGCCCGGTCGTCCGGTAGCTGGTAAAACCGGTACTACTGATAAAGAAAGAGATCTGTGGTTTATTGGCTATATTCCTCAAGCGGTGACGGCGGTTTGGCTGGGCAACGACAACAATGCTCCTACGGGTAATGCCAGTACCACTGCTGCCTATGCCTGGGGAAGATTTATGTCCCAAGTAGTCAAAGACATGCCGGTGCAGCAGTTTCCGGTACCCAATTATGCCAAGCAAAAAGCTGAAATTAAGCTCGATCCAGTCCGACCCGGCATTATGAGAACTTTGGCAGTTCCCAAAGATGAAGAAAAAGAGGGAAAAGACGGGGGCGGCAGCAGTAGATCGAACTCTGATGACCGTCCTAGTCGCTCCTCTCGTCGATTTGAACCCGATGAACCCCGTCGTCGGACGCGCCAAGTTGAACCAGAATCAGCACCAGAACCGCGACGACGAGCCAGACGAGAATCTAGTGGCGAAGAAGCACCCCGTCGGGTGCGTCAGTCAGAAGACGGCGGTGAAGCACCGCGTCGGCGCGTTCGTCAGTCAGAAGAGGGCGGCGGTGAAGCACCACGTCGGCGCGTTCGGCAAGCGGAGGGCGGCGGTGGAGAATCAGCTCCTCGGCGCGTTCGGCAAGCGGAAGGTGGCGGTGGAGAATCAGCTCCTCGGCGCAGTCGTCGCCAATCCCAATCTGATCAATAAATATCAGATTGCTGGGCACAGATTGTCCCGATGCTGGTAGATTTGGTAGAGTCTATAATTTTAGACAATCCAAACTCATCGAGCTTTACTCATGCCCCGTCGTACCGACTTACAGAAGATTTTAATCCTCGGCTCTGGCCCGATCGTCATCGGCCAGGGCTGTGAATTTGACTACTCTGGCACCCAAGCCTGTAAGGCGCTGCGGGAAGAAGGGTATGAGGTGGTGTTGGTGAACTCTAACCCGGCCACGATTATGACTGACCCGGAAACAGCCGATCGAACCTACATTGAGCCGCTGATTCCCGAGATTGTGGAGAAGGTGATTGCTCAAGAGCGTCCCGATGCGCTGCTGCCAACGATGGGCGGCCAGACGGCCTTAAATTTGGCAGTGGCACTGGCCAAAAGCGGGGTACTGGAGAAGTATAATGTGGAGCTGATCGGCGCGAAGTTACCAGCGATCGAGATGGCTGAAGATCGGCTGTTATTTAAAGAAGCAATGGCGCGAATCGGGGTGCCAGTATGTCCTTCGGGGACTGCTAGTACTTTGGCCGCAGCCCAGGCCGTGGCGACAGAAATTGGCAGTTACCCATTAATTACCCGACCAGCTTTTACCATGGGCGGTACCGGGGGCGGGATTGCCTATAACCAAGAAGAGTTTGAGATTTTGGCGCAGGTGGGCATCGATGCTTCGCCGCTAGATCAGATTTTGATCGAGAAATCGCTGTTGGGCTGGAAAGAGTATGAGCTAGAGGTCATGCGGGATCTGGCCGATAACGTAGTGATTATTTGCTCGATCGAGAACTTTGACCCCATGGGTGTACATACTGGTGACTCAATTACGGTGGCTCCGGCGCAGACTTTGACTGATAAGGAATATCAAAGATTGCGGGATGCCTCGCTGAAGATTATCCGGGAGATTGGGGTAGAAACTGGAGGTTCTAATATTCAGTTTGCGGTGAACCCGGTAAACGGTGAATATATAGTGATCGAAATGAACCCTCGGGTGAGTCGGAGTTCTGCTTTGGCTTCTAAAGCTACCGGGTTTCCGATCGCCAAACTAGCAGCCAAGTTAGCGGTGGGCTATACCTTAGATGAATTACCTAACGATATTACCAAGCAAACTCCGGCTTCGTTTGAACCAACGATCGACTATGTAGTTACTAAAATCCCCCGCTTTGCTTTTGAAAAGTTCCCTGGTTCTAGTTCTACCCTAACTACTCAAATGAAATCTGTGGGTGAAGCGATGGCGATCGGGCGGACTTTTCAAGAGTCTTTCCAGAAAGCTTTACGGTCATTAGAAATTGGCCGCTTTGGTTGGGGTGCCGATCGGGCGGATGTGTTGCCGACTTTAGAGCAGGTCAAGACTTTATTACGCACTCCTAGCCCCGATCGGGTGTTTAGCTTGCGGGATGCGATGCTGTTGGGTTTGACTGTGGACGAAATCTATGAGCTAACCGGGATTGACCCTTGGTTTTTGGATAAATTAGCAGATTTATTAGTGACAGAACAATCACTACAAAGTTTGACTGCTTTGGATCGCGATCGACTGTGGGATATTAAGCGCCAAGGTTTTAGCGATCGGCAGATTGCCTACTGCACCAAGACTACCGAAGATGAGGTGCGCACCTATCGAAAATCTTTGGGTATAGTGCCTGCTTATAAGCTAGTAGATACCTGTGCGGCGGAATTTGCGGCGGAAACCCCTTACTACTACTCCACCTATGAAGAAGAATCGGAAGTAATTCCTTCTACTAGACGAAAAGTAGCGATTCTGGGCGGTGGACCAAACCGAATTGGTCAGGGGATTGAGTTTGATTATTGCTGTTGTCATGCCTCTTATGCCTTGCGGGGGCAGGGCTTTGAGACAATCATGGTGAATTCTAACCCCGAGACGGTCTCTACGGACTATGACACCAGCGATCGGCTGTATTTTGAGCCGTTGACCAAAGAAGATGTTCTCAATATTCTAGAAGCCGAGCAGCCCGAGGGTGTGATTGTGCAGTTTGGTGGTCAAACGCCATTGAAATTAGCGGTGCCAATTCAAAGCTATTTGGAACAGCATCCCGCTTTAACTACCAAGATTTGGGGCACGACACCGGAATCGATCGATCTAGCCGAAGACCGGGAGAAGTTTGAGAAGATCTTGCGGCAGCTAGATATCAAACAACCAGAAAACGGCATTGCGCGGAGTTTTGAGGAGGCGGTGATTGTCGCTAATCGGATTGGCTACCCGGTAGTGGTACGGCCTTCCTATGTGTTGGGTGGACGGGCGATGGAAATTGTCTATTCTGATGCTGAGCTAGAGCGGTATATGGTCTACGCAGTGCAGGTGGAGCCAGATCATCCAATTTTGATTGACCAATTTTTAGAGAACGCGATCGAGGTAGATGTAGATGCAATCGCCGATCGGACTGGGATGGTAGTGATTGGGGGCATTATGGAGCACATTGAACAGGCGGGGATTCACTCTGGAGACTCGGCTTGCTCTTTGCCCTATATTTCTTTGAGCGAGTCCACAGTAACTACAATTCGCACTTGGACAACCCAGTTGGCAAAATCTCTAAAAGTCTTGGGGCTGATGAATATTCAGTTTGCAGTGCAGGGAGAGCAGGTCTATATCATTGAGGCCAATCCTCGGGCTTCGCGCACGGTGCCCTTTGTGGCCAAAGCTACGGGCATTCCCTTAGCGGGCTATGCGGCGCGGTTAATGTCTGGGGAAACTTTGGCGGAGTTGAACTACACGGCTGAAGTGATTCCTCAACACATGGCAGTGAAAGAAGCGGTGTTGCCCTTTGATAAATTTGCCGGGACTGATACTATTTTGGGTCCAGAGATGCGATCGACTGGGGAGGTAATGGGAATTGATGTGGACTTTGGGCGGGCTTATGCCAAGGCAGAGCTGGGAGCTAGTCAGCAGTTGCCAGCCGCCGGTAAGGTGTTTATTTCTACCAACGATCGAGATAAACAGGCGGTGGTGCCGATCGCTAGCAGCTTTATTGAGCTGGGCTTTACGATTGTCGCTACGGCGGGAACTCGCCAAGTGCTGCAAGCTCATGGCTTAGAGATTGAGTCGGTGCTGAAGCTGCATGAGGGGCGACCTAATGTGGTGGATGTGATTAAGAATAAGCAGATTCAATTAATTATCAATACGCCTTCTGGAGAAGAAGCACAGGCCGATGGACGGTTAATTCGGCGCACGGCGTTGACTTATAAGGTACCAATTGTGACGACGATCGCGGGGGCGAAGGCTACGGCGGCAGCAATCGGGTCTTTACAGCGTGAACCTTTGACAGTGAAGGCGATCCAAGATTACAACCGAGAGATGAGTTAAGATGTTGAGCTTTTCCAGCAGCAGCCCCGCGCTCTACCCGCTTCGGGTGAGCGTCGGGAAGAATGCGTGTGAGTAGAGGAGTGGTATCTGACCGTTTTGGCAAAGCCAACAGGTCAGATACCAACGACGA
>JAAFHZ010000094.1 GCA_013297675.1 Synechococcales cyanobacterium bin59.metabat.ball.084 | reverse complement strand
CTAGCTGAGGCTTGGTATCTACGCGGGCTTTGGGTGATAGTAGCAAGGTACGGCTAAGCTGAGCCGCATTGGTCTGCTGTGCTCCTTGGGGCACCAGCACTTTACCCGAAAATATCCCATGGGCTTTATCTGTCACTACCGATTTGTGGAGTTGATTGGTTTGGCCATGGGGATGATTGAGAGCAATTTTGCTGTGGGTATCGGCCACCTGTTCACCAGCGATTAAATCTAGGCCATTTAGTGTCGTCTCAGTTCGTTTACCGGTTTGGTAAACTTCCCAATGGTGCCGAGATAATTTGCTGCCCAGGCTAATTGCATAGCCGTGATATTGACTATCCTGAGCTTGGGAAATGGCGGTTTTGCCGATGTGGAAGGCTGCTAAGCTTTCTTCTTGGAGGCGAATGTGATGAACGCAGGCATTAGGAGCTACCGAGATTTCGGTGACAGCATTAGTGAACTGCACACCGTTGCTAGAAACATATTCTTCAATAATGGTCGATCGGCTATTTTTGGCCGCAACTACCAATACCCGAGGCTGATTGACGCTGCTGGCTCCGGTGCCCACAAAAAATAAATGAATTGGTTCGGTAATATCACCTTCTACCCAAATTACTGCCGCATCACTAAAGCCGCTAGTATTTAAGGCGGTGAAGATTTCTTCGCCACCGGGCTGCTTGCCTAGGTATTCGGTGATGGCAGGTTTCTGTTCGATCGCCGCACTCAAATCTCCTACAAACAATCCAGCACTTTGAGCGGGCTGAGATAACTGTGGAGCATAGACTCCATCTACAAACACTAAGCGTCCTGGAACTGGCTGCAAGTCTGCTGGAGCTTTCCCGCTGGGTAGAGAAAAATCTTCTGCCAACAAGCCTTTGAGGCTAGTAAAGCGCCATTCCTCATCTTTGGTACTGGGAATAGTTTCTTCTTGCAAAAAAGCAGTAGACTGGCTGCGCAGCGCCACCAACCAGTCAGCAGTAGCTTGCTTGCTCACAGTGGTTAGCAGTTTAGCTAAGTAGTTATCGCGGT
The DNA here is from genome assembly GCA_013297675.1 of Synechococcales cyanobacterium bin59.metabat.ball.084. GTDB lineage: Bacteria > Cyanobacteriota > Cyanobacteriia > Cyanobacteriales > Chamaesiphonaceae > JAAFHZ01. The sequence goes on along the minus strand of JAAFHZ010000094.1, from coordinate 16,730 downwards.
TGGGAATAGTAATAGTCATAAAAGTTTAATTGATAATAAAGTCTTAAACGGCAACAGGGGCTTCGATCCAGTCGTAACCTTTCGCTTCTAGCTCTAAGGCCAACTCTTTGCCGCCGCTAGTAATGATTTGGCCATGTGCCATCACATGTACAAAGTCAGGCACAATATATTCCAGCAATCTTTGGTAGTGAGTGATTACCAACATGCAGTTATCGGCTGTGGCTAGTTGATTTACGCCGTTGGCAACAATCTTAAGAGCGTCAATGTCTAACCCCGAGTCGGTTTCATCTAAGATGGCCAAAGTGGGTTCCAAGAGAGCCATTTGTAAGATCTCATTGCGTTTCTTTTCGCCGCCGGAGAAACCTTCGTTCACGCTGCGGCTGAGGAAAGCTGGGTTCATTTTCACGATATCTAAGCGCTCTTGCACTAGCTCATCGAAGTCAAAAGCATCTAGCTCTTCTTTACCCTGGTGCTTCTGACGAGAGTTGTAGGCCACCCGCAAAAAGTCTAGGTTGCTAACTCCAGGGATTTCTAAGGGATATTGGAAGGCCAGGAAAACACCCGATCGAGCGCGGTCTTCTGGAGCTAACTCCAACAAGTTTTGCCCCTGAAAAATCACTTCTCCACCAGTTACCGTATAGGCTGGATGTCCGGCGAGGATTTTAGAAAAAGTGCTTTTGCCGGAACCATTTGGTCCCATAATGGCATGGATTTCACCAGCCTTAATTTCTAGATTGAATCCTTTCAGGATCGGTGTACCATCCACATCAGCGGTCAGGTTTTTAACGGAAAGAATTACGGAACTGTTTGGATTAATCATAATATTTGAAAAAATTAGATAACAATAAATTTTAGGCTAGTTTCAACCAAGTAAAAATTTCACCAAGCGTCAGTTCTATTGGTGTAGCAAAACCTGGGACGGTTAGTATCTGATCGGTTAGATCGATCGCCATTACCTGTTGCCCTACCCGATAAACAAAAATAGATTGTTCTGCCGGGTCAATTAACCAACCCATTTCTGTCCCATATTGAAGGCAGTGCAAGATTTTTTTTGTCACCTTGGTACTGCTTTGATCTGGCGAGAGAATCTCAATGACCCAATCTGGAGCATTAGTAAAAACGTTGGCAATTTCGTTATTTTGATCTCTGGGAATCCGCTCAGTCCGAAACACCGAGATATCGGGCACTAGAGAGCGATCACCAAAAGTGCAGCGCAATTCGGGGAAGGCTTGAGCAATGCCTTGATCGCTGAGTGCCAAATCAATTTTAAATACCAACTTTTTTTGAATAGTGCTGTGTTTTCCTTGTGGCATGGGCTTTTGGCTGATTCGTCCATCTATAAATTCGCTAGCAGGCTCGGTTTCCGGAAAGTCCAAAAACTCTGTCAAAGAGATGGGTTTAGTCGTAGTTGCTATCATAATCTGTCATTATTACTAGTAAAATTGTTCCTGAGAATTTATCAAGAGAGCCGTTTTTCCGATATCGAAGCCTCCTTCCGAGAAATTCACACAGCTTGGCAAACTGTCAAGTTTTTATTGGTTAATTTCATATTAACTACTATCACCTGCTGCCATCCATTTCAGAATTCCTAGAAGCCGATCGATCGGTGACAATCCATATTCCTCAGAATCAATGGTAATCACATCACCCTGCATCTGGAAGAACTGCCAAGCTGTACCGCTGGTGACAATACCATAAATACGTTCTGTTGATTGACTACGGGCTTCGTTGAATTTCTTGGCTGCGACCATTTCGGCTATAACTTGACCCCAACCATCTTTAAGAACTCCCTTTTTTGCCTCAACTAAAGCGATTATTGGGGCGTTGATTTTAAATTGAGTGGGCGATCGACTAATTAAAAAATCACAAATTCCATTCAAGCCCTGTTCTTTATCAACTGTAAAGTCTTCCCCAGAAAATACGCTGATGGCGTTGTCCATAATAGTTCGTAGCTCTACCAAAATCGGAGCAATAATGAACTCTGATCTAGCTTTCTCTGAGCCAGTTTCTTGAGCCAAAGGCAAAGTGGCTGCTAAAACTTGTTGCAGTAAGCTGCTGGGTACAATAGGTTTTAAAACTGGCAAAAAATGACCAGCTTGCAGTTGCAAACCGAACTTTTGTTCGACTTCATCTAAGGTAAAGCTACTGTATGGCATTTTTTTGCACCTCTTGTATGTCACTATCTGAAAATCTCTTGAAATCTATCAGAGTAGGTTCTTGCTCTTTTCTGTACTCGCACCATTGTTTATGCAAGTCTACAATTGATGTCATATAAGGCTTCATTTCTGGTGTATTCATTAGTCTCTGAACTTTAGGATTATTGAATAGAATGAAGAATCTGCCAGCAAATGTTCGATCGATTATCGATATATCTACAACTCTCGTTTCTAGAATAAGATGTACTCGTTCAAAAAAGCTAATACATCTCAAAATTCCAGCTCGGTCAGCATCACTTAGATCAACTGATTCATCCAGCCACTTACCACCGATCGCAACGTATACATCAGTATTAAGAGAAATATCTCTTTCTAATTCATTAATTAACTGTGCTTGAGCAATTCTATTGCTCGATTTAAGTTGGACTGCCACAAAAGAAATAGCAACCAAAGAAGCCAACGCATTTACCGCAGAAGCGATCGCCCCTACCACCTCCCATTTATCTATTGACACTATTTGTTCTCCATAAAGACTTCGTAACCCCAGAGACGAGTAGGATTAAAGTTGTGCAGTAAATACTCAACCACAATTAAATTAAAGTGTTGAAGCAAGTTACATGTATTCACAACAATATTTTGGATATCTGCTGGTGTTGGTCTATCCGCAGCATTACCATGGGCTATACTGTGCCGTCTGCTAATAAAACTATTTAAGGAAAGACGCAATTTATCACTGCCAGATTTGATTTCGATGATCTGCCATATGTTATCTAAACCAACGTTTTTGAAAAGATTTTCTACTTCTTCACTGCCTGGAGAAGCAAATCCTCTGACTTGAGCAACTAAATTAAAATCGCCTGCTGCACACTTTTCGGTATCATCAGTAAATTTACTGGCACAAACTTTTTGAATCAGCTTCCATTTATTTCCTGGATAGGACATATCTAATGAGTCCGATGGTTTTAAAATCTGAATTATCTTAAGTTTTTCGGGTAACTGATTAATTGGTGCTTCGTTAGATTCATGAAATTCTAAAATGTTTTCAATCAAACTCTCGAAAAAGTTTTCCACATGGCTGCACAATAGCAAAAGTGCTGCACGAGCCAAGCTTTCATCGAGTGTTTTTTTATCAACGATAACCTTGCTAGCTCTAAACAGTGGCATCATTATTCCGATTTCTCTTAAGTTTACGTAAAATCTTTTCAAGGCTGGTGATCGAATAGCAGTTTCCATTACCAGCTTACCCAATAAGAATTCTTTCAACCTGAATACCGCACAGGCAAAGTAAATGATACCACTTGTCTAAACGAGCTTGTATTCTATTAGTTGAAGAAGAATAAATTAGTTCCTTGAATTCAGTATCAGAAAAAAGTTGTTGAAAAGATAAAATGATATCTTCTTTTTTTTCTCTAATCACCATTGAATTAATTCTGGCAAAATATAGCATAATAATATCATAAATTCCTTTGTTAATCTTCTGCCCCCATGTATTGCTTTCCGGGTTGTACCGGCGAAAACTATTATCTCCAAATACGTAGGATATATCACCAATAACTTTCAAAAATATTTCTCGATGCTCATGGACATTATATGAATCAGTTTTCTGCCTTTCGCTCAGATATTCAGTAAGAAATGGTGACAAAGCACCTTGATACTTCTGTGGCTGAAAGTGAAAAGCAAAAAATCTTAGAATCATTTCACAGTCTTGCATCCGCTTATCAACATCATGTACTCCTCTTATTTGCTGAAAAACAGAATTGGCCGAAAGCTCTAGGAGTAACTTGTTCAGCCCTCCTCCATAAAGACCATTTCTTAATTCTTGTGCGTTGAGTTGCACTGAACTAGAATTCAATCTAGCAAAGATATCTAATCGAATATCCGGGTCTGATTCTTTTAGAATCACAATACAACGAATAGATCGATTCAGTAGAGTTCTGGTATCGGCTACTCCTAAATTGCAAAATTTCCGACCGTTTAAATCAGGTCTAACATTTAGTGAATCTAAACTAAATTCATTACTAATAAAGCGATAGATAGCCGTAAGTCTTTGCTGACCATCAATTACACTACAAGCATTACCGACTTCTGCAAAGTAACACATCGGAATTGGCACACTAATTATTAATGATTCTATTAGCCGACTAGATTCAACATCATTCCAAATTCTACGACGCTGAAAATCGTCAGCAAGAATCAATTTTCCCTCATCAACCTGCTCTTTGATCTGGCGAATGATCAAATCATACGGATGCGTTACTAACTTTTTTTCCTGACGGCCAATTTCTGTTACGAGAATATTTGCCTGAATCTCTTCAGGCTCGAATTCTTCTACAGGTAGTGGGTTGGTAGTTAATTTTGGTACTAACAGTTCTTCGGTAATCATATTGAAACTCCTATATGATTCAGTTATGGCTCAAGAGTTCTATCCCACAGTGCCTTCAAGTTTGAGGCTGAGCAGCCGATCGGCTTCCACTGCAAACTCCATGGGTAACTGGTTAAACACATCCTTACAGAAACCGCTAATCATCATCGAGATCGCGTCTTCTTGGGAAATGCCCCGTTGGGCAAAGAAGAACAACTGGTCTTCGCCAATCTTAGAAGTAGAAGCCTCATGCTCCACCTGCGCCGACTGGTTGTTTACCTGAATGTAGGGGAAAGTGTTAGCCTGTGCCCGATCGCCGATCAGCATCGAATCGCACTGAGAATAATTCCGCGCCCCCGTAGCCGTGGGATTCATCTTCACCAGACCCCGATAACTATTCCGCGATTTACCCGCCGAAATTCCCTTAGAAATAATTGTGCTCTTGGTGTTTTTGCCCACATGGATCATCTTGGTGCCAGTATCGGCCTGTTGCAGATTATTGGTCAAAGCCACCGAGTAAAATTCACCCACGGAGTTATCGCCAATCAACACACAGCTTGGATACTTCCAAGTAATCGCCGAGCCAGTTTCTACCTGAGTCCAAGAGATCTTGGAATTTACCCCTTGGCAAATCCCCCGCTTGGTCACGAAGTTATAAATTCCACCCTTACCATTCTCGTCACCAGCAAACCAGTTTTGTACTGTGGAGTACTTAATATCCGCATCATCCAAAGCCACCAATTCCACCACTGCCGCGTGGAGCTGGTTAGTATCAAAAGCTGGAGCAGTACAGCCTTCTAGATAAGTAACGCTCGCACCTTTTTCAGCAATAATTAGCGTCCGCTCAAACTGGCCGCTATCACCGCTGTTAATCCGAAAATAGGTAGATAAGTCCATCGGGCACTTTACACCTTCGGGGATATACACAAAGGAGCCATCGCTAAACACTGCCGAGTTCAACGCTGCAAAATAGTTATCACCGATCGGCACCACGCTACCCAGGTATTTTTCAATAATGTGGGAGTATTCATGTAGCGCCTCGGAGATCGAACAGAAAACCACGCCCACTTTGGCCAGTTTTTCTTTGAAGGTGGTGGCGATCGATACGCTATCAAACACGGCATCTACGGCCACGTTCGCTAATCTCTTCTGTTCATTCAAAGAGATCCCTAGCTTCTCGAAAGTTTCTAGTAGCACTGGATCTACTTCATCCAAACTGCCTAGCTTTTTCTTGGCCTGCTTAGGAGCCGAATAGTAAATGATTTGTTGGTAGTCGATCGGGGGATATTCTACGTGGGGCCAAGTTGGCTCGGTCATGGTCAGCCACTTTTTGTAAGCCCGCAGTCGGAAGTTCAGCATGAACTCTGGTTCTTCTTTCTTAGCCGAAATCAAACGCACGGTGTCTTCGGTGAGACCTCGGGGGATTTTATCAGCTTCGATATCAGTGACGAAACCGTACTTGTAGGGCTGGTTGATGACGTTTTGAACTGAAGAACTCATGGCAGTGAGGTGATAGTGAGGATGAACTTGATCTATTATTAAAGCAACTAAAGCGTTGTTAAAGTGAATTATAGTCTACTTTAACAACCTGTGTGTTGTCAAAGTGTCATACCATAAATAAAGTTTTTTTGGGTAAGGTGATCTTCCATAATGAACAAGAGACAAATTTAGGAACCGCAACGCATGATCACGGGTGAACTGAAATCGAAGGGAGATAAGCTGTGGACGACGTTTTGGAGTAACGGTGTTAGTAACCCCCTATCGGTGATTGAGCAGATTTCGTATCTGTTGTTTATTAAGCGGTTAGATGACTTGGAGCTAGCCAAGGAAAAGCAGGTGAAACGCTTGGGGGGCAAGGTTAAAGACCCAATTTTTGCGCCAGACCAGCAGGACTGCCGGTGGTCGCAGTTTAAGAATCAGAATGCGGAGGGGCGATAGATGATTGGATTGCCGAAATTCGATCGAATCTCGATGAGTTAGAGGCAATGCTAGGATAAAAACCATGCCCCGCATTAAAGGAGAATTATTGTGATAGCAGTACTAAATAATGACCGGTATTTTACCCCTGAAGAGTATTTTGCCTGGGAGGAGCAGCAGCTAGAAAAGCATGAGTTAATCGATGGGCGTGTTTATGCGATGAGTGGAGGCACGAAAAACCATAGTGCGATCGCTATCAATTTTTTGTTATTAATTACCCCTCATTTGCGCGGTAGTAAGTGCAGCGTTTTTAATTCAGATTTGAAGGTTAAGATTCTCAATACCACTAACTATACCTATCCTGATCTAAGTGTGACTTGCGATGATCGAGATCGAGAGAATCCGATCTGTATCACTTATCCCTGCTTAATTGTTGAGGTTTTATCTAATAGTGCTGAGGCTTACGACAGGGGTAAGAAGTTTGAAAAATATCGCCGTAATCCAAATCTCGTTGATTATGTTTTGGTTAGTTCTGAAGAGGTTGCGATCAATATTTATCATAAGAACGATGCGGGGGAATGGGTGATTTTGAGCTATCGAGAAGGCGATCAAGTTGAGCTTAAAAGTATCGGTTTAAGTTTGCCGATCGAGCAGTTCTATGAAGAGATCGTTTTTGAGGATGTACTTTCACCAAGTTCGATCGAGAATGAGAATCGATCAAATTTAGATGAAGCAGAGGAGATATTGGGATGAAAACTAGATATTCTAGAATCCCGATTGGAAATTTAGTTGCACGAGTAAAAAAGTAACATCTCAATAACTCCTGGTAAGCAGAAAAATCTGCCACGGCTTGAAAAATCAAGATGGCGGGGCACTATTTTCTTCAGTTCGGACTTCACCTATGTTGGTGCTGGAATTTGATTATCCAAAAGCACAAGTTGCGTTGGAACAATTTGTTTCTATTGCTCAAAAAAATAACAAACCAGCCAGGGAAACCTATAGACTGAAAAATTTAGGAAATGTTTATACGTCTGGTATTAATTCAATGCTTAGACGCTCTACTGTTTTAGTAGTACTTTGGTTAATTAATTAAAACTAGAATTTCTCTGAAGTAAGCATTTTTATTTTGTCAAATTCAGCCAGAGGAATGATTTTGATACTAAATAGTCTTACGGATTGTATCACTACGCAGAGTTTATTGTAATAATTTTCTTCCGTCAACTGCTGAAATCCTTATTCTATAGTTTATGTAATATTTTTTGACAAAAAAATAGATTCTGTATTTGAAGCGGTTTGCTGCTCAAACCTAATCTAGGAGAATCTTGAGGAAATGTTAAAAATTGTTATGATAGGTGGACAAAATCAGCTTACCCGACTGAAATATTGGTGTAGCCTGATTTTGCTCACCTAATAATTGTTAGGTTTTCTGCCTCTAGATTAAAAATCTCAATTCTTGAAGCACAATAATAATGAAAATTTTTCTATCTCATTCAAGCGTAGATAAGCCCTTGCTAAGGGAGATAAAACGATTTTTGGCTCCTGGATTAGAAACATGGCTTGATGAAAGAGAGCTAAATTGGGGGAGCGATCTTAAGTCATGCTTAGAAGAAGCCATCGATAACTGTGATTTGTTTGTTATCTTTGTAAGTAAAGCAGCGCTTGAATCTGATTACGTTATAAAAGAACTTGAACGGGCAACCGTTAAGGAAAAAGAGTTACATTCTATATTTATCCTACCAATATTAATGCCTTGTGCTTCTAGCCACTTTTTCCCTGAAACAATAAACACACGGCTGTTCTTAAATTTGCCTGACCGTGAAGAGTCGTCAGTAAGATCGTTAGCTGAAAAGATTAATCATAAGATACTAAAACTACTTCTTGAGAAACAAAACAAAATCAGCCATATTTCATCTTCACCAAGTATTGCATCCGGCAATTTACATAATATTATAAAATATACAGATTGCGAGTTTATAGAAAATATCAAAAATTCAAACATTAAATCACAACTTCATAGGATCTTGGATGACGCATCTAAATTAATTTATTATATTGTTGGTGCACCGCAAGTTTACCAGCACGATAGTAAGTTAATAGAAGGAATGGAAGCAGGTGATATATATCGGGCAACTCATCCTTTTAACTCGAATAAAAAAGCTCATTACATGCAATCATCCCAATTTAAAGCGTATATACAAACACAAATACGTGCCACGAATCGGAAAGTTAATATTAAAAGACTTTATATTTTACCAGGTGATTCAATTTCCAATCTCGATGTTATGGAGAGACAGCATCTCCATAACATAAGCGCTCAAGAAGGTATTGAATCAAAAATAACATATTTAGATAGCATTCCAGACAATAATTTTGGGCAAGATTTTGTTGTTTTTGACAATAGTTTGCTTGGTGTAGCTATACCAAAATTCGGGGAAATGCTAGGATCTGAGTATCATTATTCAGTAAATGACAACTGCAGAATTTTGGAAGACTATAAATTGTATTTCGATACACTTTTTGATGCAGCAATTCCTCTACAAGATTCTCTTAGACAAACTGACAGCATATACCGTATAGACAACTCAGTTCTTCTTCCACAAAAATTAGATGTAAGGAGACCTGCTTTTGTCCTGCAAACACCTGCTTCAATCAATGGTAAAGAGACTCAAAGATTAATGATAGTTTTAAGAACTGCTGGTTGTTCATACGACATAAATAATATGGGTTGCAGCATGTGTGACTTTAAGCGTCATGCTATGAGTAAGCAAGAGGTAAATAATGATGTTTTAATGCAGCAACTTGAGTACTCACTAAATCAAGCAATATTCGGCTTAAATGATGTAAGCCAAATCGATCTATTGACGTTAGGATCTTTTTTACATGATAATGAAGTCTCAGAAGAATTTCGTTTGTCAGCATTTGAAAAATTTTCTACTATTTCTGGCCTTAAAAAAATAGTAATTGAGTCAAGATCTCCATATATTCAACAAACAAGGCTAAGTGATATTAAAAGTTTACTTAGATACGACCAAATACTTGAAATTGGATTGGGTGTGGAAACCTCCAATGAGCCACTAAGAAATCAAGTCTTAAAAAAGAATTTATCCGATGCAGAGATCAGGCGAGTAATTAGTGTATGTGCAAACACAGATATCGAATTTCTCGCTTATATTTTGATTGGGTCAATGACTTTAACAGAAGATGAAGCAGTTGAAGATGCAATTATCAGCGCCAATTATATTGCGGACTTATGTAATTCTAGAGGCGTAAAGTTCAGAATTGCATATGAGCCAGTGTTCATTACTCATGGGACTAAACTTGAGGAAATGTATATGCAAGGCGAGTATATTTTAATAAACTTATGGAGAGTTATAGAAGTCATAAGGGCAACAAATCATCTTGGAACTATATTTATTGGTCTTAGCGATGAAGGCTTATCTAGTAATCGCATCCCACAAGGGTGTGTGCGGTGTACAAATGACATCAAGGAAGCTATTGAAAGATTTAATGGAACTCAATTAATTTCAGAATTTGATTTATTGCACTGTGATTGTAGGCTGTAGGTTTAGTGAACCGTCAGATCAAGACTAACAAATCATTGCGCCGGATTTCACTTCGCCAGAATCTTTGTTTGTGCTCCGGCTTCCCTCTAGTGCTGCGAGGGTTTCGTTTGAGGCAACCCCCAGTAACACAAGAATTGATCGATTCTGCGATCCGCATTGTAATCGCCAAACCCTTTTATAGCGTCATAACGAACTCCGGCTCTATCAACAATGTCAAGCGCACCGGAGACCAACTTTTCAACCTAATTATCTCCCCCGTAGCCAACCAACTAGCTGGAAAACGCCTGTTAGTAGTAGCCGATGGCATTTTGCAATACATTGTACTAAACGGGTCATCACGTCTCTATGGAATGTGGATGATGCCAAAACTGCTCAATTAATGACCAGCTTTTTTCAAAAAACTTTGAAGGAGCAGCAAACCCCCAGTACAGCTTTGCGATCGGCGCAGTTACAGCTCTGGCAAACTAACCCTGACCCCAGATACTGGGCTGCTTTCACTCTCCAAGGAGAATGGTTGCCGTAATCTGGTCAATCTCAGTTTGTACAATAAAATTCCTAACCAATGCTGTGTAATAGGGTAGGTCAATATTCCACTTTTAACCCTGTGCAATTTCTAGCGAAACAGACTCAAAAAATGCTTTAAGTCACTTAATATTGGATGATCAAAATTCCAAATATCTTTTTTGTTTGCCATGATGTAATCAAACCCGCTCATGCTGCATTTTCTACCTGCTTGCTTCTTCTCCTGATTCGAGCAGGTATCAAATCTAACATACATATCAACCCAAAATTTATCGAAGTCTTTAGATTTAATTACCTCATTCTGGCTCTGAATACAATCTCGCCAACTATCCAAACAATCAGCATGAGGGGAAGGCTTACTTTTAATCTCTTTTAAGACAGTCTCAAGCTCCCCTTGTCCATTAACATTAGTGAGGTGACAGGCTAATTGAATATCAAAGCCATCCAGATCAATGCTGATGAACTCATTGGTTTTGTTAAGTGAAGGTGAATTTAGAAATACACGTTGAACACAATCATTGACAAACCCAATTCGATTATCTTCTGACTCATTATCAATATCGATAATGACACCAGTTTTGTCTACTTTGCCTTTTTGAATATCAGTTTTTAAGTCCTCAAGAGCGTTAACAAGTTTTTGTGGATTCAATCCATTCATTTCTAAATAGTCTTCATCTGAGATAAGAATTGGAGGTGCTATTTCTATATTGCAATTGAGGTGCTGGATAATTGCATCAAAAAAATATTTGTCATTTTTGCTTTCTACTATCAAAGTGTTACTACTCACCTCTCACCTCCTTGTTATGACTTATTCCATAATCCAATGTATTTAAATCTCGCCTGATAGCGATAATTTTTCCTGTTTTGGCATGTCTGGTAAGCTCAAAATGCGCAGATAGATCTGGATACTTGCGTCCGGCCTCCACAAAAGCCTGAGTCATTTCTAAGCTATGGGTTGTTGCAAATATTTGCACATTTAACTCACGAGCCAATTTGTAAAGAATATCCCAAAAATAAACTTGATTAGAATGATGGATACCATTTTCTATTTCATCAATTAACAAAATGCTGTTTTTATTATTAACCAGCTTTAAAATAATGTCAGCAATACGATTGATTGCATCACCAAATAATGATAGTGGCAATCTGCTCTGTCCAGCTCTTTTGACATAAACAGTTGGTTCTCCAATACTGAAACTTTCCACTCCAACTATAGATGAATCTATAGCTTTAAATGCTTTTAAAACTTCATCATCTCGTTCATTTAAACGAGCTTTATCAAATTCGGTGGTCAAATTTCTACTAGAAATCCTTAGAAAAGAGGGTATAAAAGAAGCATTCTCAGTGTCTGGAGCTTTGCTATCTCTTGCTACTAACCCTTTTGCACTCGAAACAATCAGAGTTTCAAAAGACTCTTCACTATTTGTTCTCGCTTTAATGTGTATAACCGACACTATAGATTCGCTACCTGAAAAAAGACTGAAAAAATTTTCTTTTTCATCATCATTTTCTTGGTAACTATCTTCTATAAAATCTTTAACAGATTCATCAACATAGATTTCAATTATTTTTGAAGATCCGTCTTTTAAATCAGCTTCAATAAATATATTATTGTCCTTATCTTGATTGAAAAAAAAGTTATTCCATGTTCTGTCTGGTAATGCACGGCTAAAACTTGATTGCTCTCTCCTTACTTTTTGCAGCGAGAGAATTGTATCTGGCCTGGGAGAACTATTTAAAAATAATGCTTCTAATAAGGCGGTCTTTCCAACATTATTCTTGCCGCTGATTAAGTTGATTGTTTCAAATTCAGATGCTTTTAGATTGTCAAAGCATCTGAAGTTTAAGATGCTAATATTCTTTATCATGCAAAACCTCTCAGTTTAAATTATTTTTTGTAAGATACTTGGGTATTTAGTTTTAATCAAGACAAGGTTATCAAGAGCATCACTAGAGAGGAGCCGAAGCACGAATTAGAGCTTTTGGCAATATGTCCGGCGTTAAATCGATGCCCAGATACTCACCATTTTAATAAAATTTTAGTCAATTCAATGAAATGAAATTTCTATGAAGTAAGCATTTTTATCTTGTCGAATTTAGTTAAAGGCATGATTTTGACGCTAGATAGCCCTACAGATTATATCACTGTGCAGGGTTTACTTGTAATTATTTTCTTACATCAACTGCTGAAACCCGTATTCTATGGCTTTGATAATATTTTCATCAAAAAGAGTAGATGTCGGGTAATATGGATATCTAACGCTGGTAACTTACAAGGAATCTAACGAAACTTGGTATCTGATTCGATCGCGTTATTTTATTGTGGAGACTCAAAATCAATGCATCTATCTTTACTTTTGGCATTAGGAAGTATGTTGACTGTGGTTTCGCCAGTTATGGCTGACGATCGAGCAGCCATGGAAAAAAGTCTAGATGGAGATCGATCGATAAAGGCACAAGCGGAGTTATTGAATGAATTGAAAGTTTCGCAACAGCCCTTAGAAGCAGTCGCTAACAAATCGATAAAAGACTACCTGGAATCTATTTGCCAAGGTCGCCCAGGGGGTAGTGCATCTACTTGTGCATCCACAACCTTTCAAAAAGAAATTGATCAAAAGATACTGCAAGCCAATCAATTTCGTACTCAAAAAAAATTTATTGAAGAATCAATAGCGCTTCACTACATCAGTGGCCTTTACCATGTAAATGGTGTACCAAAGAAGGGGTTGCCTTACCTTGAATCTGCTCTAAAGATAGCGCGGAATATCAACGATCCATTTCAGATATGTCTTAATTTAGAGAGTTTGGGCGACATTTACATAGCTACAGGTGAATATCAGAAAGCCCGCGAGAGTTATCACCAATTGATCACTATTTTTTCTGAAACCCCTAGCACCAGAAGAATTAGTGTTCGACTTTTGATATCTGCTTTGATTGGGATAGCTACGATTAACGATAATCTTGGTGAAACTAAGGAAGGGCTAAAATACTTGATGGACGCATTAAGAATTTCCAAAGAGTCTGGCAATCTTGAGTTTCACGCTGCTGCTTTGAGCAAAATCGGTTCTCATTATTCTGATCGAGGATATTCTGAAACAGGTTTTAAATATGACAAAGAAGCAAGTACAATTAGCCCAAGCCCTTTATATATAGATGCTGTTGAAGAACAGAAAGAATTTTTATATCCAAACAATAATACTGTTATTCCTCAAAACCCAGCCCAGATAGCTACGGCTAAAGATCAAAATGATGTCTTAATCAAAGAGCTAGAGCAAAAACGTCAAAAAAGCCGCTCTCGGGGTGAAGTTACAGGAGAGTTGCTCTCATTAGGTAGTTTGAAAAATATTCATTTTATACGCAGCGAATATCCAAGAATGTATGAGATTGCTAAATATGAGCTATCCATCCACCAAAAACTTACCGGAAATCGTTTAGAAGAAAGTAAATCCTTAACTGAAATTGCCGGTATTTTAAATAGATGGGATAGGAAGCAAGAAGCAATTGATGCTTACAATCAGGCTTTAGAGATTCAGCGACAATTAAAGATTCGACCCTGGCAAGCTAACACATTAGCAAAAATAGCTGAAATATATGAATCTCTGGGTTCATATCAGCAGAGTCTTAGATTTTATAATGGAGCTTTAGATTTAGCCTTAGCCATAGATAATTTAAATACTCAATATTCTGCTTTGCAAGGAAAAATTAGAGTTTTGCGCTTAATGGGTGATACGAAACAAAGCCTAACCATTGCTCAAGAAAAGCTATTGCCATTAACAAGAATTTCTGGAGATCGCCATAATAAATTAGCGGCACTATATGCTGTTAGCGATGTTTACAGAGAGCAAGGCAATTATCAGCAGTCAATAAATACGCTGAATATCTCTCTGCAACAAAATTTGATAGGGACTGGAGCGCTTGATGGAGGCTACCGAGCTTATGGACTAGATAAATTTGGTTTGACCTATCTAGCGATGAAAGATTATCCAAAAGCACAAGCAGCCTTGGAGCAGGCAATTGCCATTGCTCGCAGCAATAAGATCTTAATCAGAGAAGCATTCGGGCTTAAGGGTTTAGGGAATGTTCACAAACAGCAGGAAAATTTTCAGCAGGCTCAAAAGTCCTATGAGCAAGCAATATCTTTATTTCAAAAGCTCAAATTCAGATCAGAAGAAGCCGACACCTTATCTTTAGTCGCCACCTTACAAAGATCTCAAGGCAACCTGCCAGCAGCACAGCGATCGATCGAGTCTTCCATCAAAATCGTAGAAGATATCCGCAAAGACGTTGCCAACCCCGACCTGCGCACATCCTTCTTAGCCTCCAAACAAGACTACTACAAAATCAAAATCGGCATCTTGATGGACTTGCACCAGCAACAGCCCAGCAAAGGCTACGACCAGCAAGCCCTAGAAACCAGCGAAAGAGGCCGCGCCCGAGGATTAGTAGAACTCTTGAGCACAGCGGGAATCGATCGACAGCTCAAACCCAAAGGCTCATCCACCCTCGTCACCCAAATCGAACAGCTCGAAAGAGATCTGCGGCAAGTAGAACTGCAGCGCATCGCATTATCCAACCGCAAAGACCAAGACACCTCTGAACAATTAAACAAACTCGATCGCGAAAGTAGTGCCTTAATTAGTCAAATTCAAGAAACCCGCAACAAACTGCGCCGCGAAAACCCCGCCTACGCCGCCCTCCAATACCCCGAACCCATCACCCTCCAACAAATTCAGCAAAAGGTGCTAGATAAAGATACCGTGATGCTGCAATACTCGATCGGCAAAGAACGCAGCTACCTGTGGTTAGCCTCACCCACCACCATCCAAAGCTACAGCCTACCCGGAGAAAAAGACCTAGAAGAAATCGCCAAACCCTTTCATAGCGCCATAACGAACTCCGGCTCCATCAACGATGTCAAGCGCAGCGGAGACCAGCTTTTTAAACTGATCATCTCCCCCGTAGCCAACCAACTAGCCAGAAAACGCCTGTTAGTAGTGGCCGATGGCATTTTGCAATACATTCCCTTTGCCGCCCTGCCCCTGCCCGAGCACAATAGCTACACCCCCCTGATTAAAAACCACGAAATCGTCAACGCGCCCTCCGCTGCCACTATTGCCTTGCAACGCCAACAGCCCCAACGGACAGCCCCCAAAACCTTGGCTGTAGTCGCCGACCCCGTATTTAAAGCCGATGATCCGCGCTTGAATAGTCGCAATCAGGCATCGATCACCTCCGGTGCAAACGCAGAGATCGACTCTTGCCTAGTCACCCCTGCCAACAACTCCCCAAACCCCACCAACCCCGCAGAACTCCAGCGCAGCCTGCGTGTACTCGATCTGCGCAATATTCAACGCCTGCCCAACACCCAACAAGAAGCCCAGCAAATATTATCTTTGGTGCCGCCCAACCAGCGGGAAGCCGCCTGCTCCTTTGCCGCCAACTACGAAACCGTGACTAAACCTCAAAAATTACCCCTCGACAAATATCGCAACGTGGTATTTGCCACCCACGGCTTTATCAACAGCAGTAATCCGCAGCTCTCGGGCTTAGTGCTATCGCTGGTCGATAACAAAGGCCAAGCTCGGGATGGCTTCTTGCGCCTCCATGATATTTTTAACCTTCAGCTCAACGCCGATTTGGTGGTGCTGAGCGCCTGCCAAACTGGCCTAGGCGAAGATATTCGGGGCGAAGGACTAGTAGGACTTACCCGAGGCTTTATGTATGCAGGCACTCGACGGGTGATCACCTCGCTATGGAATGTAGACGATGCCAGCACCGCCAAACTGATGACCAGCTTGTTTCAGAAAACTTTAAAAGAGCAACAAACACCCGCAGCAGCTCTGCGATCGGCGCAGTTACAGCTCTGGCAAACCAACCCTGAACCCAGGTATTGGGCGGCTTTCACTCTCCAAGGAGAATGGTTACAGTAATCTGGCTAATCCGAGTTGTAGAATTGATTTTATCTGTAGGAGAAATTTCATGAAAAAAATCTTGATCGTGCTGGGCTTAATCGCCACCATTATTGCCATTGGACTAGGTAGCCCCGCAAAATTGGGGGCACAATCAACTTCAGAGTCTGATGTAGATATTGCCCAAACCGTAGATGTTGCTGGTAACTCTGCTCTCGATCGAACAGCTTTTCGGCCTACCGATCGGGATGAATCTAGCGATCCTTATGACAACAAAGATCGGGCAATCATTGGCAGAGAC
>JAAFHZ010000093.1 GCA_013297675.1 Synechococcales cyanobacterium bin59.metabat.ball.084 | reverse complement strand
TCTAGCTCTGGCAAGTTGCCGATCGATAAGTTCCGGGTCGATGTGCGCAGCTATGAATCAGCCGCTGATAACTACGTCAGAATTTTGGGCGAACAGGGTACAGCGTTGGTTGATCAATTGGTCAAAGACAGCGGCATTGAAGAATTCCGCACGGCAATCACCCGCTATTTAACCGAAGAAAAGCGTCCTTTATTGCTGGTGAATTTAGCCGATGATCTCCAGCCTATTTGTATTAATTTGCGGCGCACCTATTTAGAAAGTTGGCATAGCTTGAAGGCACAGCCCCAAGATGCCCATGCCATTAAAGAGCAGGAGCTACAGTTGCTCAGCAAGGAACTTAAGGATGTAGGCGCAGATTTTCAAGAGCACATTCACTCGATCGTCAATGAAGTTGCAGCAAGTAATACCAATGCCGCTTTTGAAGCCGATTTCACTAAGCTGAAGGCCAAAATGGTCAGCCGTTTGGATGAGCTGCTCACGACTTTCTCGGTCAGTAAAATTCATCAACAGGCCCAAGCTAGCCATCGCCGAAATTCGGTGGTGCCGCTGATTGGCATTTTGGCTGAGGCATTTTATTATTTGGCCAATGGTTTAGAGGATGTGTTGACGGTGGCGGTGGAAGATTTGGTGGGGAATTTTTTCCAGCAGCTTACTGGCCAAATTCACAAGCAAGAATATTATCGCAACCTATATCGGGTGTTGGGTCATGATAGTGGTATTGAGCAGAATTTGAAGCAGTTACAGGTGGTGGTAACAAGTTCGTTAGTGAATGCGGCGCGGGTAGAGTGCGATCGATATGTGCGTGAGCGCCCAGAGTTTTTTACTGAGGGAACCTCTTCGCTGTTTCAGTTGCGTCAAACGCTGCAACAGGCTTGCCGAGGCTATGATCACTACAATATGATCGAGGCCGAGCCAGCGATTCGTCAGTTGCTGAAAATTGATTTTGAGGAGAAGGTACGGGAAACGGTGATGCGTTCTTTCCGTCAGGTGATTAACCAATCTTTGAATAATCAGTTGTTACCGGCGGCTGCTGGGCAGGCTGAGCAGATTTTGAGTCAGTATGATCATGCGCGGGCTTATTTGGCGAAGGCGCTAGAGAAGGAGGCGGAGGAGAAGATTCGCCAAAATCAGCGAATGTTGGCGGAGGTGGAGCAAAAGATCGGGGTGTTCAATGAGGCTGTTGAGGGTATTAATGGTTGTCTGGAAATGATGCAGCTCGATCGGCATCGTTTACCAACTTTGAATCAGGCTGATTTGCTGTTGGTGAATGCTAGCTCTAATGATGTCAAAACTGCTCCGGTCTATGAGGAAGAGTTGGTGATATCTGGGGATAATAATTAGTTTTGGAGTTCGATCGGCTTCTTTTTATGGAGGTCGATCGAGATCCATTGCTTGACGTAATCCTTTCACTTGTATCAAAATTATGAACAATCAAAACAAACAAATAATTCCTGAGTTGCAGTCCGTCATAAATTGTTTAGATGGAACTTCTCTACTTAGCGACTTGTTAAAAGAATTAAAGCCTCCAGTAAATAATCAGCTTAAGACATTGCATCGAGAATTAAAAGCCATGAGCAATGTGTACCTTTATCGAGACAGGATGGATGCATTTGTTCGTGAAAGGATTTCTGTTGAAGATACAGAAACAGCAATTACAAAATTACTTGAGAATGGATTAAATTGTAATTTGCTGCAACCTGATGGCAAGGGGTGGCAAAAAGGCAAATTAACAATGTGTTTTCAATTCACACCTGAAGAAAATGAAACTATTTTAACTCAGGAGATATCAGCAGAAGTGAACAACTCCCCGCTGGATGAGATTCGACAGTTGGCGAATAATTTGCCTGTCAATTAAAACCAAGTTTGCAAGTATTAACTCAAAACAACTCAGCTAATGAAACATGAATAATCAATCTAAGCAAATAATTCCTACTTCCCAGACAGTTGCCCGCTGCATCGATGAAGAAATAGTGGAGATGCTAGATTCACATAGCACTTTTACCATTATGGAACTTGTTGAAATCATCAAATTATCAGGTGTAGATAGAGCCTCTTTTCGGTGTGAATTAATGAACATGATAGCAAAAGGAAATCTTAATCATACACCTTTCCAGACTGAATTAATATCATTTATTCATGGAGATAAAATCAAA
The DNA here is from genome assembly GCA_013297675.1 of Synechococcales cyanobacterium bin59.metabat.ball.084. GTDB lineage: Bacteria > Cyanobacteriota > Cyanobacteriia > Cyanobacteriales > Chamaesiphonaceae > JAAFHZ01. The sequence goes on along the minus strand of JAAFHZ010000093.1, from coordinate 16,174 downwards.
GAAAGTAAATATACATCATATGAAGTGTTGAGGAAGGCACTTTTGGATGGTACAGAATGTACTCTCCTACAAGATGATGGTAAAGGGTGGCAAAAAGGCAAATTAAAAATATGCCTTGAATTTATACCGGAAGATAATGAAGACCTTCTCATAGCGCAAGAAAATCCTGTGAAGATAGCTCAATCACCATTAGATGGAATCCGGCAGTTGACAAATAGTTTACCAATCGATCAAAACTAAACACACATCTTCAATCAATCAGATACCTCCCTATGCAAGCTATTGCTGTGGCCAAACAGTATGAGATAGTTACTTTTGATTCAGTGGTTTTAATGACTCAACCACAAGAAACTCCATATGCTAGCCGAAACTTATTTAGCACGATCGAGCTTTCTAGACCACTCGTTAACCTGCATCAAACCTGTAGTATTCATAAATTTATGAGGCAATTATTTGATTGCATGATACTCAGTCCAAATAAAAGCTGGCGCAACGGAAAGGTTGGGTTGTCACTTGTGCTACAGCCGCAAGGAATAGCCCTGGTTGGAGATGATATTGTGATCTCTTACACTGGAAATTCAACTAACAATATTGCCAAGAAATTAACATTGTTTAGTCCTGATCACTTTATTAAAACAATTGAACCTCATGTTGGTAATGATGTATATCCTTGGCTAAGGAAAAGTTTTGAATGTCGAGTATTGACACCAGGAGAAGATTGGCAATATGGAAAAATCAAGCTCTCCTTAGTTTTCTATCCTGATGAAGCCATTGATAACGAAACAGAATTCACTAAGTCTTCCTTAGATGAAATCAGAAAGACAATAGTTAAATCTTCAGAATAGTGGATAAAATGACTAAGAAAACTCCGCGCATCAGTTTTCCCGCAGAAGTTCGGGAATACGTCTTTCAGCGAGACAATCACCAATGCCAAAGCTGCGGCCAGACCAAGAAACTATCGATCGATCACATCATTCCCTTAGCCAGCGGCGGCAGCAACGATATCAGCAACCTGCAAACCCTCTGCGGTTCCTGCAACAGTCAAAAGAAACACTACTTTGATCCAAGGTTCGATCGAAGATTTACTTAAATATCACCAGCAGAATATAACATTTCTCCATGTTCCATCACATACTTTAATGGGATCTTAGGATTATTGATATCTTTACCGCCACTGCCATGCCACTTCTCCTCCCATTTGGTGTAGTAATATTCCAAAGCTGCTGGAGTCATCTTATAAATAGACAGCAAACTAATTCCTCTGTAAACAGCAAAAACCCAGTCTACCCGCCGATATTTTGCAATGATTCTAGGATTAATATGGTGATGGGTCGAAAAACTTTTCGTCAAAGCTGTATTCACAGATTTTAGCTCAAACTCATTACCATCAGCATCTCTGGCATCATTTCCCTCTCGACCGGGTAGTATCTCTAACCCAGTCACCAACAGCACCTGAAGTATCTTGCCGCCATTATCCTGGAAAATATCATTAATACCGTGCTTCGAGGCTAAATCTTGATATTGCTGAATATATGGAAAGAGACTTTCAAGAATTGCTTTATCTGGATGGGGAATCATTCTATTGTTTCTTTGAGTAGATCGGTAATATCAACATCTAAAGCTTTTGCCAGCCGTTCCATGTTATCGATCGATATATTGCGCTCACAGCGCTCAACAGAACCTATATATGTACGATGCAAACCTGCCAAATCGGCAAGTTCCTCTTGCGACAGCCCTTTATTTTGTCGGATCTGTCGTAATCTTTGGCTGAATATCCTTCTGGCGCTAAACAAAACAGTTTTAGAAGTTGACATAGCCTCTATAATGAACAAATGATGACTATGGGTCTACAGACTATAAGTAGCTTTTGGAGAGAATATGTCCCCACAAAAAACAAAATTTCCAGTAGACATTGAAAAAATGGGGAGATCTGCAACTTATAAAACCAGCTTAGGGGCAGCATTTTTAGGTGACTCTCTCCAACTTTTAGAGAAACTTCCTGATAACAGTATTAACTTAGTTTTCACTAGTCCTCCATTTGCTCTGCAACGAGAGAAGGAATATGGTAACAAAGGACAAAATGAGTACGTTGAATGGTTAGCAGAATTTGCGGAGATTGTCTATCGTAAATTAAAAGATGATGGCAGCTTTGTATTGGATCTAGGGGGCGCATATGAAAAGGGGAAACCAGTTAGAAGTCTCTACAACTTTAGAATTCCTATCTATTTCTGCGATAAAATTGGATTTTTCTTGGCCGAGGATTTTTACTGGTTCAACCCATCCAAGTTGCCTAGTCCAATTGAGTGGGTAAACAAAAGAAAAATTAGAGCAAAGGACTCAGTTAATACTATCTGGTGGTTTAGTAAAACAGAGTTTCCCAAGTCAGATGTCACTAAAGTTTTAACTGAATATAGTGACAGAATGAAAAAGCTGCTAGAAGATCCAGAGAAATTTTATGATGCAAAAAAGCGCCCATCTGGACATGATATCAGCAAAGCATTTGCAAAAGATAATGGTGGAGCAATTCCATCTAACCTTCTGCAGATACCAAATACCGACTCAAATGGTCAGTATCTGCGGGGCTGTAAAAATTTGGGATTAAAAGCACATCCAGCTCGCTTTCCTAGTAAGCTCCCAGAGTTTTTCATTCGGTTTTTAACAGAGCCTGGAGATCTAGTTGTGGATATTTTTGCAGGTTCTAACACCACTGGGTTTGTTGCAGAGGCTGAAGGTCGTCACTGGTTGGCTTTTGAAAACGAATTGCAATACTTAGCTACGTCTTCTTTTCGTTTTATGGATGAAGATATCTCTGAACACAATATGAATATTGCTTATCAGAAAATCATGGTAAATGACTCAATTGAGATAATTTCAGATACTCTACAGTTAACATTACTTGAGGAAGCTAGCACATATCAAGCTTGAAAATAGACTTTATCTAAAATAAAAATCCAGGCAAAGTCTTAGCGTCAAATCTTTATCCAAAGAAGAAGAATTTAACTTTGAACATCGTATTTTTCTAGACTCGCAGGTACAAATTGAAAACCATGGCACGATAAACAGTACCCAGATACAAAACAAGCCAGAGCTTAATTTAGATCAAGCTAAGCAAGAACAGCGATTAGCAAAATCACTGGCACTACAAAGATATGAGACAATTGTAGATGCAGAAAAAGAAAATTTAAGGTATTTTGAATTGTATCCCCGTCGCTTGTTTCAAGGGGAAGAAGACTGACCTTTAACTAAAAATATGCGGAGGAACGAAGATGAAGTTTGAAATTACTTGAAGCCCGTGAGATGGCAAAGTTTGAAGAAGAGGTTGGCTGTGATGTTAGTGCCGGACCGGACTGGGGAATTTATTTTGATAAAGTAATAGATTTTGTTCTTGAGCAAACTAGTGCTAGTCCTGTCGATTCAGAAGAATGTAAGTTGTCTGATTTTAAACAAGAGAAGGTAACTCATCTGACATAACAATTACTAATTGCCAAATATCTCGACACGAGAATCGATTATCAAAATCGGCTAAAATATCGACATCAACTACCTTACATGATCTATGGTTTCCCAACTCCCCAAACCAGCAGTCATCTACCCAGATAGCGATGGTCAGCCGATGTCAGATAATACTTTGCAGTTTAGCTGGATTGTCAAAATCAAGGAGAATCTAGAGATTTTGTTCGCAGATAATCCTGAGGTGTTTGTGGCGGGGGATTTACTGTGGTACCCGATCGAAGATAACAACAAAATTTGTCGTGCCCCAGATGCGATGGTGGTTTTTGGCAGACCCAAAGGATATAGAGGTTCTTATCAGCAGTGGACAGAAGATAATATTGCTCCCCAAGTGGTCTTTGAAGTGTTGTCTCCAGGTAATCGATTAGCAGAAATGACCGCCAAGTTTGAGTTTTACAATCTTCATGGAGCAGAAGAATACTACGTTTATGACCCAAATAAAGCAGATTTTACTGGCTGGCTGAGACAAAATGGTACTTTACAGGGGATTGGGAATATTGCTGGTTGGGTTAGCCCCAGATTAGGTGTGAGATTTGAATTAGGTGATGAGTTAGAGATTTATACCCCGAGTAATCAGTTATTTCTATCACCATTGGAGATTGCTCAAAAGGCAGAGCAATTGGAGTTAGAAGTAAATCAGGCAAAATTAGCAACTCAGCGAGAGCGCGACCGAGCTAATGCAGCAGAACAAGAAAATGCAGCTCTTAAAGCTAAGCTGCGAGAACTAGGAATTAATTTGTCGTAAGAATCTAGTCGTCTTTAGGAGCAATAAAGTCAGTGAGAGATTTTTTCCAAGTATTCAATCGATCGCCCGGTTCCTTATTTTCCTTTGTACCCGATCGACGATTTTCCCTAGGTTCATCATCATCTTCACGATGGCCTTTGACTCGATCGATCAACATCGCCGCCTGTTGTTTCGCCGTATTACCAATGCCACTGAGCCGCGACTCAATGCCACTAGTAATTGCACTCATGCGATCGTTAATCATCCGTCCCACAATCCTTTCCACCTCCGCTTCCGTCATTCCACCATAAGCCACCAAACTACTTTCCGTCTGTGGAGCAGTGGGAATCGTGGAGCGAGTAGATTGATTTGCTGGCACATAAGCCCCCATTTTGCCCACATCCATCAGCTTCCAAGTCAGCGGCACCGTCGGTAACATTTTTACTAAAGCCGGTTGCAGCAAGTTAAAACTAGCTTCATTGCCCTCTTTGGGCAAATCGAAACACAGATTTATAGAGCTGGTGCGATCGAACGAAATTTTCTTTAAAGGATTTGGCACCAACCAAGCATTATCTGTAGCAGCAGCCAAGGGCAACAGCCAATAGTTGCCTCGGGTCATCCGCTCAAAAGTCACCGGGCTATCGGCATGGTCATAGCTGGTGGCGGTGATAGTGGCATCGATAGCGTAGGCGCTAAATAGGTTGGGCACATCGTTATAGATGGCAATAAATTTCTCGACGGGAAGGCTCAGTCGCTCTACTTCGGCCATTATTGCTGGATCAAAGACTTCTTTGGTGCGCTGTAAATTCACTGGCAACTCACCGCGCTTAAGAGATTCGATGAGTCGATCGAGGTGTGCCTCGATTTCTTGAAGGTGTTGGGCGTTATTGTTTGGCATATTCCCTCGGTGTTGACCAATCCTCTGGCTAGACGCATTTTAGCTTAACAGTCAGGATTTAGGTCGATCTATCTTAGTAATTGGAGTAACCAGAGCCGTTTCGTATTTTTGAATTACTAAAGACTTGACATATGGTTTGCAATATGAGAACTTAGAGGAAATCAATAAACTCAACGAAAATTAAGGAACAAAAAACATGACAACCCATATTCTCCATCTGGGAATAAAACCACATGCATCTCATAGCACCAAAGCAACTACAAAAGGCAGCTTCTCAGTATCCTGACACCAAAATCTGGATTCAGAATTTTTGTAAAACCATTAAATTTGCCACTTGGCAAAATCTTATTGAGGTACAAGAAACCTTTAACACGGCTGAATCCGTAGGAGATTTTACGGTGTTTAACGTAAAAGGTAACAACTATCGATTAATTCTGAGTATTGACTACGAAGCACAAGTAGCTTACTTCAAATATTTTTTAACCCATGCAGAATACGACAAGGAGTTCTGGAAAGATGACCCTTACTATTGATCGTGATAACTTTATTGGGGTATTGCAAAGCAACCAAATTATCCCCAAAATCATTGAAACAGAAGCTGAGTATGAAAGCTTTCTGACCGTGACAGAGAAACTATTATCTAAACGTAAAGACCGTACCCTCGAAGAAGACAGTTTGTTCAAACTTTTGGTACATTTGATCGAAGAATACGAAGAAAAAGAATTTCAGATGGCCGATTGGTGCAATACACCACCACATGAATTTCTCCAATTCTTGTTAGAAGCTAGAGGATGGAAACAGACGGATTTGGTAGGAATAGTGAGTACTTCTAAAGGTGTTGTGTCCGCGATGGTGAATGGTAAAAGAGCTATCAGTAAAGCTCAAGCCAAAAAACTATCTGAGATTTTTCGCGTCCCGATCGGGGCTTTTCTCTGAAACCACTCTAACTCTTGGAAAGTGCTTTCAGTGCTCTAACAGCTTCTATCTGAGCAATCGAGTAGGGTTCTTTGCCTTTTTTGATCGCAATGATTTCTTGAATTGCTCTATCTCTTTCCTCTGGGGAATTTGACTTGAGCGCTGCTTGTAAAAGGAGAGATTCTCGGTAGGCAATTTTTCGCTGTGATACAAGCTGCTCACGAATGTTCAGGCCAAATACTTGAATGCACGTCTTTCCTCGATCGGTTAAACCTTGCAAAGTACCGTCTGCATTAATAGCCAAGTGTTTGCTGGGAAGATCTTCAGGAAGATCGCTGGTGGGGTTGATCAACAAGGGTTTTTCTTGAGCGATCGTTTCTGGGGTCTGAGCATGTATCCCTAGAACTGGAAAACGGCAGCCTTTGCCAATTTTTTGTTTTCCTCGCTGAGAGATTTGGTTACATTTTTGGCAAGAAATCAGCAAATTTTGCCAATCATAGGCCAGCCAATGATAACCAGGGTGATCGATCGGCTCATCTTTTTCTTTAGTGACCTGGGCTTTGGGTCGAAAATGCTCTACGTCTCCATGCTGAAAATCCTTGACCGGACATTCGCAGTAACCACACTTACCGTGAAACGCCGCATCCATGAAAAAATCCTTGTACTTTTTGTACAGGTTCCCATCAAATTCGGGCTGTTCGCCGCGATTGACCTTTGCCCAATTTTTTTGAGTGGCTTTCTGACATTTTTTGTCCCAACGTTGCCATGCGAGGCTATCTGGAGGTTGAATCTTAATTTTACGCACTAGATATCATCCTCATCATCTGCGGCAAAGAGAGCCTGAAGCTGTTTCTTGGCTTCAATATCTAAAATAGCTGGTGGATATTCGTGAGCTATTTTTTGTAGTGACTCATCTAGTAGTTTTTCTACTTCTTGGGCGATCGGCGTTTCGCTAATAGTCAACCTACTTTGTACCAGAGGTTTAAGCTGCTCTAACTCAGCAGCTTCTGCGGGTGTAGGTGCAGATTTCGATAAAAGCTCTGTGTAGCGATCGACCTCATCATGGCTTTTGTTGTTTCGAGTGGTGAGCAAGTCAAAGGCAGGAGAGGTCAAGATTTGGTCGGCGCGTTTCCCGGCAATTTCGGCTTGATCGATCGTCACAATCTTAATCTCGTTATTTTCATCACGCTCTAATTTTAGCAAACAGCTCTCCTCAATATCGGCAACTCCCGCAGCGACTAGGGGAGTGTGGGTGCTAGCAATAATTTGGGTTTTAGGAAACTGACGACGCAGCAGCTCCACAATATTACGCTGCCAGCGCGGATGCAAATGTTGCTCCAATTCATCAATAATCAAAATGCCGCCAATTTCGTTGTTATCTCCTAACCGTCCTGCATATATCAGCCATCCCAGGAAATCCAAAACCCACAGGGTGGTGCTGCGATAACCATCACTGAGTTTATTGAAATTCACTTTTCCCCAAGGTCCAGCCACGCTCAAACCTGTTTTGCCAGCATCGATCTGATAGTCTGCTTCGTCTAGCATCAAAATACTTTGGAGTTTTTCTTGCAGAAGTATTCGGACTTCTGGATCTTGTCGCAATAGGATTAACTCGGGGTTTTGTAATCTAACTTCGTGACTGAACAGTGATTGTACAGCCTCAAAAATTTTATAACGTTCATGACTAGTATCAGCTTCTTGAGAGCGGGAAGCTCCATAGCCACAAACGAATATGTCTGCCCAAGGAAATTTTTCATCTGGTGAACTGGCATGTGCTTCTTGGGTTATTTCCTCTGATGTCCCAGCGGCATCTTTAACAATTCTAGTGATGATTGTGTATTTTTTACGAGAGTTTTTCGATAATTTTCCACGCTGCAACTCAATAGTGATGGAGCCTTCAGTTTCCCCCGCACGAATAAATTCGCTGTTCATGTCAGATATTCTGGTGAGTGCTGCGGCATCACTGGCGTTGCATAGACCAAGGGCAATACATTTTAGTAAGGTGCTTTTGCCGATCGCGTTATCTCCTAACAACATTGTCCATTGATCGATCTGTTGATGCTTAAAATCTATAACAAGCTCTCTAAAACACTTGATATTTTTGATTTCCAACTTAGATATAACAAGCTCTTGTCCTTGCTTGATTCTTTTTGGTCTAGATACGCTTGTATGACTTATAAGCAACAATGGATCTTGAATTACAGTAATTAAATTTTCAAGATTTTTAACCTTGTCTGCCCCATACCATCTCAAAGGATTAAGATGTGAAATAGCTTTTGGATAAAGTGGATCGGATAAGCTAATGAGCTTGCTGCCAGTACAAACAATAGTGCCAAACACCAGAAAAGAATCGCGTTTTTTCCTTTCTTGCGTCATTAATGCAAATTCACATTCCTCATTAATATAAGTTTGGTTTTCTTTTCGAGTGAGTGATAGTGCAGAGAAAACAATCAAGAAAATATTGGATGAAATTTTAACCTCATTGAGCTTGCTTTGCTTTCTCTGTCGAATTGCCTCTAATGATTCTCCAGGTAAACCATCGTCCTTCAATCCATGCAAATATGCTGTTGTCCCCCTTAAAATGCCCAAAGATACCTGAAACCCTTTGTCCTCCAATGCCTGACTTAGGCTAATGCACTCTACTTGATCGGTTTCTGTACAACTAATGTATATTTTGGGGGAGTCTATCATTATTCTTGTTGAAAAACATGTTCAGGTCATAGTTGAAAGTGCTATTGTACCAAGATTGATAAGTTATGTCCAAGATTTACGCTGAAGGCACGATCGAACACCACCGCTCTAACCGATCGACATCAAAGTCAATTTTTCTGATTCAGTTACTAGCCTATTTGCGGTCAGTGATAGAATTGTCTCAACAAAATTTATTACTTTAATATCATGTTTACTCGCCTCCAGCGCTTGGTCTGTGCAATTTGCCTAGGAATGTTCTTATTCCTCTCTCTACCGATGCCAGCCTGGGCGAACGCCTACGATAAACAAACCCTTATCGCCGCCGACTTTGCAGGCAAAGATTTACGGGGTTCGCAGTTTAACCAAAGCAACATGCGCAACAGCACCTTCAAAGGCGCAAACCTGCAAGGCGTGAGTTTTTTTGGCACCAACCTTACCAACGTTGATATGACTGGTGCTGATTTGACCGGTGCGGCGATCGACAACGCCAGATTTAGCAACACCAACCTCACCAACGCCATTTTAGTAGGAGCCTTTGCTACTAGCACCAAGTTCAACGGCGCAATTATTGAGGGTGCAGATTTTACCGACGTGTTATTTCGCAAAGATGTTCAGAAAATTCTTTGTGCCACCGCCAGCGGCACCAACCCTACTACTGGCCGCAAAACCAGAGAGACTTTAAATTGTCCCTAGAGTCAGGTCAGGAAAACTGACAAATTCGGCTAAACTAATCCTGGGCAAAACAAAGCTCTTCCAGGAGAAAAAAATGCGCACCATTGACGAAATCAACGATCGAATTGCCAAAGGCACTGTAGTAGTGTGTGCGATCGATGAGTTTAAAGCCAAAGTAAAAGCAGACGGTGCGAAAGCAGCCGCCAAAGCCGTAGACGTAGTAACTACCGGCAGCTTTGAACCCATGGAATCTTCTGGTGCCATTATTAATCTTGGCCATACCGACCCGCCAATGAAAATTCGGAGCTGCTGGCTGAATGGCGTACCGGCCTACGCCGGGTTTGGGGCAGTGGATTTATATTTAGGAGCTACCCAACTGGCAGACGAAGGCGAAAGCGAAGAGCGGGGTGGCGCTCATGTCATTGAAGATTTGATTGCCGGTAAAACCGTCAATCTACGCGCTGTAGGTCAAGAAACTGACTGTTATCCCCGCGCCAACTTTAGTACCACCATTACCAAAGACACCATCAATCAATTTTATTTATACAATCCCCGCAACCTGTATCAAAATTTCATTGTGGGAGTTAACGGCGGCGATCGAACTCTTTACACTTATTTAGGGCCTTTACAGCCCCGCTTGGGCAATGCGGTTTTCTCCAATGCTGGGGCGATCTCACCTTTATTGAATGATCCAGAGCTGCAATCGATCGGGATTGGTAGCCGTATTTTCTTGGGTGGCGGCATTGGTTATATTGCCTGGGAAGGTACCCAACATTTTCCGCTGCAAAAAAGACTAGATAACCAAACTCCAGTTGGTCCGGCAGCGACTTTGGCTTTGGTGGGTGATGCTAAGCAGATGGACTCTAACTGGGTGCGGGGCTGTCATTTTAAAAACTATGGCCCCTCTTTGATGCTGGGGGTGGGGGTGCCGATTCCGATTTTGAATGAGCAGATCGCAGCTCGTTGCGCGATTACAGACGACCAAATATTAGCGCCGATCATCGATTTTTCTATTCCCCGCCGGGTGCGACCCACTTTTGGCGTGGTTAATTACGCTCAGCTCAAGAGTGGCAAAATCAAAATCGAAGGTCGCACCGTGAGAGTTGCGCCGTTGGTGAGCTTGAGTCGATCGCTAGAAATTGCCCATTTACTCAAAGATTGGATTGCGACCGGGAAGTTTACTTTGACTGCGCCAGTGGCAGCGCTGCCGATCGATCGAACTTTTATTCCTCAAGATCGGCGCAGCAGTGAACCATTAAACGACGAGTAAACAAAAACTCCCGGTCAATGACCAGGAGTTTTTGGATTTCTAAACTATAATTCACTGCATTCAAAAGCAAATGAAAGCTTAGACCAACTTCATATCAGGATAAGAAGCCATAATGTCGTCAGAAGTGAGACAGTCACCATCAGCTTGAGGAGTCCAAACCACCTCGATCGCCAGCAAACCACTAGCCGCCAAGCTACCAATTTGTTGTAGTGCCTGCTTCATATCATTCTCCCCATTAATTTTAGGTAACTGAAGCTTCGCTGTAGTTGCCACCAGCAAAGTAACCACTACATACTCAGCATCAGCATTCATCGCCAACAGCTCCGCTGGACTCTGGGGAGTCAGGGTACCACCTTGAGTCGCACCAGCTAGCTTAGGCTGCTTGACTTGACCATTAATGTTAGAGAGCGTCTCTTCCGTAAACTTACTGCGTTCAGCCATGGTCAAACGATTGAACACCGCTTCAGCGCCGCTCAATTTAGGTGTATCGGTAGAAACCGAGCCATAGACCCAGTATTCTGGATGACGTAATAAAGTTAAACTAACTTCTTGTAAGACTTTTGCCCGACCAGATTCGGTGTTAGTGTCAGCATTGAAAGCAATGCGATCGAGGTCTAACTGTAAGTTTCTGGCCTGTGCCATTAAACCAACCTGTACCTTGGCAACCGAAATACCAGGATTCTCTTCAGAACCAGCATCGCTGCCAAAAGTGTTTTGAAAAGTACGGAAGAGATAACCAGCGATTGCTAGAGTAATTAACAGCGAAAACATGCCGCCGCCACCGCCAAAGCCCAAACCATACATGAAGGGTAAACCAAAGCCGCCACCATAACCGTAACCACCACCATACATTGCACCGCCATTAGTACGGGCAGGAGTCCGATAGCTGCGACTAGGAGCGCGGAAGGAGCCACCACCCATGCGACCACCGCTGCGGGCAGCGAAGGCATCGGGGCTTTGCAGGCCAAATACTAGCACCAAAGCCAGTGCCACTGAGATCAAAGGTTTGATTAATGGTTTAAAGAGAGGCTTGATGGCGGACTTGATTGTCCCGGCGATTTTCTTGAAAGTTGGAACCATTGCTACGCGCTCCAGGGTTGCTATCTGTTGTTTTATCTCTTTAATCTAGCTCGGTTCTATTATTTTTCCTATGAATTTTGATGGAGAAATAACCGCCATATTGATCGCTACCTTAACCGCCCCCAACAATGGTGACTATTTCTAGTTGATCGCCTTGCTGGATAATGGTTTGCGGCCAGAGGATACGCTGCAAAATTTCGCCGTTGTACTCGACGGCTACCAGTTGAGGGTTGAGATCGATCGAGGCCAAAAAAGCTGGCAAACTAGTTTGGGCTGGGCAATTGCGGGTTTCGCCATTAACTTGCAGTTGAACGGCAGCAGGGTGAGAGTTAGACATTAATAAATAGTTAAGATTTTACAGAACTGATAAAAATTGCTAGCGCAGTAACAGCTTAAATCTAGCAAAAACTTGAGCCACTGCTGCTTGTGCCTTGTTGTCTAACTTTGTCCAATCGACCTCTGTACTGTCTGGATCAAACAGATACTCATCAATCTGGGCGGCTTGGTCAGGATGCTGGCGTATTTCATCAAAATTGGTGAAGCAGACCTGAAAACACAGCTCCCAAATATCGACCCGCAGCTCTTGGTCGTTTTTGGTCAAACACAGCAAATTACTAGGATACGGCTCAGTGACTTCGATGTAGCTCACTGGGATATCTTCATTTTCTTCAGTTTGGCGACGAATTTGATCTACCAGCCGAATATAAGCGGGCTGCATCAGTAGCTCGGCTTGCTGCCAAGCCAGCTCGGTGGCAAACTTTGGCTTCATTTGTTTCTCCCAAACTGAACACTCTAGATGGTCGCAGCTTAGCGATGCTATGATCCAGAAGATTTTACAAAATTTTTTATCCACCGCCATGTTTAATGATTTTTTTGGCAACGTCCTCCGCTATCAAAGCTACTTCGTGTCGATAGTTTTAGGGATTTTTATTTCGACTTTTAGCTGGCTGAAGCCTTTACTCAAAAACAAGATTACGGCTACAGCGCTAATTGGGATGTTGGTGGGATTGGTTGCGCTGATTGTCTTGACTCTGAAGGCGATGTTGGGGTTTACTCCGGTAGCTTAGAAGTAATACTTAACAGGCGATCACTAAGCACTTTTGCACTAGTGATATAACAAACGAGCAATCAAAAGATCTCCCGGCAGGTAAAACCGTGTGATACTGTTGAATATAATCTATTCCACTAACAAAGCCGCCGAAACCGCTTTTTCCCGACCTGTAAGACCTTGCCCTGAAGCTCAGTAGCAGCCTCAAACACCAAATCCACATCTGCGATAGCTTGACCATCTAGTTTTACGGCTCCTCCCTGAATCTGACGCTTTGCATCATTGCTACCACTACACAAACCACTCACCGCCAAAAGCTGAAACACCCGCAGCGGAAAAACAGCCTCAGTTAAATTAAATTCTGGAATACTATCACCCGCTACCGCACCACCGCCGACTAGGGCGATCGAATCTTGCTGCGCACTAGCCGCCGCTGCCGCCCCATGATACTGACTCACGATCGTTGTTGCCAGCAGCTTCTGAGCATCCCGAGGATTTGACGGGATTTGGTCTAAAGGTAGATTAGTCAACAGCGTAAAATAATCTTGAATAATGCTATCAGGAGTTTTCTCTAACTTGGCATACATACTCAAAGCATCTTCATTCATCCCCACATAATTGTGCAGCGACTTAGACATTTTTTGCACCCCATCAGTCCCCAACAAAATTGGCATTAGTAAACCAAACTGCGGCTGTTGGCCGAAATGCTTCTGCAAATCGCGTCCTACTGCCAAATTAAACTTTTGATCGGTTCCACCAATCTCTACATCGGCCTGCACCGCGACCGAATCGTAGCCCTGCATTAAGGGGTAAAGAAACTCATGCAGAAAAATCGGCGTTTCTTGAGCATAGCGGTTGGCAAAGCCCTCCTTCGCCAACATTTGCCCCACGGTCATGGTAGAAAGCAGTTCTAAGATTTTGCCCAGATCTAAGCCAGAGAGCCATTCTGAGTTGTAGCGCACCTCTAGTCGATCGGGCGCAAAATCTAACACCGGCTTAAGCTGTGCCAAATAAGTCTGAGCATTGGCCTGCACCTGTTCATCGGTCAACTGCTTACGCACTTCCGACTTACCAGTCGGATCTCCAATCCGCGCCGTAAAGTCTCCAATAATCAGCACGGCTTTATGACCCGCATCCTGAAAAGCCCGCAGCTTGCGAAAAGGAATACTATGACCCAAATGAATATCAGTACCAGTAGGATCAATGCCCAGCTTGACCCGTAAGGGTCGCTGCGCCTGCTGTAACCAATCGCCCAAGTTTTCGGACTGCTGGGCTGCTGCGACATTCGATCGATCTGGTCGATCTGGGGTGCGGTCTGGGAATATTTCTACTGTACCGCGTAGCAACCAATCTAAATTAATAGGATTATTGTTCATTATTGTCGGTGAAATTTCAATCGATTCATAAGGACGGCTAAACTCCGCAGAAGACAAGTATAATGGAAGCCGATCATCTGTGAATGATAGCAAACCTATCATCCGCTGATATTCACCAAAGGCTCTGGCCCCTGGCACAAGAGAATCTATTTATCGCCTCTTACAAACCCATCCACCATTGAATTTCTGAGAGTAACCCAGCGTGTCTTCTACAGCTCTAAAGGATAAAAAACTCCCTCCACAGAAAGAGCGGCATACCATTGGCAACTTTGTAGGCGGCACACTCAAAATTGCGGGCGGCACCGTTTTAGGTGCCACCATGCTCACCAGCGCCCTCATCGCCGGGGGCTTAGTCGGCTTAGCCATGAGCTTTAGAAACCTGCCAGATGTGCGGGTGCTCAAAGACTATGTTCCTACCGAAACCACCTATATCTATGACGTAAAGGGCACTCAACTGGCCAGCTTGCACGATGAAGCCAACCGGGAAGTAGTACCTCTAGAAAGTATTTCGCCCAATCTGAAGATGTCTTTGCTGGCGATCGAAGACAGTCACTTTTTTACTCACCAAGGAATCAACGCTACCGGTATTGGTCGGGCACTAATCGCCAACCTTAACAAAGGCGGAGTTAGCGAAGGTGGTTCGACCATCACCATGCAGTTAATCAAAAACTTGTTTTTGTCCCAAAAACGAGAATTTACCCGCAAACTGGCTGAGTCGGTATTATCTATCAGGCTAGAGCAGGTTTTCCGCAAAGAAAAAATCTTAGAAATGTATCTCAACCAAGTGTATTGGGGACACAACAACTATGGGGCTGAAACTGCGGCTCAAAGCTATTTTGGCAAGCACGCTTCGGATTTAAACTTAGCAGAAGCTGCTTTGATGGCTGGCTTGATCCAATCACCAGAGCGCTGGAGTCCATTTGTGAATCTGAAAAAATCTCAGATTCGACAGCGAGAGGTACTAACCAGATTGAGATCCTTGGGCTGGATTACCGAGGCTCAAGATAAAGAAGCCAGAGCCTACAAAATTAAAATCGGCAAAATCAAAACTTGGCAGCGCAGTAAGTTACCCTTTGTGACCGAAGCAGTCATTGATGAACTCAATCAAAAATTTGGCCGCGAAACTGTCCGCAAGGGAGGAATGCGCATTCAAACCACCGTCGATTATAAGTTTCAGCGAGATGCCGAAGAGCTGATTGCCGGAATCGGCAAATCCTACGGACGAGATTTTCAGATCGCCTTGGCCGCCGTAGATCCGCGTACCCACTTCGTCAAAGCCATGGTGGGCGGCATTGATTATAACAAGAGCAGCTTCAACCGGGCTACCGATGCCCGCCGTCAGCCCGGATCTTCGTTTAAGCCCTTTGTTTACTACACTGCTTTTGCGACAGGCAAATATTCTCCAGAATCGATCGTTTATGATACTCCCGTTAGGTATCGAGACGGCGATGGCTACTATGCACCTAAAAACTATGCAGGCGGCTACTCTGGAGCGATCACTATTCGCCAAGCCCTGAAAATGTCTGCCAATATTCCCGCTGTCAAAATGGGTAAAGCCGTAGGTCTAGATAAAGTCATTCAAACCTGCCGCACCCTGGGCATCCGCAGCCCATTAGAACCGGTAGTCTCTTTACCACTGGGAGCTACCGACCTTTCCCCGATGGAAATGGCCGGTGGCTTTGCTACCTTTGGGGCAGCGGGCTGGCAATCGGAGTTTCCGGCAGTGGGTAATGCTTCCCAGTCTTCTACTACCAGCATTGTACGGGTGAGTGACAGTGAGGGTAATATTTTGCTCGACCATTCCCCCGAGAAAGGCAATCGCAAACAGGTGCTAGACTCTTGGGCTTCAGCCCAAATCACCAGCGCGATGGAATCGGTAATTTACGGCGGCGGTGGTACCGGTAAAGAAGCGGCGATCGGGCGACCAGCAGCAGGTAAGACCGGTACAACTTCTTCGGAGCGCGATGTATGGTTTGTGGGCTTTGTGCCT
>JAAFHZ010000092.1 GCA_013297675.1 Synechococcales cyanobacterium bin59.metabat.ball.084 | reverse complement strand
ACGCTGTTGAACTTTTTCAATGCGAGTATCAATGTTGCTCAGTTCCGCGCGAAATTCTTGAGTGAGGCGACGGAGGGTGTCTAGCTCTTCGGCAGAAACTTGTTCGGTACCTTTAGCTACCAGTGGCTCCACTTTGTTTAAGCAAGCATTTAAACCATCTACAAAAGCATCGCGGGCGATCGACTGACCACTAAAAGCTTTGCTGTCGCAGTCGTACTTGCTAGCCAAACCTTGCAGTGCGCTATACTGCCAATCGCTAGGTTGAACTTCAGTCGCATCGGGGCTGAGAGTTTCATTTTTGGCAACGAGAGGTGCCACCGATGTAACGTCTGTTAAGCTATCGGCAGCTTTGATGGTGGCGACAGGTGCCGCAAAGGCAGTAGTGGAAACTAGCAGGCTAGCAGCATAAGCAGCAGGCAGTGCAAACAGAATTCTTTGGGCAATACGGGACATGTTGGATTGTTCTCCTCAAGCAAACTTTTTTTGTGCTTTTACAAGCAGATGAAACACACCGATTATTCGGAAGTATCAGATACTTGACACACTCTTATTATAAGCATTTTGACCGGTGACAAAAACCTTTGTTCCCGGCTAAGGAATCTATTAAAGATATTTTTTGGTCACTTATGCTACTGATTAGCAACCAGCTATTGTGCAGCATAAGACACATCGAATATCGAGGTGCTTTGTAAGAATGTGCTACAGCAAATATACCCATAAAAAACTATCCGCTCCCACTTTTGATCAACATAAGGTTGAAATCAAAAGAGGGAGCGGTCTAGCGAGTTTTCGCTCTGGAACCTGACTGCCGGGAGAACCCCAGGCAAAGGCAGGCAAAATATTAATTAAATAGATTGACCTGTCGGAGTCTTAGAGAACGGCCCCGGCACACAGCCGGTTAGCTCCAGTTGAAAAACCCTGAGAATTACTACTATCTGTCATGGGCAACACCTCCGTAATATATTGAAAGGACAATCGGAACCCTTGGTTCCAAGCTTAACGCTAACATTGAGATCAGGTTTTGGCAATGGTTTATGAGTAAAATTTCGGTGATCGGTTTAGATGTGGGCAGCAAAAGGATTGGTGTTGCAGGCTGTGATGGCACCGGAATGATTGCTACCGGCCTGTTTACCTTGGAGCGCAGCTCGTTTGAACAAGATGTCGAAATGTTACGAGAATTGGTGATCAGTCGCGAAGCAACCCTGCTGGTGGTGGGCTTGCCCTATACCCTAGATGGAGAATTGGGTAAACAGGCGCAACGAGTGCAAAAATTTGCCAATCGTCTCGGACGCGCTTTAAATCTGCCGATCGAATACGCCGATGAACGCCTGACCTCGGTAGCTGCCGAAGAAATGATGATTGCCAGTGGTCGATCGCCCCGAGATAATAAAGGAGAAGTCGATCGACGCGCCGCAGCCATCATTTTGCAGCAGTGGTTAGATCAGCGGCGCACTAAAATAGTCAAAATCTGATAGTGATCCAGCAATAAATCTTATTTACTCGAATGAAGTAACTAAAAAAGGTAATTTATTTTCACCAAAGTCTTTTAACACAGGATCGAGGAAAGTAGTTATAAAATCGCCAAAATAATAACTATATATTTTGGGGGTTTGGGGCTGGGAAAAAATCGCTGATGTTCAGTGAAATATCTGAAAACCCTGGTAGATCGATCGATAGCTTACTGCGCCCCTGCTCAGCATCATTCCCTTCTGCCAAAGGCGATCGAGGTGGCATCAATATCTGCACATTTGTATAGATACCATTTTCGGGCTGACGATATACCTCTAAGCGATGATCAATTAAATTAATAATCCAATACTCATTAATACCAGCAGCAGCATAGAGTGGTGCTTTGACCTCTTGATCGAACTTCAAAGTAGAATCAGCAACTTCGATGACTAAAATGATATCTGCAGGTGCTGGATGACTGTTAATGTACTTATCTTCTCGCAGTCGAGCAATAACAATATCTGGCTCTGGTTCGCTATTATCTGGTAGAGTAATCGGATCTTGGCAGCGGATAGTCCCTCGCCTCTGAATTACTATGGATAGCTCCTCTAATAATGAGGTGGT
Source organism: Synechococcales cyanobacterium bin59.metabat.ball.084 (assembly GCA_013297675.1). GTDB lineage: Bacteria > Cyanobacteriota > Cyanobacteriia > Cyanobacteriales > Chamaesiphonaceae > JAAFHZ01. The sequence goes on along the minus strand of JAAFHZ010000092.1, from coordinate 16,365 downwards.
CGAAACAGTGTGTCTAGTACCTTTGGCTGCCATCGTAAAAATTTGTCCTGAAATTAATTCTACTCGCTCGCCCTCATGAATGATGCCTGCTTCTATCATCTGATAATATTCAGCACTGGTGAGCGGACGAATTTGAGTGCTAATCATGCGATCGATCTCCAAACATGAACTAATTTTACCTTAATTATAGATCTACACCATATTTCAATGCCCAAGGGCATTCCAGGAATTATTGCAAATCGTTTACCGCTTTATTGGGGTATGCAGAACATAGCCATTCTTGAAGAAAAATCCGGTGATTTAGTGACCGCGCAAAAAGTTGAGTTTTATCTAGGCCAATATATAATGAAAACATCGCAGTAATGCAATCTAAGGGAAATGACCAATGACTTACCTCAAGATTAAAGATGAAACAATGTTGATGACGGTGAATAGTTCTTCACCGACGACTTTGCAAAAAATGAGCCAGGAGCAATTTTATGAATTTTGCCGTCTTAACCCAGACTTGCGAGTTGAACGTACTGCCCAAGGAGAAGTAATTGCTATGCCACCAACTTTTGCTGATACTGGGAACCGTAACTTCAGGATCGCTCAACAATTAGCTAATTGGTCAGACCAAGATGGTACCGGTGACGGCTTCGATTCTAGTGCCGGATTCACTTTACCTAATGGCGCGACAAGATCTCCTGATGCGGCCTGGATGAAACTCGATCGATGGAATTCCCTAACCGATGAGCAAAAGGCTTCTTTCTCCTCAATTTGTCCTGATTTTGTGATTGAGTTACGATCTGCTAGTGATACGCTCAAGGGTCTGAAAGAAAAGATGCAGGAATATATTGAAAATGGAGTTAGGCTAGGGCTATTAATCGACAGAAAAAATCTCACAGTATATTGTTATCGTGCCGATGGCTCCGTAACCGTCCTGAACAACCCGACAACAGTTGATTGCAGCCCAGAACTCCCTGGCTTTATGCTGCAAATGGCTAAAATTTGGTAATTTAACCAATTTTAAATACCCACTCATCAAGTCACTATGAATTTCTAACGGCTTAAAGTACGCATAAATCGCTGTAAACCAGCAAACATTCCAGCCGGAGTGACCGGAGCATCCACAGCATCATCACCACCAGACAAAATTCGATCTAGCTCATCACCCAAAGGCTTATGAGACAATTCGGCAACCACCTCATATTCTCCACCATCTTTGGCCTGCCAGACTTGCCATTCGCCAGGAAAACAACGATAAATAATTACTTCATCCGACAAAGGCTTAATGTAATAGGCTGTAACCAGAGTACTGATAAATCGATCGCGCAACTGCCGCGCCGCGTAACCAATCCCCACGATCGCCGCATCCTCTAATTTCGGCATGAGCAAAACCACTGGCCGATCGTCTGCATTCAAACAGAGCTTCTCAATTTGCTCTACTTCCACCGCCGAAGGCTCAACCGCCACATAGATCTGATCTTCCGGCTGAATTTTATCGATGATTGGACTGCGACTGCTGCCCATATCCGAAATCTTAAACTCGGCTTCTGGCCAATCGCGCTTGGCCAAGGCTGCCGCCCCAGTGTCTGAAAAAAACACCCGCAGCCCCATTCCATATTCTGCAAACACCGGTAAAAACTGCTGCGCAATCCCCATAAAACGCAATTCTGGGTAAATAAACTCCGCAGTAACGCGGCGATGACCAGCTTCTAGTGCTGCCTTGGTAGCAGCTTGAGCTTGTTCGATCGACTCTTCAAGATTTTGGGGCAACATGGTGAGGCTAGCCTGCAAACGATAAATTGCATTCTAGCCGATTTTTCTCTCCGAAAATTCTATCCTCACTGCTTCTTAATTAACTTTAGCAATCAGCTCATGTAACGATGCCTCTAGATCTTGGTGCATGGACTCAGCAGCCTTTTTATTAGACTTACCAGCGTAGCTCGAAGCCAATAGGGGTTGGCCAATCAAAATTTTGACACTGCTACCCATCTTGGGCAGGGGTTCACTGTACCGAAAATGAATCGGAATCACTTTGATCTCTCGATCGGGCGCAGCACTATGAGCCTGCACCGCAATTCTAGTCAGCCCTTTTTTCAATGGATGCAGTTCGTTATCCCGAAAAATATTACCTTCCGGGAAAATGCCTAGCATTTCGCCCCGCACTAATAGATCGATCGAAAACTTAAACGTGGCCACGCTCGGATTATCGGTATCTACCGGAAACCCTCCTAGCCGCCGCACCATCCAGCCCTGTATGCCTTTCATTTCATTCTGCGAAGTCATAAACCGAATATCTCGACCGGTCACATAAGGGCCAGCAATATAGGGTACCAGCATCGGGTCCCAGCGCGATCGGTGAGTAGGAGCCAAAATAGTTGCTCCGCTATGGGGGATATGCTCTTGTCCCGAAATATCAATATGCTTAAAGTAGCGCGGCAAGACAAATTGACCAAGAGGATAAGCCAAAGACTTAATAATTGGCGAAAAGCCAGATTTAAAGGGCAGGGCAAGAGCAGTAGATTCGGTGGTCATAAACAGATCAGAAGTAGTCTGTCTCTAGCTTATGCGCTTCGGGGGCGGTTGATCGATCGAGTTAGCCAGTTCTTTGATTGCCACAAACAGCAAAACCCCCAACGCAGTCAAGCGCGGGAGGCTTTGAAAAGATCAGTCAAATATAGAGATTAATCTTCGTACAAGCGGCACTCTGCCGCATCAGGATTCTCGTCACAGAACTGTTCCAGAGAATTCTTTGCGGGCTGTTGGTGCGATTTAGCTGCCAATAGCTCTTCTAGGCTGTCTTGGGCAACAGCACAGTCTGCCGAACCTGCTTTCGTTTCACAAAGCATGGCTACTTCTTTACGAGCAGCTTCAATACGTTCTTCGAGAGTAATATCTTTAGTATTTGTCATTGTGTCTCCCAGGAGAATTACAGGGGAAAGTAAGATTGCGGTTGGAAAGATTCTGTTTAAGGCAGTTTCAATCACTTACAAGGAGAATGCCTCCTCATCGCTCTATATTAACGCGGCTTCATGGAGATCATCACAACGTTTTGTAAGGATTTCCGGACAAAGGCGATCGGCTTTGAGGGTATTTTCCCGCGAACAGAGAATTAGGGCAGGTTGCAGCGATTATCAAGAAAAATAAAGAAATCCCCAGCTTGCTGCTCACGGACTGGAGATTTAGCCAAAACCATCAGAAATCCGGCTTCTGTTAATACCAAAATTCTTTTTTGGTATCTATTGCCGGTTCTGGTGATAGCCAAGGGCAGCAGCACGAACTACTCTAGTAAACTTTTAGGTAAGAATTATGCTCTTAGACCAATCAGAGTCAGTAGGCAAATTGGTGTCTGCCGATGGGTTTAGGGGCTTTTGCTCTAAAGTGATATCGTTCAGATCTAATTCACCAACATTTAGAGCATCCAGGCTATCTTGGTCTAGAGTCATATCATCTAAGTCGGTGATATCCAATAGACCAAGTTCCAAAGAATCAGCGCTGATATCGATCAAGTCCATATCACACAACTCACTGAAAGAACTGGCCGCGATGGGACTGGTTTCTTCCAAGTCAAACATAGCTGCTACCGGCTGAAGCTCTATAGACTGGTCAGTCGGCTCTGTTAAGTCAGGTAATAACGCTGCTACCGCTGCTGGGCTAGGCTCTACTAGCTGCGGAAATGATTCTGAGGCCGGTAAATAATCGGCAAAATGCAGGCTAGATTCAGCCAAATCTAGCGGGTCCATCGCATCTAGATAGTCCATGAAATCTAAGATAGGCTCTCCAGATTCCAGCAAAGATTCTGACTGAATATCCACTAGTTCCCAACCAGCTTGTTCTGGTGCAGGTAGGGATGTTTCTAACTGCGCATCAACTGCTGCCAAATCAGCATCCTCTGGTTCAGATGGTGACTCTTGTGGCTGAAAAGCTTCAACCAAGCTAGGTAATGGAACCGGGGTAAAATCTACCGCCTGCAAACTAGCATCAGTCATTTGACTATGGCAATCTAACAACTCCAATTTCAGGGAAGCAATATCGCTAGCTAACTGGGCAGACTCTGCTGCTGCTGAATGTTGGATATTTTCTTGCCGCAGAATGGCATCGCCAGCTTCTTGCAACTCGATCGCCAGCTTTCTAATAACCGACTCTGCTTCAGTTTTTTGTTGCGATAACTCAGATAACTGCTGGCGGCAGGTATTTAGCTCTGTAGCCTTAGACTTAATGTTGATATCTAGTTCTAGCAGATCGGCCTGCTTATCATTGATTTCTTGATCGACAAACAGCAAATATTCTTCTGCTTTTTCACAAATATCTTTGTCGTCAGCAATCTGGGTTTTAATGTCAGCTCTGTACTCTTCTAGCCCAGCAACCTCTAAAATCAACTGTGATTTAGTTGTAGAGTAAATAGTGATTTCGGCTTCAATATTTTGCAAATCTAGCAGTGCCGTTTGAGCAGCATTTCGCTGTTGCTGTAATTTGGCTACTTCTGCGGTGAGAGTAGTAAGTTCTACCCGTTTAGCATCTAGCTCAGCCAAGCTATTTCTTTTGATTTCTAGCTCCCGATCGAACTTCCCAATCGAAGCTTCTTGACCTTGTTGCTTAGACTGAAGACCAGCGAGCTGTTGCTCTAGCTGCTCAACTTGATATTGCAGGTTTTGACGATGATCTTGATAACTTTGAAGCTGTTGCCCTAGAGTTTTTTCTTGTTGCTCTAGAATATTGACAGTCACTTTCATCGACTGTGCTTGACGCTCTAGTTCTGATTTGCGCTGTTTGGAACACAACAATAGGCTGCCGATCGCTCCGGTGGTTCCAGCGGCTCCAGCAATAGCCGATGGTGCTGGCGCTTGAGTAAAGATATAAGTCACGCCAAAGCCTACGCCAAAGCTAGCAGCGGTAATGAGGAACCAATTTTTCAGCATGTGAACCCTTAATTGATGTGGAATATCGACTGATTGAATTTATTAATCGATAGGTACCTTTACGATAGGTAGCTGACCACAACCGGACAATTTTTCAGTAGAAGACGCTAGATCAGCCGCCAATAGCGCTAAAATATTTTGCTATGAAAGATAAAATTTGGAATCTGATCAATTTATTACTAACCGCCAACGTCTTTTTTGTTTTGGCTATCTTTGGCTGGTTCATAGTTGGGCTATGCGGTCGAGCCAGTAACATAGATTTGGGTTTTGATCTCTGGCACCGCCTGTGGGAACCAGTCTTTATGCCTGCGATCAGTGTGTTGATGGCCGGAGCGATCGGCAGTGGTATTTATCAAAAACTCAGCCAATGGTGGCGCGATAGCTTCGCTGGCACCAAAGGTGATCGCCAGACCCTAACCGACGATTAATTTACCAGCATCTGCATCTAAAGTAGCCATGACTCCTACAGGTAAAGCCGCGTTACAACCATCGTGACCAAACGGTAACTCAGCAACGATCGGAATCCCCAAATCGCCAAGCCGATCGCGCAATACTTCGGCCACTGTGAAACTATAGGGTTTCCCTTCACATTGACTAAACCGACCAATGGCAATGCCGACCACTGATTTCAGCATTCCACTAGCCCGCCATTGAGTCAGCAGGCGATCAATCCGATAAGGTGCCTCAGTGACATCTTCGATCGCCAAAATTACTCCTTGTAAAGATGCCTGCACGGGCGTATGCAGCAAATGGGTGGCTACGGTTAAATTGGCTGGCAGCAAAAAGCCCTGCGCCTTACCCCCAACCCAAGTTTTGCCAGTTAAAGCCGGAATTGGTTGACCGGTAATCCAATCAAACAAGCGCCGCTGTGACCAGTGTGGCTCTAGTGCTAAAGTAGTCAAAACTGGGCCGTGCACTCCAGCTACGCCCAGATGAGTTAAGCTCCAGAGCAAACTAGTAATATCCGAAAAACCAATTAACCATTTAGGATGATCTGTAGCTGGCCATTGCCAGTCTTCCAGCAACCTGGCTCCACCATAGCCACCCCGCACACACAAAATCCCCCGACAGGCTGGGTCTGCCCAAGCTGCTGCCAGTAACTCCCGACGGCGACTATCGGTGTCAGCCAAATAGCCCCAGCCCTGGCTACCATCGTCATCTATTTGCACTCGGTACCCTTGCTGCTGCCACACCTCTACCCCAGCTAAAAAATCGGTCTTTTCATGCAAACGGCCACTGGGAGCAATAACTCGCAATAAGTCTCCTGGCTTTAAAGGAGCGGGTGGTAGACAAGGGTAAATCATGGGAATAAATAAGAGAGGATAGCCTATAGAACTTGCGGTTAGAATATACTAAACGTGGTGGTAACAACCGGGTATCTCCAGTAATCCAATTGATTGTAGACTTTATTTCTATGTTCATTTCTTACAAAAGTGCCGGAATCATCTTTCCCAACTTTTAATCTATCAGCAGATGTTTAGGGCACCCACCCCTCAAGAAAACTATGGCGGCATCGATCGTTTGTTACAACCCGGAATGTCAGGCTCCTAATCAAGTGAGCCAGAGTGTTTGTGCACACTGTCGATTTCCGATTCCCAAAATTTATCTGTGGGTGCTGGGTGATGACCTAGCCGATATCAAGATTGGTCAAGTTATTAATGGCCGTTACTTACTGGTGGCCAAGCGTACTTTTCTCGATACCAAACCCGCTCTGCCGCCAGATAAAGTAGATAAGATCCCCGAAGAAATTACTAAATATTTGCGACTACTGCCGTATAAACAGCATATTCCCCAAATTTATGGTCGGTTGACCATAAACCGCAGCGGTCGCAAAACATCCCAAATATGGTTAGTAGAAAACGCTCCAATTCATAGCGGTTTAATGGCGGCTAGCATGAACGGCGAGCTAATGCCTGATATCGAGACGGGCTGGAAATCAGCGGGTTCAATGCGCCAGCTTAACTGGCTCTGGCAAATTGCTCGTCTCTGGCAACCATTTTTAGACGAAGGTTGCGCATCTACTTTGATTGATCCCCAACTTTTAAGAGTTGATCAAGGAATTGTCAAGGCATTAGAGCTGTCGATCGACACTACGCCTCCTCAGTTAACTGAGCTGGGATTTTTGTGGCAAAAATGGCTAAAAAATACCCGGATTGGGGCAGCTCAATCTATGGAGAAGATTTGTCAGGGACTAATTTCTGGCGAAATTAAAAAAGCTGATCAGTTAGTGGCCATCTTAGATCAAAACTTAGGCGTAGGCAGCCAGCGACAGTTTTTGGAATGTGAATATTTAACCCTGAGTCATACCGGGCCCAGTCGTGGCCAAAACGAAGATGCTTGCTACCCAGCCGCTGGAGGTGATCTGCAATATCGCACTGGTTATGATTTGACTTTGGCGATCGTCTGCGATGGTGTGGGTGGTCATCAAGGTGGTGAAGTTGCTTCTAATTTGGCGATCGAAACCATTCGCAACCGCTTAGAAAATGTTTTAACTAAACCCGAAAACCGCAATCCTGAATCTACTATTAGTCAAATTGCCACCTCGGTATGTGTGGCCAACGACCAAATTAGCCTGCGTAATGACATTGAAAGCCGCCAAGAACGGCAGCGCATGGGCACCACGATGGCCTTGACCATTATTCAGGGTCACGAAGCCTATGTGGCCAATGTGGGTGATAGTCGAGTTTATCGGATTACTCGCAGTGGTTGCCAGCAAATCACCTTAGATGATGATTTGGCCACCAGAGAAGTACGCTTAGGCTACGCTCTATACCGAGAAGCAGTAAGTACACCGGGCTGTGGCTCGTTGTTTCAAGCCTTGGGTATGACATCTTCCACTAGTTTGCACCCTACCGTGCATCGGATGGTGGTAGACGAAGAATGTATTTTTTTACTGTGCTCTGATGGGCTTAGCGATCACAATCGGGTCGAACAATTTTGGCAGCAAGATGTATTGCCTGTCCTAGAAGGCAAAATCGACCTAGCCACTGCGGCTAGCCGCTTAGTTACTACTGCCAACACCCGCAACGGCCACGATAATGTCACGGTAGGTTTGATCCACTGTCGAGTCAAACAACCCCGCGAAACAGTTTCGGTACCAACCGCCACGGCTGCATCTCCGACGGCTTTAAACCTAGCACCTAATAGTACTTTGCTACTATCAGCGCCGCCCTCTCCCACAGAACCCAGTGCGCCGAAAAAATCTTACGTGTGGTTAGGAGTTGGCAGCTTTTTGGTAGCGGTGGCGATCGCTGGAGTGGCCGCTATGAAGTTTGTGCCACCATCTGTTAGCAATTCATCCCCACCAGCTCCCAGTAGTTCAATTGTACCCAGCATCAATCCGGTAGAACCTAGTTCAGATTCAAAGCCTAAATAAAAAAGCAGTGAATGGCACTAGTGCCATTCACTGCTTTTTTTGGGGAATCAATTATTGTTCAACTCGGCCATTAAAAGTATATTGATGGTCAGATTTCTCACCATCAGTATCCATGCAAACCATTACGTCGCCATTGGTGGCTTCGGTCTGAAGAATGCCTTGTTGATTGACAATGTATGTTTGACCAATCAAAATGCTGCCATGATCGCTGTAGGCAGAGATGCCTAAAATGCCGTCATTATTAGCTACGTTTACTTTTAATTTGCCACCATTGGGCACGCTAGTATAAACATAGCAATCGCGATCGTCTTTACCTCTGGCATTCAAGTAACCTCCATACATTTGCTCCGGCATTACTGCACGAGCTGTTGTGAAGTTATTACCAGTATCTCCGCCAATGCCGCCATCTTTTGCTCGATCGAAAGACCGAGAGTTAGCTGCTAGCTGCATCGAAGAATTGACATAGGGCGAAACTGGCGATTCGCGAGTTTCACTTTTACGGGTTTTAACTTGGGGATAAAGAATGATTTCGGGTGCTCTAGCTACTACCACCAAAGGGTTTTTAGGTCGGGTGTTGGATGGAGTAATTACTTTAGCAACAGCTAATGGTGCTGCTTCAGCTTTAACCGGAGCTTTGATCGGAGTTGGGGGCGCTTTAGCCACTACAGTTGTTCCAGCCACAGCTATTTGGAGGCTGTAGCGGTGCTCTTGCTGGCGCTGAGCCATGTCACTATCGACACAGACCATCACATCACCGTCGGTTTCTTCGGTTTCTACTTGGCCAGTCTTCTGAAAAGAAGAGAGGATTTGAGTTTCACCAATTAGTAAATTGCCATGACCGGTATAGGCAGAAACAAATACAGAACCATAGTTGTTGCTACCTTGAATAGCCACTTTTTTACCGCTAGGCACATCGACTCGGTAACAGTGACGACCTTGGCCGACGGGTAACATGCCTTCATATCGCTGATTGAGATCGATCGCCTTAGCTGTTTCAAAAGTGTTGCCAGCATTGTTACTAGTGGCCTCTGCTCGGTTGGCAACCAGGGCGGTGGTGGAGAGTGCCAAAAAGCACACCCACAGGTGTCGGTACCTATTGAGTTTAGTCATCAAGGGGGGGGAAATTATTAAGAGGGCACGATCGACGTTTTCCAAAGCGTCAAAACGTATCACGTCTATCGCCAGAAGCTCGGTTCTACACCCGCTCCAGCGATATACTACTGAGTAATCTTCTCTTCGCTGGATCTGGGGCTGTTTCAGGATAAAAGCAGATCTGGGCTGCGGCGAAATTTTTCCAGCAAAAAGCCGCACCTAAGTGCGGCTTTTTACTAAACCAGCTAGGGCTGCTCTCAAGCAGAGCGTGAACTATCGTTAAAGTTAAACATCTGGACGATCGCCCGCGCCTCTAATGGAGACATCTTATTCACTTTCGACATGGGCTGGCGAGAATCGGTAATTAACCAGTCCAGAGAAGCAGCCTGTAAATCGATCGTGTTGCCGGTTTTGTCTACGCAGTAGCGACCAAACACTAGCTTATCCATCAGACAAACATCGCTACCAATGCGAGAGTATTCAAACACTACGCTGTTGTCGATGAGTGCGCCGCTGCAAATATGGCAGTTGCGGCCAATCATCGAAGGGCCAACGATGGTGGCACCATCTTCGATTTTGGTCATTGCGCCAATATAGACCGGGCCTTCAATATTTACTTTGTCCCAATTAACCGAAACATTAAGACCGGTATAGATCCCCGGTCTGACTTGATTGCCAGGAATTTTCACATTGTTGACATAGCCCATCAAAACGCTGCGAATGGCCTGCCAATAATCGGGAACCTTGCCGATATCAACCCATTGGAAATCCATGGAGATGCCATAGAAAGGGGCACCCATTTCCACTAACTTAGGAAACAATTGACTGCCAATGTCGTATTCTTCATTAGAGGGAATGTAATTGAAGATTTCTGGCTCAAATATATAGATCCCAGTATTGATATCACTGCTGAGAGCTTCTTCTACAGTAGGCTTTTCTTGGAATGCCTGAATCCGTCCATCTTCATCTGTTACTACCACCCCATAGCTAGAGACCTCTTGCTTGGGAACAGACTTCATTACCACTGTGGCCAGAGAGCCTTTCTCTCGATGCCATTTTACCGCAGCCGTTAAATCTAGGTCAATTAAGGCATCACCGCACAGCACGACAAAAGTATCATCAAAAAAGGGCGCAAAGTCTTGAATCCGTTTCATGCCCCCGGCTGAACCCATCGCTTTACCCACTAGTTCACCGCGACCGCCGATCGAACCCTCAAAGGAGTAGCCAATATTCACACCAAAGCGCTGGCCATCATGAAAGTAACTTTCGATTTCTTGCGCCAAATGGCTGACGTTGACCATAATATCTGTGAAGTCATGCTCGCGCAGCAGGTCTACCAAAAATTCCATTACCGGTTTTTGTAAGATCGGAATCAGTGGTTTGGGAATAGTATATGTGATTGGTTGCACCCGGGTACCTTTCCCTGCCGCCAGAATCATTGCTTTCATAATATTTTTTATTTTGTTGGTTAAACATCCCTTACTGTCTTACTGTAACCTATCTGCCCTGATAGAAAAAGTTACATTAGGCTCATTTTTACCGGTCAATTTTGCTGAAAGTTAGATATAGTCGTGCTAAGAAAAAAATACAATTGTGTTCAAGGCTACTGCAAATCTTTAAAGTTCTTAACTAAAAGAGCTAAATCCGCGATCTGGTGATATTAAAGTCACATCAATCTGATAAGTGATTATTATCAATGTTCTTTAACTCAGATGAGTGAAATTATTAATTAACGCAATTCTGGCGGGCTGAGGTTTACTAAATCGATAGCTTTGCTGGCACCGGAGGCGATCGACTGTCCCATCCCGGAACTGTCCACCTCTATAATATTCTCTGACCCTGTTTAATGATTTGTTGATGAGCACAGAACCCGAAACCACCAACAGCGAAGGCACCCTTCCAGAAAACACTATGACAGAGACTCCTGATTCTGTTGCTCAAAACTTTGCAGATCCAAATATCCAACTCTGGGAACCACCAGCTAATCTGGTCTTAGAGGAATCGGCGACTACCGATGTGCAACTCTGGGAGCCAGCAGAGGCCGAAATGCTAGCCTCAGAAGACACCGCCGCAGATACGGATCTACCCCACGAGGTGGAGATGTCTTTTTTTGATCATCTAGAGGAGCTGCGCACCCGAATTTTTTACGCCCTAATTGCCGTGGTAGTAGGAGCCTTGGGGTGTTTTACAATAGTGCGGCAATTGGTGGCACTGCTAGAGATTCCAGCCCAAGGAGTCAAATTTTTACAGCTTACTCCGGGAGAATATTTCTTTGTCTCGATTAAGGTGGCTGGATACGGGGGGATTTTGGTGGCTACCCCGGTGATTTTGTATCAGGTGATTCAATTTGTCTTACCCGGATTAACCAAGCGAGAGCGACAGCTAGTGTTGCCCGTGGTGGTGGGGTCTAGCTTTTTGTTTGTGGGTGGATTGTTATTTGCCTACTATTTATTGATTCCCGCAGCCTTGAATTTTCTGGTCAGCTATGGAGCTGACGTGGTGGAACAGTTCTGGTCGATCGAGCGCTATTTTGAGTTTATCCTAGTATTACTGTTAGCCACAGGATTAGTCTTTCAGGTGCCCGTGGTGCAAATCTTGCTGGCTTTACTAGGCATTGTCACTTCTGGCCAAATGCTCAGAAGCTGGCGGACGGTGGTAGTATCGGCGATGGTTGTGGGAGCAGTGGTTACGCCCTCTACTGATCCGATTACCCAAAGTTTGTTAGCTGGAGCCATTTTGGGGTTGTATTTTGGCGGCGTGGGTTGTGTGAAGCTGTTGGGCAAATAGCTCCGAATTTACACTGAGATCTGTGCAGATTGGTCTGCTGGTGGGTATTACTACAAAAGGATGAATATTTTTCAATACCTTCGTGTTCTACCCCCTATAATCGCTAATGCAAGTTTGGCAAAATAACCAAGAAATCAAAAACGGCAGGTTTCGCATCCAAAAAGTTTTGGGAGCGGGTGGCTTTGGAGTAACTTATTTAGCCTTAGAACAGATCTTTGAGTCGGCTGTTTCCACCATGCGGGAGAGACAGGTAGTGATTAAGACACTCAACCATCTCCAGCAAAATCGCGATGATTTTACCGATCGGCAGGAGCGGTTTGTAAATGAAGCGATGATTCTCAAAGGTTGCCAACATCCCCATATTGTTCAGGTATATGAACTAATCCAAGAAGATGGACTATGGGGCATGGTCATGGAATACATTGAAGGCGAAGAACTCGCCCACTATGCCGATGAAAGCGGCCAAATGCCGGAAGAAGAGGCTTTGGTCTATATCAACCAAATTAGCAAAGCTATCACCTATTGCCACGAACAAGGGTTTTTACACCGAGACATTAAGCCTCACAACATTTTACTGCGACACAAAACCAAGCAAGCTGTGTTGATTGACTTTGGGTTGGCAGTAGTCTATAACAATGCCGATACCACCAACGTCACCACCGCTGGTTACGCTCCGCCCGAGCAATACCAAGTAGGCGAGTCAGGGCCTTATTCTGATGTATATTCTCTAGCCGCTACTTGTTACCATTTGCTAACAGCCCAAGTCCCGATCCCAGCGAATTTTCGCAGCTATGTAGATATGCCAGCTCCCCAACACTTTAATAATACGGTCAGCGATCGGGTGAATAAAGCGATTTTGAGCGGCATGGCACAGAATCCAACAGAGCGCCCCCAGACAATGGCCGAATTTCGGCGGCTGTTGGGCTTAGATGATGAATCTACCCTAGAAGAACAACGTCCACCTCTCCATAGCTACCCAGAAATTGATAAAGATTGGCAAGCCACAATTGGAGTAGTAACGCGCTTTAGTGAGATAGAAATGAGCTGCACAACCGTAGATACAGCTCCAGTCTTACAAAAAACCATTTTGCGCTTGGGGAGTTTTTGGCGCGGTAAGAATATCGAGCTAGATATGGTAGAGATTAATGGTGGCGATTTCTTTATGGGCAGTAGTGATGCCGGTAGTCTTAGTCGGGAGAGTCCCCAGCATTTAGTGACGATCGCCCCTTTTCAGATCAGTAAATTTCCGATCACCCAAGAACAGTATTTTGCGGTGATCGATCAGAACCCTGCCCATTTTCGCGGCAATCGTCTGCCGGTAGAAAATGTCTCTTGGTATGATGCCATGAACTTTTGCAATCAGCTCTCAGAAAAATTAGGCCAAATTTATCGCTTGCCGACCGAAGCTGAATGGGAATATGCCTGTCGTGCTCGTACTTCCACCCCATTTTCTTTTGGCACACATCTCTATCCTAATTTGGCTAACTATGACAGTAGTATCAAAAGTAGTAAGTTCGCGGCCAGTTTGATTCGGCGCAGCACCAGTTTTGTCGATATCTTTCCGGCTAACCCTTTTGGTCTGCATGATTTACATGGTAATGTTTGGGAGTGGTGTGCAGATTACCAACACGATGACTATGTGGGCGCACCTAGTGATGGTAGCGCTTGGCGAGTTGAGGGAGATCCGAGTCAGTGCATACTGCGGGGTGGTGCGTGGGGCTGTAGTCCTCAAGTCTGTCGATCGGCATCTCGTCATTGGGCACCAACAAATTATCGCAGCAATAAAATTGGTTTTCGGGTAGTCTGTGATTTAAAATAGTAAGCCTGATGGATTATTGCTTATGCCAGCCAAAATTGTCTTAACTATTACCCAAGGCCAACTCTCCGGCACCCAGTATGTATATGAAGAACGAGAAGTATGTACTATTGGCCGCCATAAAGACTGTAATGTGCGGCTACCCAGCGATGCTGCTCATGCCCAGGTATCTCGCTATCACTGTTTATTAGATATCAATCCGCCTGCGATTCGGGTGCGAGATTTGGGTAGTGGAAATGGCACTTATGTAAATGGTCAGCGAATTGGCTCTCAACAAAAATCTGCCAATCAAGATGCAGATCGGTTAGAACGAGATTTGGTAGATGGCGATTTACTCCAAATTGGTTACACTGCTTTTGAGGTGAAAATCGAAGACACTGGTACTGCTTCTAGCGTACTATCCCGCGCTAAATTTAAGCCTGCTGATAATCGCCAAGCTGCCGATAATTTATTGAGTCTGGCGGCAGGTGATCATCCTTCTTTAGCTGGAATTCGGGGTTACACCATTGTCAAGTTGCTTGGTGCCGGTAAATGTGGAGCGGTGTATTTAGCTCAGAATGATCGCACCGAAGAAATGGTGGCATTAAAAGTTATGCTGCCCCAAATAGCCGTAAATGATCGAGCGGTGAAAATGTTCATTCGAGAGATGGCTAATACCCAGGCACTGCGGCATCCTAATGTAGTTCGCACTATTGATTATGGAGAAGCCAAAAATATTTTTTACTTCACGATGGAATGCTGTCATGAAGGGAGTGTTGCCGATTTTATCATGAGCCAAGGTGGCAAAATCCCGCTCAAAATAGCGATTTCTATTACGCTGCAAGTGTTAGCTGGTCTAGAATATACGCATAGTGCGGTCTTGCCCGCTATTCGGCTGGCGGATGGTTCGATCGGCGAAGGTCAAGGCTTGGTGCATCGAGATTTGAAGCCAGCCAATATTTTCTTGCAGCGCAATGGCGATAAAACCCTGGCAAAAATTGGTGATTATGGTTTGGCCAAGGCTTTTGAACTAGCTGGGATGAGTGGTCAAACTATGACTGGTCAAGGGGGCGTGATGGGAACGCCCAGCTATATGTCGCGGCAGCAGTTGCTAAATACTAAGTATGTGCAGCCCGCCGTAGATGTATGGGCTACAGCGGCCTGTCTCTACAATATGTTAACGGGCGTGCCGCCCCGCAATTTTGGCAAGCGTGACCCCTTACAGGTAATTTTGCAAGATGGAGCCGTACCTATTTTAGAGCGAGATTCCAGTATTCCTCGGCCTTTAGCAGCGGTGATCGATCGAGCTTTACAAGAAGATCAGAATAATCATCACGATATTTTTTATAAGCGGGCGATCGATTTTCGCAATGCGTTAGCAAAAGCACTGAGTCAATAGCGATTCGCAGAAATCTAGGAATTCACCAATGGATTTATCCGGTGAATCTATGCTATTCCATAATCAATCGCACATTTAACCAACGACTCAGCTCTTTACCTAGCCACTTAGCCTCATCTTTAGAAAGTCGATGCTCGGCTGCAAACAAATTTACTGTGCCGCTATCTAATTCCAACACCAAAAAACACGGTGCCTGTCCAGGATTTACACCATCAATATATTTGTAATCTGTAACTACAATGCGGGTGATATCTTTCACTTTGATTCGGCGAAAAGTTCCCCAATCAAATCGCATAAACTCTGTGCTCATGGCCAAATGGGTACTATTGATCGACACCGAAGTGTCCGAAAAGACCTGCTTGCACATCTCTGCCGAGTTTTTAAATGCCGCACCAACAACCCACAGAGCTAACGGAATTACAAACAGCAAAACAATTGACCAACCAACAATTAGTCCTCTGGTTTCATCACCCATACTCATCAAACGGTTGATGGTAATGCCGACCCAAATATTAAACCCGACTAAAAATAGCGCGATCACATCCACTACTGTGGTTAAAGCTATTTGATGAATGGCTTCTTTACTGAGTTGCCGTTTACATGGCACCACAACATCTAATTGCTCACCATTTTTACGGAGTTTGATTTTAGTTTTGGATGGTTTAGCCATGAGTCTAAAGATTTTTTTGAAGTTGATTAGCTAAAGGAGCATGAGGATCGATCGACAGTCCAGACAATTTAGAATTACTCTCTCCCCACATAACATAGCGACTATCTGCTGGCAAGGCATCCAAACCCTGGCTATTACTGGTGATCCACAGCAATGGCTCGGTGGGCAGCACTGCACCACTAGCTCCGATCTCAATTTCGGCTAAAGCTTGTAGCACCGCATGTTGCCCTTGCAAAAAGCCATGTTGAGAAGTCCAAAAATTAACAGTGAGCTGCTGAGCAGTAGCATAAAAATATAGCGAAGCGGCTGCTACCACGGCTTGCTCAAAAGGCAATTCTGTCC
>JAAFHZ010000091.1 GCA_013297675.1 Synechococcales cyanobacterium bin59.metabat.ball.084 | reverse complement strand
ATTTCGCTGTAGTCGGTGACTAGAGCCTGAGTGCTAATCGTGTAACAATGCCCCCGAATCCCTTTCAGGGATTGAAACCCATCGCCCCCACCCAATCGTCAGTGATCTGAGGTGTAACAATGCCCCCGAATCCCTTTCAGGGATTGAAACAAGGCACACCAGAAACCTCTGTGATTACAGTTTAGCAGCCAGTAACAATGCCCCCGAATCCCTTTCAGGGATTGAAACTTGACAGATAAGGCACAAGGTCGCCAAGATTACCGAATGTAACAATGCCCCCGAATCCCTTTCAGGGATTGAAACCCAACAGGTTTAGGCTTTGGTAGCCCAATATCTAGGGTAACAATGCCCCCGAATCCCTTTCAGGGATTGAAACTGTAGCAGCCCCACCAGCTCCAAGTAATATCTTACCGGTAACAATGCCCCCGAATCCCTTTCAGGGATTGAAACGTTAAATGTTGTGGTCATGTTGTTTTCTCTAGATTGTAACAATGCCCCCGAATCCCTTTCAGGGATTGAAACATAACGAGGAAGCTCCACATTGTTGCCGCGCAGTATTCGTCGTAACAATGCCCCCGAATCCCTTTCAGGGATTGAAACAGGCATGACTGGGATTCTATGCTTAGCAGGGCTGGTAACAATGCCCCCGAATCCCTTTCAGGGATTGAAACATATCTCGCCATACAGCAATTACAGAATTAGAACCTACACTTTGTAACAATGCCCCCGAATCCCTTTCAGGGATTGAAACTACCAACATTTTATTGTTGGCGATAGCATCGGCAATAGCATCGTAACAATGCCCCCGAATCCCTTTCAGGGATTGAAACAATACAGGTACAATTTATTCTTGTACGAAGGCAAGTAACAATGCCCCCGAATCCCTTTCAGGGATTGAAACAACCAAGTATTTGAATTGTTCGTGTACAGTTGAATGTAACAATGCCCCCGAATCCCTTTCAGGGATTGAAACTAAGTGGGCGCTGATCTGCCAAACCTCTCATTAAGTAACAATGCCCCCGAATCCCTTTCAGGGATTGAAACAACAATACTCACTTTTTCTCACTTTCTGCCGATAGCGTAACAATGCCCCCGAATCCCTTTCAGGGATTGAAACATTTATTCCAACGGCGCTCGAACTCATAAAGAAGTTGGTAAAGTAACAATGCCCTGACAATACAAAAATATTAAATGAATTGCTGATCTGGCCTAACTTAGTAATTTGGCTGGTAGCCAATCAATAGCAAAATCAATTTCTTGGAGATCGACACTGAGAGGAATATCAATTGCTAAAGTTGCTGTTGGCTCCGCCGCTTCTTCTATCTCCACCTCAAAATCGAACACCGGAAGAGCAAAATATGTGGTTTTAATAGCTGCCAATAGCTGAGGAGTAGTGAATAAATACCTCAAGTCAATCGACGAAATCAACAAACTTGGTGTTGTAACGAACTCTAAAGCAGCAGAACTACGCACAATACTGTCATTATCCACGATCGCCAAACTTGCCTGATAATTCTTGGCCAATTGGTATCCATTACCAGTAGCCAAACTAATTTTGACCGTCTCACCACCTTCAGCAACCAAATCATCGATCGCCGTCACCATAATTTGAGTAGTACTTTGTCCAGCCAAGAAATTTGCCGTGCCGCCTAAGAATTGGTAATCTGCACTACTTGCTGTACCAGCAATCCGATAGTTAAAACTAAGAGCACTACCAAGATCACCCGTGCGCGTCACTACAAAAGATCCAGCTTGACCATTTTCCCAAGCCAGATTTTGGCTAGCAGCGATCGACAACTGGGGTTGACTTTCATCACTACGCATCGCCCAAATTTTATTAGCCAAAGACCATAAATCTAACCGCCGAAAACTAGCGCCAGTGTTAATTACATTGTCATCTTCGTTATCGCCATCTTTAATTTCAACGCCAGTTGACAAAGCTAATTGTTGAAATTCTGCACCAGTCAAAGAGCGACTCAGATATTTATTGGCCAACTGTTGGGCAACTACCGCCGCCCCGGCCACATAAGCAGCAGCCTGACTAGTGCCTTGCAAGGTCAACAGACCATCACCAGTTGCCCCCGCGCCAGTGATAGCGGCACCCGGTGCGAACAATGTTTGGAGAGATCGCTGGCTAAAGGGCGCAATGAGATCGGCATCACTACTATAGGCAACGGCATTGGCAGCATATTCTTGTCTGCCTAAGTTGGCACTGTAAACAGCTCCTACTGATACCACACTAGGATCGTTAGCAGGAGAGCTGAGGCCAAACTGACCATTTAAGTATGAGTAATTATTGCCCGCTGAAGCTACCGGAATAATTCCTCGATCGGCCAACTCCGATAAAGTTTGACCGAGCTGATATTGACTGTCAATATCTTCGCTGCTCTGATTATCGCCCAGCGCCATTAACACCGTGGCAATTCGATAGCGATCGGCATTGGCTCTGACCCAATCTAAAGCTTGTTTCACATAGCGATAATCAGATTCACCACTATCATTAAATACCTTGAGACTGATGATATTTACTGCCGGTGCGACACCGGGCAAATCTGCATCTTGGCCAGCCACGATGCTAGTAGTCTGAGAACCATGGCCATTCACATCCCGCGCATTGGCATCACCATCCGCAAAATCATATTGATAAATAATCCGATCGGCTACTCCATTTTTATCTATATCTGCCCCAAAGAAACTGTGCTGGGGATTAATGCCGGTATCTAGTACCGCAACTGTCCAGGATTGACCTTGGATATTGGCAAATCGCGGATCGGCGTTGAGTCGGTCGAGACCAATGATCGATCGGGCTTGTTGATTAGCCTGCAAATTAGCAGGGTTTACCAATACTGCTTGCGGTGCCAAGCCACCATATGCTGTCGCAATCAGCGGGGCTGACTGAGCTGTTAATACCGGCAAAATTGGTTCGGCTGTTGCGATACCTAAAAAGTCTATTTGCGCAGCAGCAAGCGGCGCACGCAGAAAAGTTTCGTCGTTCACGATCGGTTATTTTGAGTATTTTAAAGAATATTTTGCAAGCTGATGCTCAAATTAAAAGCACGATGCAGTCCAAATTTTTAACAATGCTGTAGTTAAGGCATTTAGTGAGCCGCGTCACTCACTGAGCCTTCAGTTTAACGGCTATGATTGAACATCAGTAGCGCCAATATGCGGGTTCTAGCATCGCCAAAATGCAGGCCAAAACACCGATCAAAAAACGGCATGAGTAAAAAAGAATGAACATTGCTAGCTCACCAGCAACCAAAATGCTAACATTTTGCCAATCTTTCAACCTTCAGCTTCTGAAGCGACAGCTATGACCTACTTACTCCTAATGGTGCCTGGAATGCTCTTGATGGCTTGGGCACAGTGGCATGTGAAGGGCACTTATTATAGATATGCCGAAGTTGCTTCGAGCTTGGGAATGACCGGTGCCGAAGTCGCCCAGTCGATTCTGCAAAACATGGGTGTAAATGATGTCATCGTAGAACCGGTACCCGGTGAATTGAGCGATCATTATGATCCCTCTGCTAGAGCCGTGCGCTTATCCGAAGGAGTCTATGGCTCTACTTCGCTCTCGGCGGCGGCGATCGCTGCTCATGAATGTGGCCATGTGCTGCAAGATGTAAATCATTACTTCCCCATGAATATTCGGGCTTCGTTGGTGCCTTTTGCCAACTTTGGTTCACAGTTTAGCACCATGATTGTGATGATCGGTGTGGGTTTAGCTTCTTCTGGCGCTGCGTTAGGTAACGTGGTGATCAATGTTGGTATTGCCCTATTTTTAGCAGCAGTGCTGTTTCATGTGGTGACGCTGCCAGTAGAATTTGACGCTTCTCGGCGGGCGCTGAAGATCATTAATGATTTGGGAATTTTGCAGGGCGACGAAAACAAGGCTGCCAAAAGAGTTTTAAGTGCCGCTGCCTTTACCTACGTGGCCACCACCATCTACTACGTGCTTCAGCTCATTCAACTGCTGATGATGCGCCGTCGTAATGCCAACTATTAGGTTAGGACTTCTCAACACTTTGGGTAGAAAATGCTTAGCCGCAGATTTTGATCTTCGATCGCAGTTCTGAGGCTAGCATCTATATCTAAATCTCAGTGCCGTTGTGGCACATTGGAGTTCGATTCTAAAGATGCACCGCAGGCAATAATAGCAGAGATCAGGATTTTAGGATGTGAGGATGGGCAGGATTTTTTTTGGTCTACAAGTCATGGATTAACAGGTTGATCTTGGTTACTTGAGAATTATGGTTGGAAAAATAGCTGACTTCGAGTATAATCAGAAGTTTGGTCAAGACAACAGTTTAAGGAAATTATATGTCCCGATATAGAGGACCCAGACTCAGGATTGTGCGGCGGTTAGGAGACTTGCCTGGGTTAACAAGGAAAAGTCCCCGCCGCGCCTACGCACCTGGGCAACATGGGCAGAACCGGAAAAAAAGCTCGGAATACGCTGTCCGTCTAGAAGAGAAGCAAAAGCTGCGCCTCAACTACGGAGTTACCGAGAAGCAAATGCTGCGCTATGTGCGCAAAGCCCGCCGCGCCAGTGGTTCTACTGGTTTGGTGCTGCTGCAACTGCTGGAAATGCGCTTAGACAACACTGTTTTCCGGATGGGTATGGCTCCGACCATTCCTGCTGCTCGCCAGTTGGTCAACCATGGCCACATCACTGTAAACGGCAAACCTGTAGACATCGCCAGTTACCAATGTCGGCCTGGTGAAGTAATCACCATCCGCGATAAAGCTGGCACCAAGCAACTGGTGGAAAATAACCTTCAGTATCCTGGACTAGCCAACTTACCTAGCCACTTAGAGTTCGATAAAAAGACTTTAATCGGTAAGGTCAATGGTGTTGTAGAGCGGGAATGGATCGCTTTGCAAGTCAATGAATTGTTAATCGTCGAGTTTTACTCGCGTCAGGCTTAAAGTTTTACTCGCGTCAAGCTTAGAGCTTTACTCGCGTCAAACTCAAAAATTTATCTTTTTGCATGGCAACATGTACAATATCCCTCGCTGGCTCAGCGAGGGATTTTTTTGATGCTCGACTTAATTTTTCAGCCTTTGCAATATACATTTATGCAGCGGGCGATCGAAATTGGCCTGTTAGTAGGCATTCTCTGTCCAGTTGTAGGTACCTATTTAATTGTGCAACGCATGGCTTTGCTCGGAGATGTAATCGCCCATTGTGTGTTGCCCGGTCTGTCGATCTCTTATTTTTTGCGGATTGATTTATTGATTGGCGCTTTTGTTTCCGGGATTTTAGGATCTTTTTTGATTAGCGGCATTCGTGCGCAGACTCGGATCAAAGCTGATTCAGCCATGGCGCTGACTTTTTCGACTTTTTTTGCGTTAGGTGTAACCCTAATTAGCGTGTTAAAAAATCGTCGCCTGCTAGATGAATTTTTGTTTGGCGATATTCTGAGCATCACTAATATAGATTTGCTCCGTACTGGGATAATTACCGGAGTAATTCTGCTGGCCGTATTCATTTTTTACAAAGAGCTGCTGTTTTATATGTTCGATCACACGGCTGCCCAGGCTAGTGGTTTACCTGTGAACACCATTCAATTTGCCTTTATGGCCGCAGTGACTTTAACCATTATTGCCAGCATGAATGCTGTGGGAGTAATCTTAGCCATTGCCATGCTGATTGGACCAGCGCTAACGGCTTACTTATTAGTCAAAGAACTGTATCAAATGATGCTGGTTGGTGCGGGGATCGGAATATTTTCTACCACCCTAGGAATTTATTTTAGCTACTACCAAAACTTGCCATCTGGTCCGGCCATTGTGTTAGTGACTTCGGCAATATTCTTGACAGTACTTATGTTCGATCCCGCTTCTGGCCTGGTTTCTCAGAGGATCAAAGCCAAATTTTGATCGTAAAAATCACCTAAGAAAGTTAACCGGCTAAGCTTGTCTGGTAATCTCTATTCTTTTTTAATCATATATTTGGGATAGTAATCGTATATTTATTTGCAATGCCTTACACTTTCCCCCAAGATCTCCTGAACTTATAGTGCTATGACTACCACTGACACCCCCCCCTCAAATGCCGATTCTGTTGTGCCAGAGACTCTAGCCGCCAGCCCATCTCCTGCTGCTCAACCAGAAGTTTCGATCCCTGCATCTCCAGCCCAGCAGTTGATCTCCAGCCTGAAGCTAGACCCGGCTCAACTTACTCCAGATCCTGATGGAAACTCAGCGCATCTAGATTCATCTTCTGCTGCGGATATCTCGCAAGTCTCCGAAACCAGTTTTATTAGTTGGCATGTGCATCTCAAAACCGATGATGGCGTGATTCAACTGCTGCTGCCCACTTTGTCGGAGACAGCTAGTGACACTGGCTGGAGTGAAATTTGGGAGCAAATCCAGCAGCGCCTAGCTGGAGCCAAGCGCTTTTGGCAGCCTTTAACTCCGGTGCACTTATATGCCCAAGATCGATTGCTCGATACTCGCCAGTTACAGGTAATCGCCAATGCTCTAGAAGAAGTGCAGTTGTCTTTACAGCTAGTCCATAGCAGTCGGCGACAGACTGCGGTGGCTGCCGCCACTGCGGGTTATTCGGTACAGCAGCACAACCCGCATAACTTGGCGATGAGCAGCGAGGCTTTAGCCGAGCCATTGTATTTACAAATGACCGTGCGATCGGGCATGGAAATTCGGCATCCTGGGACAGTGGTGATTATTGGGGATGTGAATCCTGGAGGTGAAATTATTGCAGCGGGCGACATTATCGTGTGGGGCAACCTCAAAGGGATCGCTCATGCTGGTTCGCGGGGGAACGATCAATGCTTGATCATGGCTTTGCAAATGTTTCCGACCCAAATTCGGATCGCCAATTTTATTGCTCGATCGCCCGAACAACAGCCGGTTAACCTGGAGCCAGAAGTTGCTCACGTAGTGGAAGGAGTAATTCGGATTACCCCTTCGATCGAATCTAAGCGTATTCCTGCACTAGTAGATCGCAGCACTCAAAATAGGAATCGTTTTTTTTAGTAACAGAAACTTGCTCATGGAAGCGATCGCCTCTAAGATCTGGAACTTAATACGGGCATCTATCTAAATTGTTAAAAAACTGCTTGCTATCCCATTTCCATCATCAATATGGTTAGAGTTATCGTAATTACCTCCGGCAAAGGAGGGGTGGGTAAAACCACTGTCACCGCCAATTTAGGCATGACCTTAGCCAGATTGGGAGCTAAGGTAGCTTTGGTAGATGCCGATTTTGGTCTGAGAAATTTAGATCTATTGCTGGGTCTAGAAAATAGAGTGGTCTATACAGCCGTAGAAGTTCTGGCGGGAGAATGTCGGTTGGATCAAGCTTTGGTGCGAGATAAGCGCCAACCCAACTTGGTACTGCTGCCCGCAACTCAAAATCGCAAGGCCGAAATGATTACTCCCAACCACATGAAGTGGATGGTGGGAGAACTGTCTCATCAGTTTGACTTTGTGTTAATCGACAGTCCGGCGGGAATCGAAATGGGCTTTAAGAACGCGATCGCCGCTGCTCAGGAAGCTTTGGTGGTAACAACTCCCGAAATTTCAGCAGTGCGCGATGCCGATCGGGTGGTGGGTCTACTCGAAGCCAATAATATTCGACCAGCTCATTTAATTGTGAATAGACTGCGACCAGCTATGGTGGAAGCTAATGACATGATGTCGGTAGCCGATGTGGGGGAAATTTTGGCACTGCCCTTGATTGGAATTGTGCCGGAAGAAGAACGGGTAATTACTTCCACTAACCGAGGAGAACCGCTAGTATTAGATACTACCAAAACCCTGGCCGCCGAAGCGATTAATAATATTGCCCGTCGCATTCAAGGTGAAAAAGTGGATTTTCTGAATTTAGATGTTCCTAAAGAAGGCTTATTCACTCGGTTTCGTCGCTTGATCTCTCTCAAATAAATTATTACTTTCAATGAATTCATTGCTGTAAGCTATGTTCAACTTCCTCGAACTTATCCGTGGTCGCGATCGGGCGGACTCTAGCCGCCAAAAGGTTAAGCAGCGCCTGCAATTGGTGGTGGCTTATGATCGAGTAGATCTTAGTCCCAAGGCGCTAGAAATGATGCAGCGCGAAATTTTGGATGTAATTTCTCGCTATGTGGAAGTTGATCCCCAAGGACTAGATTTTTCGTTAGAAAGCAATCAGCGGGCAACCGCTTTGATTGCCAATTTTCCGATTACTCGTATTCGTGAAGACGAAGATGAGGAAGAAGAAACAGCCGCAGAAAATGTTGTCAAGCCATAGATCTGGAATTGGTTTCAAGACTTGTTGTGCCACTTCCAAACGCTGGCTGAGCAAAGATTGCAAAAAATATGGGCGACAATTGGCACTAACAAATTGCCGGTGAAAATCAACCCGCCACCTAAAGCCAGACCCACAATGCCTGCCCACAAGGCATAAGGCCATTGTTTGACGCTGCTCATGTGCAGCAAGCCAAAGCATAGCGCCGCCCCAAATAATCCTAGCAAGCCATAGCCTAAGCCACCCACAATTACTCCCCGAAACAGCAGCTCTTCGCTGAGTCCTGGTAATAAGCCCAGCCAGATCAAATCTGGCCAGAGCAATGGTGCCAAAATTTGGTCAAGATAAAAATCGGCGCTGTGGCGATAGTCTGGCCACAGTCGATAGATCAATTGACTGCTGAGGACGATGGCAATGCCCAAACCCAGGCCGATTGCCAGATCTGACCCATTCCAGACCACTACCGGCAGAGCCATTTGCCCTAAATACAAGGTAAATTTAGCCGCCACTAGCAAAATCAAAGATGTAACTCCGATTGCGCTGAGAACTTCAAAGCGGCTCATGTAGCCTATTTCTGGTGACTTGTGCATGATCAATTAAGGCTCAGGAAAATTGTCTTAGTGGGGTGATCTGCGGGGTAAAGCTATCTAGGCTCATGCCTGCTCGATCGACGATCACGACGCCGATGGCTTCTAAGTAAGAGCTAACCGAGATGGCGGTAATCTCTAGATCGGCTGGATAGACTGACATACGGGTGTGATTTTCGGCCACTGTAATAATCTTAGTCTTGCTGGCAGCAAAGCTGAGTAGGGCACTTCCGCCGCAGGCACTGGCTGGAACAATGACAGCATCAACGCTTGCGCCCCAAATTGCCCCAGAATTTGCTTGATAATTTGTTGTAAATGTAGGCGCTTTACTTAAGCCCACTAATACGCACGGTAAAAAAGTGTAGCCCAGCTCTTCGGCGGCAGAACGCGGCGAAATCTCTGGATCTAGGTCTAGGGGAGACAGGGCTGGGGCGTGAGCACAGGGCACCTGGAATTCTCGGACAATCGCATGAGAAATCACCGCTTCAGCTCCGGCCAAAGGATCTACGCCTTGGCCGTGTCGGTAAGCTTGCAGTACTTCGGCACCCGGATTATCAGGAAACCGAGCAACTACGGCGATCGCGGTTGCCCCTTGACTAATTAATTTATCAGCAGCCCGCAGCAAACTATCTAATCTTGCTACTGTACCCCAGGAGGCTCCAGAATCAGCGGTTTTTAGCTCTACCCCTAAAGGTTCATCGGTGAGGATGTAGCCGGTAATATCTAGCCCTAGGGCAGCACGGGCAGCATCGGCAGCCTGGATGTGTCTTTGCAGTAAATCGGGTTCGATGGCTTGATCGAATATAACCCCCACTTTATTTTTCTGGGTTGGCTGTAAGCCCCAGGTACCAGCCGCAAAGCGATCAAGAGCATATCCTTCTACATATAATGTGTTGGGTAATGGCCAATACATCTGTGCCCCATTCATGACATTGGGGTGAGTAATCAATCGATCGCAGCTTGCTGCTAGAGCTTTGGCGATCGGGATAGCATCACCGGCATAGCCTCCCATGCTGGCACCAATACCGGTGGGGACAATGAGTACAACTGTATAGGGGTTTTGGTCGGTCATTTTTGTAACTTAATTATTTGTACGAAAAAGGGTGCAACGTATTTTTTCTGAAAAGATTTAGAAAAAACTATGAACTTTTTAAATCCTGATGACATGAAATACAAGCCCAGGAAAAGCATTAGTGTGGTAAAAATAATTATAAACAGTAAATTGATAGAATCAATTTTTACTAATGTGCTTAGGGATAATCTATAAGATCGATAGAAAAGGAGAGATATACACAGCCCCACTAGCTGAATTCCATATATTTGATAACAAGAGGTGTGAATCGCGCTCGAAATCTTTATTTTTTTGGCTCTACCGAACTTGCTATGTAAAACTACGTTAGAAAATCGTGGGATCATTGCTGCAAGCTAATTTAAGCCAAGTAAATTTGACAGCTTGGCTTTTTGGCATCAAACCCTTATCCAGTAAGGATTTTGCCTAAAATCAGCATAGCAAGTTCGGTACAACCTGTTTTTTTAGCTGAATTTTAAAATGTTTTGGTTAAGAATCGCTTTCCCAAGGCAATCTTAGGATAAAATCACTTCAGAAGCTTTTCAAGGCTTTCAATATAGTTTTGTAGGATTTGAAGTATGAACTTGACGAAGCGCTGTGTTGCCGAATTTCTGGGAACAGCTTGGTTAGTGTTGGGTGGTTGTGGTAGTGCTGTGTTGGCGGCTTCTTATACCGAGGCAAAAACTCAGGGAGCTGGTGAGGCGGCGGCCAAGGCCGTGGCATCGTTGGGTATCGGGACTTTTGGGGTTTCGATCGCCTTTGGTCTGACTGTTGTAAGTATGGCCTATGCGATCGGGCATATTTCGGGTTGTCATCTCAATCCGGCGGTGTCTTTTGGTCTGTGGGCTAGCAAGCGTTTTCCTTCTAGGGAGCTGTTGCCTTATATTGGTTCGCAGGTAGCAGGAGCATTTGTTTCAGCACTGTTTATTTATTTGATCGCTAACGGTAAGGATGGTTATTCTTTAAATGGAACCAACCCGTTGGCTACCAATGGATTCATGGCACATTCACCTCAAAACTACGGTCTGGTAGCCTGTTTTTTGGTGGAGTTAGTGATGACTTTTTTCTTTTTGATGACTATTTTGGGAGCTACCGATAAACGTGCACCTCAGGGTTTTGCCGGGATTTCGATCGGTCTGATGCTGATGCTAATTCACTTGGTAAGTATTCCGGTGACTAATACTTCGGTGAATCCAGCTCGAACTACTGGCCCAGCGATCGTGGTGGCGATGTTTGGTAAAGCCGAGATGTTGGCGCAGGTCTGGTTGTTTTGGCTAGCTCCAATTTTAGGGGCAGTATTGGCAGGCTATTTGTATCTCAATGTGTTTGAAGAAAAAGCCGGAAACACGACAGAATAGCCGTCTGGGAGGTTGATAAAAAAGCTGAAGATTATTGTCTTCAGCTTTTTTGTGCGTCGATCGTTCCTGATACTGCCTGATTTAGTTGATTCTTGGACAGGATGGATAGAAGACAATCATAATCAGCCTGACCTGAGGAAAATAGTCATGAAAATATCTTCAAGAGGCAAAAAAGAATTCGCCACAGCTACTCGGTTAGCGTGAAACCAATGTTTTTAGCTACTTCTTAGAGTCTGCTGGAGAATTTTGGTAAGTCCGGGCAATAGCCTTAAACTTCGGTAAATATATATTGGCCTGCTGCGTACCAACGATGCCCGTCATCAGCACATATCCGCCCTGCTTGGGAAAAAGCATTACTTGATATAGTCTCAAAGGTGTTTTAGTTTTTTGATCTTGCCCGGTTGCCTCTATTTCCCAGCCAGATAAATTGTCGATCGAGATTTCATTGCTAGATTTGATCGAATTGATCTTGGTGCCTCGGTATTGATACAGACGGCGATCGGCAAACTTCTGGCGATCGGCAACCACAACGTCGCCCAATGAAGGAGCAACTATAAAGATGGGATCTTGGGGAGAGGTTTGAGGGATTTGGCCATTTTTGGTGAATCCGACTGCTTTGCCTAATCCCGATAGGCTGGGAGCCATGCTTAGTCCATCGACTGCTTTGATGCTGAATGGTAGTGAAGAAACACTTGGCTGCGAGGACGAAATAGTTGCAGCTAACACAATTTTTTTCAGTGGTTCACTTAGTTTAGGGGCATCTTCTTGTAAAAAAGCTGCCGTAATCCAGTATGTATTTTTTTCGTCCCCGAAAACCACAATCCATTTTTGGACTCTTTGGCTAAAAACCGATTGCTCTACTTGCAGTAACAGCCCATCTTGATTGCTGATTTTAATTGGCTGCTGAGAAATTAAAGATATTTTTTCCTTAGCAAAACGTTTTTTATCGATCGCTTTGCGTATTTCAGAAAACGGAGCTGGCACTTTGGCCAATAAAATTGATGAGCTACTGGCCGTCTGCTGAAACCCATGAAATGAAGCAGCTTTTTCAAAACCGCTAGGTTTGGGGATGGCCAACCCTACTTCTGGAAAATCTACTACCTGGTCATCTGCAATACTTTGCTGAGAACTATTAGTCGTTTGAGCTATAGCTAAGTTCGAACAAACAAAGCTGTTCCACAAAATTAGGGATTGTGCTAGCAGCAGTAAGATGGCAAATTTGTATCTCATGATAAATTAGTAATTATAGTGGTCGTAGCTTACATAGAAAATTTGCTTTGGATTTTTAGGTCGAGCTTTTGTTCGCTGCTGAGCCGTTCTAGACGATATTCGGCCAAATCTACAAAGCTCATGTTGGCGGCCAAGGTGGGATGGACTTCTAGAATTTTTTGGTACATGGCTTGTGCGATCGAGCGATAGCCGGGATGCCCTTGTGCGGCACTGCGTAGCTCAATAAAATGATAGGCTTCCCGCAAGTTGAGCTTAATTCGCCAGCGCGTCCGAAAAGCAAAAGGCACTACATATTGAGCAGCGGCTGGCAAATCTTGCTCGATCGATTTCATAGTTGATGCTGCCCGTTCTAAAGCTGCTTGATAAGCTGGAGCCATCCCCGATGCGATGACTTCTTCGGGTACCTCAAAACCATGATCTACCGTATAGGTTTGACGCTCTTGAGTGAGTACCCGATGTCGATGCAAATCACGATAGGCACCTAGATCTGCCAGAATATCAAAAGTGTAATAGGTTTCCTCGAAAGCACGGCCAGGGCGATGAAAGCGAGACTGCCGATCGCCTGCGTAGGTATTAATAATTTCTTGAAGTTCGATAGGAGTTAGGCGATCGACTACCTGCCGGATTTCGGCTTGACTGAGCTGGCTATGGGGATACAAAATTGCCGTAACTACTTGGGATTCGGCATCAGGATCGAACTCCACTAAAGTTACTAATTCTGTGGAGGCTGTAAATTGATCTGCTAAAAATTTATGGGCTAGCTGTTGACTGTTGCGAGCATTATTAGCTAAATATTGAGCATATTGTTGACCCCGATCAGACTTAGCCCTTTTGACAAACGAAGGAATCACTATATCTAATTCTTGTTGAATTCCCTGGCCAATTTCATTGACTTCGGCATGAACCGAAGCCGCTAACTTTACCAATAAATATTCAAAAGCGCGACCGTTACCAAAAAATCCTACATTGGTCAAAGTAGCCATTGGCAGCAAACCGCGCAACAAATCAAACGTTTTTGCCCGCGTGGCACTTACATAAGCCCGATCGGAAGTCTGGTTATCCTGGGGTGTTTCACTTTGTACCTGGGCTAAGAGTGGGTCAAATAAATTGGTGTAGGTATCAAATAAATGATCTAAAGTGGCTTCATACTCTGCACTATGCTTAGAAGCCATGATCGCTGGTTCTCGATAATAGCGATAGCGACCATTCACTTTTTTATTAAATGGCACATAGCGGGTAGATTTTTCTAGGGGTGATAGACCCAAGCGGCTATCTTCTAAAATTTTGGCAGCGATGTTGCTAATTTCTTCACAGGCCAAATGTGCGCCGCCTAATTCGGCGACCGAATCATCACCGTAGCCAATTAATACTCGATCATAAAAGGCTTCAGCTTTAGATTGAGCAGTTAAACCCGGATTTTGCGGTGCCGCCTGAAAAAAACCTACCTCAGGAGCAGTAATAAATTCTTCTAGTAACACCCGGCGCAAACTCTTTTCGGTGCGGCTATAGCGCGAAAATAAAGCTCCTTTCAGGACTTCTGGCAAATTGCGCAGGGCAAAAATTGGTCGATCGAGGTTCGTAAAAAAAGGCTCTAAAAGCTGTCTTTCGGATTCGGTAAACTCAGTCATAACTTGCGGTGGCACTGCTGGAAGTCGGTTTTAGGCAACTCTGGTATTATCAGCCATAAGTGACCATTGCTGATTTTAATTACCTAAAACTCTTTACCGGCAAAGATTTTAGCTCATTTACTATCTCTAGATTAGCCGCTGGAATTTCATAATCGCTCAATTCCGCCACTGTCACCCACCGCACCTCATCACAAGCTAAAAGCTGTGGAACACCACCCAGATATTGGCAATGATGAACTATGAGCTGAATATCAAACTTGGGGTAAGAGTGATTAATGATCATCAACTCTTCCCCCACAGTAACTTTTAAACCTAATTCTTCTAAGATCTCCCGAGCGATACAGTCGGTCGCAGACTCCCCCGGCTCTAGTTTGCCGCCAGGGAATTCCCATACGCCAGGAAGAGTGCCGGTAGGCAGTCTTCGATCGATCAAAATTTTATCTTGATCCCAAATAATTCCTACCCCTACTTGTTTCAGCACAGTTACAGCTCTTCAATCGATTTTTCTAGCTCCAGTCGCTGCTCAGCATTGCGCAGAAAATAGCCATTGACCATGGCAGCAGCAATCAGGCGACCAAGGCTTTCGCGACTAGTCGTAACCATCATCTCAAATTGACTGCTGGGTAAGCTACCCAACATACCAACAATATTGCGTTCCATCACCTGAGAGATTTCTGCAGAAACGGGCTGCGACAACTGGCGCATTACCTCAGGACTCATGGACTGAATATACTGCCACAGACGCTCATCGGTGGTGCCTTCACCATCAAAAAACTCAGAAACATGATTAGTAATGTTGTCCACGGTATACCTCTTGGTTGCTATTGTGCCGCTGAGAATAAACGATAGCAGCTTATTAATACCCAAAATCTAACATGTAGTAACAAGGGGGATCAGTGAGTAGAGCCGAACCCGCTGGGGGACGGTATCCCCCCAAGTTATCAAGTTTTGTCAACTCCCACACTGGGCACCATCTGCGGTGAGGCTTAAGCACCTGCGTATTTTTTGGGCTGACTTGCTTGCTGGCAAGAGCAGCGATCGAGGCAATTTGTGGTTTGATGGCAGTGAGATCTGTATTTTATATGAATAAAACTTTTTCCTGTGTTTCTCAAACAGCTCCAGCTTCGCAACTTTCGCAATTATCATGATCAGCTCATCGACTTTACTGCTTCCAAGACGATTATTTTAGGTGAAAACGCTCAGGGCAAATCGAACTTGCTAGAAGCGATCGAACTTTTAGCCACCCTCAAAAGTCACCGAGTCAGCAAGGATCATGACTTTGTAGCCCAGGGTTGCCCCGAAGCCAAAATATTCGGCAAAGTCGATCGATTGCACGGCGAAGTGGACTTATCGCTGACTCTACGTAGTCCGGGTCGTCGCACTGCTAGCTTGAACTCCGAGAACCTCAAGCGCCAAGCAGATTTTTTGGGCTATTTGAACGCAGTGGAGTTTTCTTGTCTGGACTTAGATCTGGTGCGAGGCGCACCGGAGCGGCGCAGGCTATGGCTAGATGGTATGTTGGTACAAGTAGAACCATTGTATGGGCATATTTTGCAGAGCTATCAGCAGATTTTGAAGCAGCGCAATGCTCTGCTCAAGAAAGGTTTAGATGGCAATTTGCCCGCTGAAGAATTGGACTTGTGGGATCAGCAGTTGGTGAATGCTGGAATTAAAGTGATCAGAAGAAGATCGAGGATTTTAGAGCGGCTGGTGCCGATCGCTCAATCTTGGCACCAGCAAATTAGTCAAGGCCATGAGACTCTGATAATTACCTATTGTCCGAGTGTGGCGGTGGGAGACGGTGAAGTGGAATCGATCGAACAGACTTTTCGGGAGCGCCTCGCCCAGCGCCAGTTAGCCGAAAAAAGCTTGGGTACTACTTTGATTGGCCCGCATCGAGATGATTTGGCATTGTTAATTGATGGGGTATTGGCAAAATCCTATGGTTCTCAGGGGCAGCAGCGGACTTTGGTATTGGCTTTGAAGCTGGCAGAGTTGGAGTTGATTGAGCAAATTGTGGGAGATACGCCGCTGCTGCTGTTAGATGATGTGTTGGCTGAGTTGGACTTGCAGCGTCAAAACCAATTACTTTCGGTGATTATGGATCGGTTTCAGACAATCGTGACCACCACCCATTTAGGGGCTTTTGATGCCAAGTGGCTGAATGCAGCTCAAATTTTGCAGGTACAGAACGGCATCATAAAAACTTGACTCAGAACAACAAGGTACTATAGTTATCATGAGACATGGCACTACACTAACATTCATGTTTTGTCGATACATACCACTACGACACAGCAATTCCAAATTCAAAAACATCAGCCAGCATTGTCGCGCAGTTGCCCTGCGCAAGTAACGTACTTTTATGATATTATCTTGGGCGATACTGTCAAAAATTTCTTAGGTACTCAAGGTCATAGCGGCGCGTGAAAATTTTAGTTGTAGGTAGCGGCGGCAGAGAACATGCAATTGCGTGGAAGCTGCTGCAATCTCCCAAGGTCACTCAGGTTTTGTGCGTACCGGGCAACGGCGGTACCGCCAAACTCGATCGATGCCAAAATCTCTCTTTTAGAATTGATGACTTTGCCGGAATCACCCGCCTAATTGAAACTAACGGCGTGCGCATGGTAGTAGTAGGGCCAGAAATGCCCTTAGCTAAAGGAATTGTAGACCATTTGCAAGAAAAGCGCATTCCGGTTTTTGGACCAGTGCAAGCCGGAGCCAGAATTGAATCTAGCAAATCTTGGGCCAAAGAAATGATGCTCAAGGCTGGAGTGCCTACGGCCAAATCAGAGACTTTTAACAATAGTGAAGCCGCTAAAGAATATGTGCGGGCACAGGGTGCGCCGATCGTGGTC
This sequence comes from Synechococcales cyanobacterium bin59.metabat.ball.084, assembly GCA_013297675.1. GTDB lineage: Bacteria > Cyanobacteriota > Cyanobacteriia > Cyanobacteriales > Chamaesiphonaceae > JAAFHZ01. The sequence continues at coordinate 1,620 of JAAFHZ010000091.1, read as the reverse complement.
AAAGCTGATGGATTAGCTTCTGGTAAAGGAGTAGTCGTAGCCGAGACTGTTCTAGAAGCAGAAACCGCGATCGACCAGCTTTTTGCCCAGGGCTTTAATTTATTGGTAATCGAAGAATTTTTAACCGGTGAAGAACTCTCGGTATTAGCTATCACCGACGGCATTACAATTACGGCTTTGCTGCCAGCTCAAGACCACAAACGAATTGGTGATGGCGATACCGGTAGTAACACTGGCGGCATGGGTGCTTATGCCCCAGCCCCGATCGGTACCCCAGAACTAATGGCTAGAGTCCAAAAAGAGGTTTTAGAACCCATGGTCAAAGCTTTTCAAGAAGTAGGCATTGACTATCAGGGGATTCTCTATGCCGGATTGATGGTTTATCCCGATGGGAATTTCGGCGTGTTGGAATTTAACTGCCGGTTTGGCGACCCCGAAACCCAAGCAATTTTGCCTTTGCTAGAAACACCTTTAGTAGATGTTTTTGCGGCTTGTATTGAGCGCAAGCTAGCCAACATTATGCCCTTGGCCTGGTATCCGGCGGTGGCTACCTGTGTAGTCGTCTCAGCTCAAGGCTACCCTAACAATTTTACCAAAGGCCAGCCAATTACTAGCGTGGCTGCACCGGTCAATAACACCATTATTTTTCAAGCAGGCACCCAGTTTAACCAGGGGCAGTTAGTGACAGATGGTGGTCGAGTATTGGGTGTGACCGCCTTTGCTAGCACCTTTGCCGAATCAATTAGCTTGGCCTATCAGGCGATCGACAGCGTGCATTTCGATGGCATGTATTTCCGCCGCGATATTGGCCAGCGGGCACTAAAGTAGCCATAAGTATTTACAATCTAGTTTTTCCGAAGCGGGTATACTTAAAAGAACGTTTTTTACAGATGCTCTTAAAGCGCTCGATCGACCATGTTTGCAGCAGTTCAACGTTTTTGGGAAGTAGTTGCTAACTGGTGGACTGAGTTCACCTTGCAGACTAAGCTCATGGCAGCGGCAACCCTAGTGGTGTCGCTGGTAGTTAGTGGCGTGACTTTTTGGGCCGTAAACACCATTCAAGTTGATGCCCGCATCAGCGATACCCGCTTTGGTCGAGATTTAGGATTATTATTGGCTGCCAATGTTACTCCTCAGTTAGCCGATAACAACCTCACCGAATTTGCTCGTTTCGCCAATCGTTTTTATCAAAGCACTACCAGCCTCCGCTATATTCTCTACGCCGATGCTACTGGTACCATTCGCCTAGGGATTCCTTTTTCTGAATCAGAAGTCCAAAACTCTCTGATGATTGAGCGGCGAATTCAGCTTCCCGATAACTGGCAAGACAGCAACAATATTTTGACCCGTCAACATCGCACCCCCAGCGGAGTAGTCACGGATGTTTTTGTGCCGGTGGTATACGAAAGCAAACCTTTGGGGGTTTTGGCATTAGGCATCGAACCAAATCCAACCGTAGTAGCCTCGTCGGGTTTAACCCGTGATGTGACGATCGCCGTGTTTGTGTCGATTTGGGTAATGGTAATTTTGGGCGCAGTATTTAATGCCCTGCAAATTACCAAACCCATTAAAGAGCTACTTTCGGGAGTCCAAAACATCGCCACCGGCAACTTTAAGCAG
>JAAFHZ010000090.1:15189-18715 GCA_013297675.1 Synechococcales cyanobacterium bin59.metabat.ball.084 | reverse complement strand
CCTTTTGAGGAGCGTAATCGTTGGAAAAATGCTCGGGTGTATCCTAGCCCGATCATCAATATCTTAATTTTTGGCCAAAATTATCATTTAGTTCATCACTTGTGGCCTTCGATTCCTTGGTACAAATACCAAACGGCTTATCGCTACATGCAGCCGCTGTTGGATGAAAAAGGCTGTCATCAGTCTCTGGGCTTATTGCAAGGTAAAGACATGTTGAACTTTATCTATGATTTATTTCTGGGTATTCGTTTTCACGGTCATAAAAAAACGCCTGAAAGTTGAGTATTTCACCTAAACAAAAAGGGGAGCGATCGCTCCCCTTTTTTTTGGTTAATGAACATTTTTTTAATGACCGCCAACTCCTAAATATAGTTCGCCAATCTTCGGATCATTGAGCAGGGCTTCTCCAGTCCCCTCATACTTATCTTTGCCGGTATCTAACACATAACCTCGATCGGCGATCGCCAGCGCTTTTTTGGCATTTTGCTCTACTAGTACGATCGATGTTCCGTTACTGTTGATCGCTTTAATCTGCTCAAATACATTGCTGACTAACAGTGGCGATAACGCCGCCGAAGGTTCATCTAATAGCATCATGGCTGGTTCTAACATTAAGGCTTTGCCCATAGCCAACATTTGGCGTTCACCACCCGAAAGAGTTCCTGCCGACTGCTTACGCCGCTCGGCTAAGCGGGGAAACATGGTGAAAATCTGCTGTTTTAGAGGCTTGAGATCGACTTTGCGGGTAAAAGCCCCCATCTCTAGATTTTCTTCTACCGACAAAGATTTAAAAACATTAGAAATCTGCGGTACGTAGCACAGCCCCTGCCCCACAATTTTATCTGGAGACAGGCCACCAATGCTTTGATCATTGAAGGTAATTGAGCCAGTATAGGGAGTTAACAAACCACAGATGGTTTTAGCCAGGGTCGATTTACCTGCTCCATTTGGTCCAATTACCACCACTAATTCGCCGCGATCGACCCGGAAATTAATGCCCTGCAAAATATCTACGTCTTTGATATAGCCCGCATGAACATTTTTAACTTCGAGAATGGGCGATTTGGTCATTGGAAAGAAACTGGCAGCAACTTCTCTATAATATGCCAGCAGTGGTACAGAGACCAAAAATTTTAGCCAGACTGGCCTCAATTAACCATCTAATAACGATTCTACAGATGGAGGTGTTCGATCGGATAAGATATCCCAGGCGGTGGCCATTTGCCATTGCTTGGCCTCGGCGACTTGAAAATCTCCACCGGCCTTTAGCGCGTGCTTTACAGCCTCATAACCATTCTCGGCACCAGCAGCTTGAGCCGGAGTCAAAAAATAATCAGATACATCATGATTGCGAACTCCACCATCTACTCGATCAAAGGCGATGGCTGTGACAGCTTTCGCTGCATTTTCTGAGGTAGGTGCAGTGAGCCATTGATTGGCCAAGGCAATGAAGCTGCGTTCTCCTCTATCTTGATCTTCTACAGGTAGCTGTTGGGAAACATAAAAAACTGTTTGTGCCACAATTGCTTGTTTAAAACGGATTTTCTGCTGCTCATCCATTTGTCCAAACAGCATTTCCAAAATATTTTCGGCTTCCATGAGTTGTAATATTGACAGTTTAATAGCGATCAGCTATAAAATCTTACCTTGATTCTACTGATCATGAATCAATACTTAAGCTTTTGCCAGAAGATAAAACTTGGGAAATTGCCATTGACCCATAAAGAAATTTGACAGGTAGCTTGTTTTTAAAGTCCCTATCAAATTCTTTGGCAATCATTAAAGTAATTGCTGGTAAACAAAATTCTGTACTCTACAAAACTGTGGCTTTTGTAGGCTCATCACTGAACTCAATCATGCGATCGAAGTTTAAGTAGCGATACAAGTCAGCAGCAAAAGGATCAATCTTATTAGCCATCACCGCCAAGTATTCTTCTACCGTCGGCAACTTACCCAATAAAGAGCAAACCGCTGCTAGCTCCGCCGAACCCAAATAGACCTGTGCTCCTTTGCCCAAGCGATTATTGAAGTTGCGAGTAGAAGTCGAGAACACCGTAGAATTATCAGCTACCCGAGCCTGATTGCCCATACACAAACTACAACCGGGCATCTCGGTACGGGCACCGGCAGCACCAAATACACTATAGACTCCTTCTTCTTTGAGCTGCTGTTCATCCATGCGGGTGGGTGGACAGATCCAGAGGCGAGTATTTACCGGCGGTTCACCTTCTAATACCTTGGCGGTGGCGCGATAGTGACCAATATTAGTCATACAGGAGCCGACGAACACTTCCTCGATTTTATTACCTGCTACTTCGCTGAGTAACTTCACATTATCAGGATCATTGGGAGCAGCCACGATCGGCTCGGTGATTTGATTCAAATCGATCTCAATAATTTCGGCATATTCTGCATCGCTATCGGCACTAAGTAATACAGGGTTAGCTAGCCACTCTTCCATTTGAGCAACGCGGCGGAGAATAGTTTTAGGATCACTATAGCCCTTAACTACCATATTTTTCAATAAAGCGACATTCGATCGCAGATATTCAGTAACTGTTTCAACGCCAAGTTTAATCGTACAACCAGCACAAGAGCGTTCAGCCGTGGCATCGGTTAGCTCAAAAGCCTGCTCTACCTTCAGGTCTGGCAACCCTTCGATCTCCATAATCCGTCCAGAGAAAACATTCTTTTTGTTTTCTTGAGTAACAGTCAATAGTCCTTTTTGAATAGCTACATAAGGAATCGCATTAACAATATCTCGCAAAGTAACTCCGGGCTGTAGTTTGCCGCTGAATCTCACCAGCACTGATTCTGGCATATCCAAAGGCATTGCTCCTAGTGCGGCGGCAAAAGCCACTAGACCAGAGCCAGCCGGGAAAGAAATCCCCAACGGAAAACGAGTGTGAGAATCACCACCAGTACCGACTGTATCTGGCAACAACATTCTGTTTAGCCAAGAGTGAATAATGCCATCGCCGGGGCGCAGCGCCACGCCACCACGCTGAGCAAAGAAATCTGGTAAATCATGGTGAGTTTTAATATCTACGGGTTTGGGATAGGCGGCAGTGTGGCAGAAGCTTTGCAGCACCAAATCGGCGCTAAAACCCAAACAGGCTAATTCTTTTAATTCATCCCGAGTCATTGGCCCAGTAGTATCTTGTGAACCAACCGTGGTCATTAAAGGCTCACAGGCAATACCCGGTCGGACTCCTGGCAGACCACACGCTTTGCCCACCATTTTTTGCGCCAAAGTGTAGCCTTGCTGGGAACTCTGGGCAAATTGGGGTCGGATGAACAGATCGCTAGCGGTCAGACCTAAGGCGCTGCGGGTTTTATCGGTGAGTGCACGACCAATCAATAAGGGAATGCGGCCACCCGCACGTACTTCATCTAAAATAGTTTCGGGCTTGAGGTGAAAAGTGCTCAGCACTTCACCGGCACTGTTGACGATTTGGCCTTGGGAGATGTGAATAGTAATTTCCATGCCGGTTTCCAGCTTGGTAACATCACACTCGATCGGCAG
>JAAFHZ010000090.1:0-15179 GCA_013297675.1 Synechococcales cyanobacterium bin59.metabat.ball.084 | reverse complement strand
CCCGCCAGTACGCTTGTTGGGAACACAAGGAATATCCAAACCAGTGTGCCAGAGGACAGAGTTAATTGCCGATTTCCGAGAAGAGCCGGTGCCAACCACATCACCCACATATACCAGGGGATGGCCTTTGGCTTTGAGTTGTTCGATCGTCTCTAAACTGCCGGGCTGTTTGCTTTCCAGCATTGCCAGGGCGTGCAGCGGAATGTCTGGGCGAGTAGTCGCATGGGGTGCGGGGGAAAGGTCATCGGTGTTGGTTTCGCCAGATACCTTAAAAACCGTCAAAGTCACGGATGCTGGCAACGGAGGTTTGCTGGTAAACCAATCGCCTGCTGCCCAGGCATCAATTACCTGACGAGCATAACTGTTGGTCTGCGACAGATCCCACAGGTCATTAAAAGCATCGTAAACCAGAGTGATTTTGCTTAGGGCATGAGCCGCAGCTTGGGCTAGCTCTGAGTTCTCTAGTTTGAGCGTGTCAATTAATGCTTGGACATTGTAACCACCTAGCATGGTTCCTAATAGTTCGATCGCCTGCAATGGTGAGATCAAAGGACTGGTAACGCTGCCCTTGATAATCGCCGTCAAAAAAGTGGCTTTTACGTAAGCAGCCCGGTCTACTCCGGGTGGCACTCTATCTCGCAATAAATCATATAGCTCGGCAGTAGCCGTTGGTTGCTGCAACAAATCGCAAAGCGCCTGAGTTTGATGGGCATCCAACGGTAAGGGTGGAATCCCCAAGTTGGCTCGATCGGCGACATGTTGGCGATAAGCTGCTAGCATCTGATATCTCTTAAGAAAGTCGTGAAAAAGTAATATGGCATTTTTGGTTTATAACCATCATATCTGCATCCGTTCTAAAAGAGTGGGCCATTATCATCGCCACTTTCTTGCTTTTTAACTGGTTTCTTGACTGGTTTATCAGAATTAGTGGTTGCTTCTGGTCGAGACACCTGACGGCGAGGTTGAGGGCTAGTGTCAAACTCTTCCACTTTGGGTGGCCGAGAAGCTGGTTTCTCTTCTGCGGCAGTTTTGGGCGGACGAGGTTGAGGGCTGGTATCAAATTCTTCTACTTTGGGTGGTCGGGAAACTGGTTTGCTTTCCGTTGGCACCTTAGGTGAACGAGGCTTGGTATCAAACTCTTCGACGATCGGTGCTGGAGGGGCTGGCTTACTGGGTACCGATTCATCACCTGTCCGCCGCACCGGAGGAGTAATAATGTTGGTGGCATTGCGGCGTGGTCGATCGCCTCTGGTGTCAGTGGAGCTATCACTGCGGGAACTGCTGCTACCAGCATTGTCAGCATTCGCTTTTTTTGGTGGCTTGGTAATACTAGCAGATCTTCTTTTTTCTTCACCAATGGCATCGCTCCCAGTATTAGTCTCACGAGGCTGATCGCTGCTGGGTTTACCGATAATTACTTTGCTGGTATTGCTACTGTCATTGCCAGTGCTACTGTTATTAGTACTTCGGGTGCCGTCAGCTTCAGAGCTGCTGGGAGTCGATTCGGTTAAGGGTGTCGGCGTTGCAGGGCTGGGGGTAGAAATAGCAGCAGGGGGTGATGTGGTAGGGGCTGGTGGTTTATTAAAAATGCTGTTGCCAGTCCAGGCGATCGCTCCTACTACACCCACACCCAACAGAGCCATCCAGCTTTGCCCCAGGATTTTTAAGAAGCTGCTGTCATCACCTGAAGCAGCGGGTTGATCAGGCGCATTATTCGGCTGTTTTTGACCGGCAGCACCAGGTGACACTACTACTGTGCCCAGTTGGGAGCTGACTGATTGTACTGGTGCGACAGGTATTTGGGGTGTTGGCACCTGTTGCTTCAATGCGCTTAAAACTTCGCCTGCTGATTGAAAACGTGCAACTGGGTTAGGCTGCAACATTTTGTCGAACACTGTGCCTAGGTTAGATTCCAAATGAATGACCGATCGCCAGTTCCAGGTCAAAGATTGAGGGTTAATTAGCTCTGTGGGTTCTTTGCCAGTCAATAACACCAAGCAGGTGGCAGCTAAAGCATAAAGATCGGTATTTGGTGATACTGTGCCTCGCTGCATCTGTTCATGGGGAGCATAGCCCACCTTGCCCAGACAAGTCGGAACTTCGGTATTGCCAGTAGCCTGCATCTCGGCGTTAACAGCAATTTGCTTAACTCCGCCAAAGTCAATCAAGACTGGTAAATTGTCGCTCGATCGCAACATTAAGTTATCGGGGGCAATGTCTCGATGAATTACGCCTAGAGAGTGGATATATTGCAAGACGGGCAAAGTGTCAGTTAATAACTGCCGTATTTCATCTTCGGTAAACAGCCGGTTTTGGTTTTGGCGAGCTGCTAACAGGTAACGATAGGTTTGACCGGCCACGTAGTCTTGTACCAAAAACAAGCCCTGAGAGCCAGTTTTTAGCTCAAACAGTTCCCGAAAGCGGGGGATTTGGGGATGAGCCAGGTTGTGCAATACGCTGGCTTCTCGCTCAAATAACTTTTTGGCTTTTTCTAGGGCATAGGTGCCTTGTACCTGAGGGGCAAATTCTTTTAGAACACAAGGTTCATTAAAACGAGTGAGATTTTCGCAAAGGTAGGTACGACCAAAACCGCCTTGGCCGATTTGCTGCACAATCCGGTAACGGCCTTCTAGTACTTTGCCTGCTACCAGAGTGTTTTGTGGTGCTGGGGGATTTAGTTTTTCGCCGCAAATTTGACAGAAACGGTTGCTGTCTTGGTTGTCATGGCCTTTGGTGCAATAAACAGTGGTCATGCTGATGGTTTGGGAAGGCGAATCTGAAGTTAGTAGCCAATATCATTATTGAGTTTACACCCTCTGCTAGATCGATCGGGGCAGCGAATGTGCGCAATTGTAAGTTGCACACAGCTCAAAATTGATCTATTTAGTTGAAATAGCTAAGCCATGATAGCGTGCTCCCAGTTGCCTGGAATCATATTAGATATATCTAGCACCGTACCTGCCAAATTTGTATTTGTCAGATTTGCCCCAGTTAAGTCCACATCGCGCAACTGGGCGTTTTGCAGATTTGCCCCAGTTAAATCTACATTGCGCAAGTTGGCTCCACTCATATGTGCTTCTTGTAAATCTACTCCGTCTAAACCGACTCCTTGTAAATTGGATTCTCTTAAAAATGCTCGACTCAGATTTGCTCCATACAGCAAGGCTTGATGAAAATTGGCTCCACTCAATCGACCTTCCCTCATATTTGCCCAATTAAAGTTAACGCTGGTGAGATTGGCTTCTCGCAGGTTGACACGCTCTAGATTGGCTCCACAGAGATTGGCCTGACTCAGATCTACTCCCCGTAAGTTGGCCGATTTAAGGGTGGCTCCGCTCATTTTCACTCCAATCATTTGAGATTTCACCAAAAAACCACCGTCTAAAACAGCTTTGGTCATGTCAGCTTCGTCGAGGATGCTGCCACTCATTTTAATGAAACTTAGGTTTGCCCAGTTAAGCTGTGCACCAGTGAGATTGGCACCAGTCAAAAAAGATCGACTGAGGTTTGCCCCCCGTAAATTGGCTCCCCGTAGGTTGATGCCAATTAGAGCAACTCCTGGGAGTTCGGCTCCAGCCAGATCCACCCCGTCGAAATCTCGGGTGCCAGCTTCGTACATTCTGAGCAGGTTATTAATTTTCATTGGGTCTGGGGCGGTTGTATCGCAGCCCTCTATACTCTTAATACTCTTTTCCGAAGAAGATGATCTACTTTGATTAAACTTTCTTAATTTGTAATTGAATAAAGAATAGCCATTTACCCGGAAAGGAGAGGTTTACAATCGATCGGCTCTTATGTACAATAAAAATTCCTGGACGCATAGCTCAGTTGGTTAGAGCGCTTCGTTGACATCGAAGAGGTCACAGATTCGAGTTCTGTTGTGTCCATTTGGTTTAGAAGGCTATCAGCGAAAAGCATCCACTCCTAACAGAATGGCTTAAGGTATTTAATGAGTTCTAAAAGTGACTCGCTAAATTTCTATGAAAATAACAATAAACAACCACAGCATGATTCGGTGTATGTGGCTCCGATGGGTTGGGTGATCGATGACCAGAATTTTAGACCAAGGGCGTGGAAGCAGATTTTAGTGGGGTGTTCGATCGAGTACAGAAGACTTTACGCATTGAGGCATTCAGCTATTAGTCATGCGCTGGCTAATGGTGCTAATCCGATTGCGATCGCCGAACAAACCGGGCATTCACCAAAGGTTCTGCTGGAAACCTATGCCCATGTAATCGCCAAAGAATATCTATTTGTGGAGATATAGTAATGTCAGATTTTCAATGGGATAAGGACGACGTAGAAAAATTCAAAAGACTATTTAAGGGTGTAACTACTGAGATAAAAGCCAGTAATATACATGAAAGTAGTTTCAGAAGAGCAGGTAGAAAGCGACCAAAGGCCGAAGATTTTCGACAATTGATGAGACTAATTGTAAAAGACAAATCAGCCAGAGTTAAGCAGGGCTTGGTAAGTTTGAAAAAATACAGAATCCAGATGGTGTCTGACGATTATCCATACCTACCGAAGACCTTTGATGATGTTGTCTTCAACGATCCTTATATGGTCAAGCCTTTACCAGCAAAGGACGAGCTGATAAAGAGACTACCAAAAGGAACCGAGTGGGATGAATCACTTCAGTATCTCTGGGAATTGTTGGATTGTCAGGCCAAACTGTTCAAGAATGCTTTGCAAAAGACATATGTTCATGATGGGTTCGACCTAGATCTTCTTTTTGAAAGTTTAATAGGTTCCGATGGAAAATCGGTAACGATTGATGAATTTACTAAAGAAAAATGGGCTTTGGAAATTAGCTTTTATATCTCTATGTACGATGCGTTTAAAATCGGCAAAAAAGAGATTTCAAATAGCTTTGGGATAGACCATAACAAAGCTTTTCTGACGGCTTATAGCTGCCATTTTATCCGTCATTTTCTTAGTAGGTATTGGAGCCGATCTTACCCCAAAAAGTTGGTGCCAAACAAATACGCTCGGGAAGCTCTAACGCTGCGGGAAAATGGGCAATCAATACCAAAAAATGTAGTAAATGCAGCACTGGGACAAAACGAAATTGATGATTATTTCCTCCAAGTAATACACAAGGCAAACGGCGAAGACTTCCTACCTGCGTTAAAAGAATCTACCGATTCGACCGTCGTAAGGTATTGTGATCGGTGCAGAACGGCTTATTCGGAGCTGTTAAGACTACATCTTCGTCAAGCTGACAAATAATCTATTTGAAAGGTGAAATAATCCGCTGCAATTGTCATCCCCATAGATAGAGATTTTTACAGCACTATTGAAACAACTCCGCTAAACCTTATTGCTGAGTTGCCTTCTAAGCAAACATTTTCAACATGAGCAAAAAAAAATCTCCTTGGCCTAAAGTCCGCCGTCAGGGCTTGGTCGCAGCCACCGGATTATCAGAAGAATACGTCCGAACCGATCTACAGCAAGTTCAGAAACAGATTAACGATCTAGCCACTAATAACCAGAAACAGCTAAACGAACTGACTCAAGAGGTCAGAGTGGGCTTTGCTGATACGGGGGGCGACATCAGAGAGCTTCGATCGGAACTCAACGCCCTAGATACCAAATTTGAAGAAAAAACTAAAAACCTAGACCAGCGAATCACTAGCAAGGAATTTGTTAGTAGGGGGATCTTGATTGGACTCACTGTAACCGTGGTTGGTGGAATACTGCTAGCCCTCTGCAAAAGCCTATTTTTTGGCAAGGTCATCTAAAAATATTCGACGGCTTACCTAAACAGCTCAGAAAATGGAGGTCAAAAGCTGTGGCTGATGATGAAGTAATGTTTTATGTGCTCATGCCATTAATGACCTTCTGGATGTTCTTTCTCATGTCTAGCTGACCCTATTAGAACCCCACTGACCCTAGAATAGAAACAGCCCCAACCAAAAGCGCTTCGCGTAATCTGAGGCTTCTTCAGATTCGTGAGCGGCGCGTTAAGGCCAGGGCTGTTTCTATCGAAGGACTGTTAGCGCAGCGCGATCGAAGCAAATCAAACTCATACCCAAAGGATAGCATCATGACCGATGAAGAGTTAAGGACACTAGTGGGAAGCTTGGCAGTATCGACAGCCAGCAACACCGAAGCAATTCGAGAATTGAGGATTTCATCTGAGAACCAAGCCGAGTCTATTCGAGAATTAAGAATTTCGTCTGAGAACCAAGCTGAGTTCATTCGAGAATTAAGAATTTCGTCTGAGAACCAAGCCGAGTCTATTCGAGAATTAAGAATTGCATCTGAGAACCAAGCTGAGTCCATTCGAGAACTAAGAATTTCGTCTGAGAACCAAGAACGCACCATTAGAGAAGGTTTAGCCGACCTCAGATCTATTTGTGAGTCCCAACTTAGCAATATTGAGAACCAGCGGGAAAATATTGGTCACAACGCCCAAATGATGGCAGATGCCATGGAGATGGCCGCGATCGCTCAACAGATGGCGGCAAAGTCTCAGGAAGTAGCTTCACAATCCCAAGAGACGGCAGCAATCGCGCTGCGAGTATCTGCCGAAACAACCAGGAACATTGCTCGGTCAGAACAGATATTGGGAATTGTCATCAGGGATGCTCAGGCCGATCGTGTCAGGTTTGGCAAGCTAGAAGGCCAGAACTAGCAACATCTAACTAACTTTATTTCCTAATAATATGACCCGTTAGTTTTTTGTTAAGGGCTACAACCATTATGGGATAGCCCTTTCAAGCCTTGGAGCGACCACATGAACATCGAAGAGGTCACATATTCGAGTTCTGCTGCGTCCATTAGATTGAGAGGGGTCTCGATCGCAAGTAGAATCAGCATTAGGAAAGATTTTGGTAGAGCTTAGGCTTTGTCGAAATCTTTTTGCGTTTGCAATCAGGCAAAACATGAAAAGGGGTTTTGAGGGGGTTAGACCAGTAACTTTTACCCTGTTTTTTACCCTGCCATGAAAATTACTATTGAAAACCTGAACGGTAGACTGCGCCTTAGATGGACATGCCCAGTGTTGGGTAAGCGTAAAACTCTGGCTGTGGGTATGGCCGATTCCCCCGCTGGTCGTGCTTACGCTCGCAGCATTAAAGACAGAATCGAAACCGATGCACAGCCCCGAAATCTGCATGAATACTACGATCCAACGCTTCTGAAGTACCGAGATAAGGTCATCGGTAAGAATTCCAGTGAGGTGACAATGGTTGAACTGTTCGATCGATTCACCAAGCATCAACAGAAAAACAAAGCACTCGCCCAATCTTCTGTGAACTATCGATATGTGCCAGTAAAGCGCATGTTGGAAAAACATCTGAATCTACCAGCCGCCAATGTGGATAGAAAGCAGGTGGAGAAATTCGCTCTAATTTGCGCTGATACCCTGGCATCAGGTACAGCCAACGAGCGGATCTGGCTATTGAAGTCTGCTTGGGAGTGGGGAGCCAGTCAATATCAGCTCCCACCAAATAACCCTTGAGCTGGCATAGCCGATCGATTTAAACCCAGCCCCAAACAACCTATTAAGCCCTTCACCATCCATGAGTTACAGGCAATTCTTAGCGCCTTTGCCAATCATCGTGACTACAAACATTACAGCGATTTTGTCAGCTTTATGGCTAACACTGGCTGCCGATTCGGTGAGGCGGTGGGACTGCGTTGGAAGCATTTAGGAGCTGGTCACAAAACAGTATGGATTGGGGAATCAGTGAGCCGTGGGGTGCGGCGCAGCACCAAGACTGGCATTGTTCACTACCTGCAAAGTCAGTTACTGGGCACTGTAACAGTCATCCCAACAGTAGAAGGAACCGAAGAAATGATCCATGATGCTGTGCTAGAGCTGGTTAGAGAATCCATTGCCGAGCTGGCTGATGAATTGGCTGGGCTGCGATCGGAGTTTAGCCGTTTCAAAACGCTAAACCCACCGGAGTCAGTCACCAAGGAAGATTTGGCACCTATCACCCGGAAGCTATTAGAACTTGGGTGCCGACTTGATGCCCACCAAGAGCATTACCACTAACACGTTAGATACCGTGCCATCTCTGGCAGCCATACACCATAAATACAACCTACATACACCATCATGAAGAATGGAGCACCGATCGATGAGTAACCCCAATTGGGAACCACCCATACAGGTGAAGATTACACCGCAAGTCGCCGCCCTCATCCCCCTGGTAATGAGTTCTGGCAAAACCTACCAGTTTAATTTGATGCCTGATACGTTGCGCTTAGAGGCATGTTTATTCGGCTGTGCAGAAATGTTGATGCTGTGCTTCACCGATTCGGGTGATGGGGTCACATGGGAGATATTTGATGGAACCGATGACTTGAGCACCTACCCACAGCCGCTAACCAGTTTCGATGATGCTGTGGCTGAGTTCGATCGATTAACAAAAATGGCGGTGAAAAACGATGGATAACAACCAATTGACCTCACTGGCTAGCGGAAAAGCTGAGAAAATTTGGTGAGGAGCATCGGAGTAATTAACTTTGAGAATCATTCTCATTCCTTGCCTGCAAGCTAATGGTCAAACCTAGATTGTCCCGAATATGGCTAACTTCCATGCAGCCAGTAATAGACCACCGGCAACAGTCACAATCAGTCCAGCAGCCGCCGATCGCTTCACAAAATCCCAGAATTCGATCGCCTACGGCGCAAGCGAAGCTATCGGCTGCTTCACTATCTTGAGTTCACCCTTCATCTCAGCTAACCGGGTATTCATCTCACCCCGTAGGTCAGATATCTTGGTGTCTACCTGTGCAAGCTTGGTATCAACTTGGGCGAACTTAGTATCGACTTGAGCAAAACCAACGGCTATTTGCTGGGTAACGGCTGCATGGTTGGCTGCAATCAGTTCCCTTAGTTCTCTTAGCTCGGTGTCGGTGGTTACGGCCATGATGGAAAAGTGATGGTGGGATATGCCCTTATTTTACCCTAAGCACCTTGAATCAGCCCTAAACATGCCATAACACCCCAATCCAATGCAATAATGTGAAAGCCCTTCGTGGATGATTGCTACCAACAATCGATTCCCAAGGGCGGTAAACCCTTACACAACAAGGACTCACATGAATATTTTAGCTCAACAAACATACTAAATCCCTAACCTACCCAACAAGGATAAGTAACAAATTGCCCTGTTATTTACCCTGCTCCCTTTTCTAAGTCGGCTGAAATACTTGTGTATTGTTTGATTTAGGCGACGGTTACTCTACCTTGACATCGAAGAGGTCACAGATTCGAGTTCTGTTGTGTCCATTAGATTGAGAGGGGTCTCGATCGCAAGTAAAATCGGCGCTAAAAAGATTTTGATAAGGCTTAGAGGATGTCTGAAAAGTCAGAGCTATGCTTGCCGCCTAAGGATAATGCGTATCATAGCAATATAGATGAAAGTCTCAGATGAAGATGGCAAACGCTCATAGTCTTTGCTCAATCGACGACACCAATTCCACCATCCAAATGTCCTTTCTACAACCCATCTTCTGGGCAACAATTCAAATCCTTTAGCTGTATCTGAACGCAGGACTACCTCTAAGGCTAGTCGAAATGTATCTCTTACTAAGCTGGGTGTTCATCTTTTTACTAAGATAATCATAGACAGTCTGCCATCTTGGAAAATCATGAGGTAGCATCCTCCAGGCACAATCAGCCATAAGCATATACATCAGGGCATTCACCACTTTTCTCATATCTATTGTTCGAGGTCTCCCGCCTGTTTTCCTGATAGTATAAAATGACTAGCTATTTCCTATTGATCATCAGTAAGATCTGTAGGATTTTCTTTCATTGGTTACATCGCCTTTCATTCTCTCACTCAGGTCTTTCAGGGTGATTAACACGTAATTTAAGTGTTAGAGAACAGCATACTACAATCTTAGGTTATGGGAGTAACATCATGCACATACCAAAAGCAAATATGTACTAATTGCCAAAGCGTCTCAGAAAATAAAACTACAGGTGGCGATCAATCCCAATCCACATCTAAGGTTTAACCGAAGAGATCGACATCAAAAAATCCCTAATCTCTTGGGGAGATCTCAAATGATAGACATTCTTGGTAGTTTTAGCTTTTTCGACATACTCCCGATATTTTGGAGTCAAAAACTTATGGCACAACCACAGCGACCGATAACTATTCATCGAACTCTTCCAAATTGGACTGTTTTCTGGCCAGCCTACCGGCGGGTCAAAACTGCCAGTTAACATTCTCTTTGTCACCCACCAGAAATGTTTATACAGTGGCAGATCAATATAGACCAAACTATCTGCGGCATCTAGTCGCAACCAAAGAGACTCCATGCAACCAAAACCATCAATAACCCAGCGATCGGTGGCCAAGACTTGCTCATGAATGCGCTGATATTCAGCGGGTGGAATCGCCACACCTCCAGCCTGATATTGGAGTTTATCCAAAACGTATAGTGGGATACCAATAATTTCTGATACTTGCTTGCTCAGAGTAGATTTTCCACCACCCGCATTACCAAAGACAGCTACTTTTCTCATTGTTCTACCTCGCATGACGTAATGTAATCAATCCAAAATAACAGGAGTCAAATGATAAACAGATTAGCAGAGCATTCTGGGAACTGGGCTTGTAAATAGCACTTATGCAAAAGAAGGTGGCTCCATCATCAATTTTACCAACGATGATGGAATTATCGGCTATCCCGGCTGAGAAGACTCAAGCATATTCAAAACCAAAGATTCCACCCACAAGAAGAAGATTACCAGTTAGCATAGTAAAAATAAAATCATTAAGAGGTCTTTGATATGTCATCTGAAGATAAACAAACTCAAGGCATGAATATTTTTGAAGTTATGTTGCAAGCCATGGTGGGAGTGGGAGGTGCAATATTTTTTGCACTTATACTTCTTAACTATGCTTGGCAATCTCCTGATGGAGTAAAGGCATGGCAAATTGGTGTATCAATCATCTTCATTATTATTTCTGGATTGCTATCAATAGTATGGGGTGACAAGTTTCTAGAGGCTTTGGGTAAGTTTCTCAATTCCAGCGATGGTCTGTAGTGTTCGCTAAAAAAAATAAATTATATCTAAAGTGAGAAGTGATAGAAAGAAGATACTAATTTAATAGAGGTGGGGGAGATGCAGATATCACAACGAATGGCCTCATGGGACGATCTTGAATGGCTTGAACCGTTCTATGAATCAATTATGCGTCCTTATTTTGAGCTGATTAATAAATGGGAGAGCAATAAATTTCGAGAATATTTTAATCCAGAGATCACTAAAATCATCCAAGCTGATGGTGTGGATATCGGAATGCTCAAAGTCGAAGAACGAGAGAACTGCATTTATCTTGGTGACATTCAAATACATCAGGCATATCGCAGCCAAGGCATTGGTACTAGTTTAATTAAAGAAGTTATTCGATCGGCAGCGATCGCCCATAAACCAGTTCGTCTTCGTGTCCTAAAAGGGAACCCTGCCAAAGAGCTATATCTCCGACTGGGGTTTGAAGAAATAGAAATATTCTATGATTGCTACGTTTTAGAGAAGCGCTAAAAATCCTCCTCAGAAACAGCCTTTAGACACAGCCCCAATCTACCGGCATTAAAGCTGCTGGCATCTCAGCTTATGAGTACGCATAGCATCGATAAGTAAAAATAAGGGTAATCATTGGATAAAACTCTATGTTGCTCTTTCCTTTCTGAAAGTTTTCCGATAAGCTGGTTCATAGACTAAAGATTAACTTAAATCGTGAATCTATAGAAATAAATCTATGCAAAATCTTATTATTTCCAATGTATGGCTGATCCCTTGCTACCCGATCTTGGGTGTAATCTTGTCCAGCCCTTGGTCTTTAGGTTGGTCTGGCCAGCTTGGTAGCCGACCAGCGGGCTATATCAATATATTAATGGCTGGCGTTGCCTTTATCCATGCCTTACTAGCTTTAGCTAACGGTTGGGATCTGCCAACTCAAGAAATTAGCTACCCTTGGCTACATAGCAGCAGCTTGAGCATCGATTTCCCGATCGAACTCTCCCCTGTCACTTTGACCGCTTTAGCGGTGGTCAGTAGTATCAATCTCATTTCTCAAATCTATGCCGTGGGATATTTAGAAATGGATTGGGGTTGGGCAAGATTTTTCTCGCTGATGAACTGCTTTGGAGCAGGGATTTGTGGCTTGATGCTGTCAAATTCGCTGTTTTTTAGCTACGTCTTTTTGGAACTGCTCACCTTGGCAACCTACTTACTCGTAGGCTTTTGGTATGCTCAGCCCGCCGTGATTACCGGAGCCAGAGATGCTTTTTGGACGAAGCGGGTTGGCGACATTATTTTGCTGATGGGTGTGATTGCCTTGTACCCGATCGCTGGCACTTGGCATTTTACGGAGTTGGCAACTTGGTCACAAACAGCACAGTTAGACCCGATGGTGGCAACGCTCCTGGGTTTGGCACTAATTGCCGGACCATTGGGTAAATGCGCCCAGATTCCTTTTCAGCTTTGGCTCGACGAAGCGATGGAAGCACCAGTCCCGGCGACAGTATTTAGAAATGCTGTAGTGGTAGGAGCTGGGGCGTTTGTGCTGATTAAGTTGGCTCCAGTAATTTCTTTATCCCAAACGGTATTAAACCTGTTAGTGGCTTTGGGGGTGAGTACCGCCGTTTGTTGTTCGCTGATTGCGATCGCCCAGGTGGATATGAAGCGAGTACTCTCCTACTCGGTCAGCGCCTATCTTGGTCTGGTATTTATCGCTGTCGGCACCCAAAACTTAGATTCTGCACAGTTTATTCTGTTCAGTGAGTCTTTTGGAATTGCCTTGCTCTATATGAGCGTTGGGTCAATTATTTGGACAAATATTACTCAAGATTTAACTCAGCTTGGCGGTCTTTGGTCACGCCGCCCAGTGACAGGTTTGGCAATGATAGTGGCGATCGGAGCTTTTATTGCAATGCCACCTTTTGGCGGATTTTGGGCTTTGCTGCAATTAGCCACTAGCCTATGGGTAGAACAGCCTTGGTTAGTAGCAGTACTTTTGGTGGTCAATGTTTTAACGGCCTTTAGCTTAACCCGGTTATTCTGCCGGATTTTCTTGGGCACTGCCCAGCCCATGGCCGAACGCTCATTTGAACCTTTTTGGTTAATTAGTATACCTACAGTTACTATGGCAATTTTAGTTTGTCATGTGCCAATCATTTTAGGAAACTTAAATTTGTTACCTGAATGGGCAGAGCTAAATATGTTTTTGGCTCCTAGTTTCTTGTGGTCAAGCTTGATGGGTATGACGATTGCGGCATTAATTTACGGAATAAATACTGTGCCGAAACCAATTAAGTTACCATTTCCGGCTCTTCAAGACTTTTTTGCTTACGACCTCTATGTGCAGCGGTTGTATCAGGTGACAATCGTGTGGTTAGTGGCTACTAGTGCAAAAGTGGTGAATTGGTTCGATCGATACGTCGTAGATGGCTTGGTCAACTTGGTTGGCTTTGGTACGCTGTTTAGCGGCCAGTCCCTCAGATTTACTAACACCGGACAATCACAGTTCTATATTCTGTCGATGTTCTCTGGTGTAGTGATTTTAGGATTGCTAATGGGGCTATTCATCTAAACGTATTAGTCGATCGTAGGGTGGCTGCTGAGCTTTGCACAGCGTCACTGCCAGGTGATAGCACTTACCCTACTATTTCTATTCAAATAAAAAACAATTTAAAAACATGCAAAATAATAACGCAAATATATCAATTACTCGTCGGGGCTTGTTTCGGCTTGGCGCTGTTTATGATCTGGATACTGGATTGACAACATAAGTCGCCTAGTGAAGCTGCTTAGTGGATCAGCAGATATTAATAGAGTTTATTCTTACTTAAAGAGGTTTAAGAGAATGTTGAGTTCAATAATTTGGTTGCCAGTTTTGGGGGCATTATTAATTGGCTTGCTGCCCAGTTCTAGCCGCTTAATTGCCGGGATTACGGCATCGGCCACCTTAGTAATTACGATTGTAGTTGCGGCCATGTTTAACTATCAAGATGCCGGTTTACAGTTTGTTGAGCATTTGAGCTGGATACAGCCCTTAGGCTTAGATTATGCTTTGGGCTTAGATGGACTCTCTTTGCCGCTGGTGATTTTGAATGCTTTGTTAGTATTTTTAGCGGTGCAATCAACCAGCAAAGAAGTCGATCGGTCGCGATTATTTTATGCTTTGCTGCTGTTAGTCGGTGCAGCCGTCACGGGAGCTTTTCTGGCGCAGAATTTATTACTGTTTTTCTTGTTTTATGAACTAGAACTGATTCCTCTATATTTACTGATCACTATTTGGGGTGGCGAACGTAGAGGTTATGCCGCCACTAAGTTTCTGATTTACCAGGCGCTGTCTGGCATGGTGCTATTGGCTGGTTTCTTAAGCTGGGCATGGTTTGCCAAGACCGGCGATTTTAACTATGAGTCTTTGGCTGCTACCCACTTACCAGCTAATCTGCAACTATTGTTCCTGTGTATTATTTTGCTGGGATTTGGCATCAAAATGCCCCTAGTACCTTTCCATACTTGGCTCCCAGATGCCTACGTAGAATCATCTACCCCAGTTTCGATGTTATTGGGTGGGATTGTCTCTAAGCTGGGAACCTATGGGCTGATTCGGTTTGGCTTGGGCTTGTTTCCCGATGCCTGGACAATCGTGGCTCCTTGGCTGGCGCTGATTTCAGTAGTAACGGCGGTATATGGCAGCATAATTGCGATTGCTCAGACTGATATTAAGAAAACAATCGCCTATAGTTCGGTAGCCCATTTGAGCTATGTGCTGCTGGCGATCGCCGCTGGAAATTCTTTGAGCGTGTTGGGTGCTGTCTATCAAATGGTAGCTCACGGTTTGATTTTGGCCTTGTTGTTTAATTTGGTAGGAATTATTGAAACCAAAACTGGCACGAGAGAGCTGGCTCAGTTACATGGTTTGCTGAATCCGCAACGGGGCTTGCCTTTTGTGGGCGTAATGTTAATCTTGACCATGATGGCCAGTGCCGGTATTCCGGGAATGGTAGGGTTTGTGGGCGAGTTTCTATCTTTTCAGGGTAGTTATTTAGCATTCCCCATCATGACGGTAATTTGTTTAGGCAGTACCGGTTTGACCTCGGTTTATTTTGTAATTATCATCAACCGGGCACTATTTGGCAAACTAGAAGAAAACATTACTTATTTGCCAAGAGTGCAAAATTATGAAAGA
>JAAFHZ010000009.1 GCA_013297675.1 Synechococcales cyanobacterium bin59.metabat.ball.084 | reverse complement strand
TTGGCACGTAATTTCACCCTAAATCTTTACCGAGAAAATGGCCTTTCAAATATGGCTCAAGCACAACGTAAAGCTGGTTCCGGCCTTAATTTTCTTAAGTCTCTTTTTAGAATGAAATAACCCTGAAAGCCGGAGTGGCCGTCAAACCAATTTTCACCGCATCAAAATAATCCAGAACCCGCCGATACTTAGAAATATAGTCATCAAAACTGCGAAAAGTCAGCTCAGTATCAGCCATTTCTCGATCGAGCAAATACCCCCGATGGCATTCATCTACAATAATGCAGTCATATTCATCGATCTGGGGTGGTACCACATTTTCCCCCGGATACAAAATCCGCTGCACCATTCCTTGAATCGTGGCAATATGCACAGATGTATCAGTATCCGCCTGTTGATCGGCTAATTCCTTAATCCCAAAAATATCGGCAAAAGTCTGCAAATTCTCCATGCGCGTATCTTTAAAGGTGTTAGCAGCCTGTTCACCCAGAGCCGATCGATCAACCAAAAACAACACTCGTCTAAAACGCTGCGCTTTCAGCAACCGATAAATTAAAGCAATACAAGTCTTGGTTTTACCAGTCCCAGTAGCCATAGCCACCAACAGATCCCGCTGCTCTGCGGCAATTTGGGCTTCGATCGCCCGAATGGCATCCTGCTGATAAGGTCGCAGTTGTAAATTATAGGTAAATCCCTGTGCCGCCAAAGATTGATGAGCTGCTACCACATCCCGCTTCAACAAAGCCCCTAAACCTGCTGGGGTATACCAACCATCCAAAGCATGAGCCAAATTTTCAGATCGCCGGACATCATTAAACCAAATGCCACTAAGGGTTTCGAGCTGCCTGAGATACGGGCGACCATTA
The DNA here is from genome assembly GCA_013297675.1 of Synechococcales cyanobacterium bin59.metabat.ball.084. Lineage (GTDB taxonomy): Bacteria > Cyanobacteriota > Cyanobacteriia > Cyanobacteriales > Chamaesiphonaceae > JAAFHZ01. Next base: position 60,656 of record JAAFHZ010000009.1, on the reverse strand, counting down.
GCCGAAAATACAAAAGGAATCACATATTCTCCCCAAGCCCCTCCCGGACTCTGCTGCTCAGCCTCCAACCGAAAATCTCGACTGTAGCGTTTAGCTTGCTGTAAAGCCCCCGAAACATTGGCATTTTTCCGCTTAGCTTCCACCGTCGCTACTGGCATTAACCCTACAAATAATACATAGTCGGCACGACCACTATTAACCGGCCATTCGGCGATCGCCCGATTTTTGCCTTTGGCTGGCCTTGCCCCTTTCTGATAAATCAGCTCAACAGAATCAACTTCCCAACCAGCCTGCCGCAACTGCTCATCAATTAGCTTACGAGTACTAGCCTCATCAAGCTGCACCGATTCTGCTGCTTGGTTAGCAGCTTTGATATAAGTTTTAAGCAAATTCTTGGGTTGAATTAGAGCATTAGCCTGCTGCTCTGCTAAACGCTTAGCCAATTCCACCTTGGCTTGATCGGCCTCGATCGCCATCTGCTCCCAAAACAACTGTTCTTCTTGAGCAGTTTTCAAAGTAGCTGATACAGCTTCTAGCTGCTGCACGGTCTCTTGCTGTGTTGCTTCATAAGCTTGTAAAGCTTCGGTTAAACGAGCTAACTCCGATCGCAATTCAGCACTTTCTGCTGCTGGTGCCATCGGTGGAATAAATGCCCCCGACTTAAACCCTGGATTTTTGAACGTGCGATGAAACCATAAACTAAGTTGCCAAGCAATCTTGAGATTATCTAGCGCCATGCGATGATCATCAGTAAATGCGTGGTTTGCCGAATTACCCGATCGACGAATCACATCAAACAACTGAGCAATTTCGCGCGGCAAAATCCCTTGATCTTGCAACCGCCGCAACAAATCACGCTGAGATTCATCGGCTGAAACAAACACCCCCACCTGTGCAGCCACCATCTGTGCCAGAAGTTCCGCCAACTGCCGCAGTTTCAACAAACAAGTATTCGGATCTTCGGCAAAATATTTTTCTGCCAGCAGTCCCAGCCGCAACAACTGTTCGCTGTGTTCGTGCAAATGACCAAAGTTCGTGACGGAAATCGCTGGTTTTGATAGCATAGACAATCACAATTTGAATGGCACTAATTGATATTAACCAACTTTGGTCAAGGTATTGTGGCGGTAATACTTGGCTCATAGCCATAATACCCATAAGTCCCGATATTCAGACTATCTCTATCATAGGAAGAGTTAGAGTCACCGGCTAAAATTCTCTAATAATGCTGAAACTGACTATGGGAGGTCAATAAAATTTCGGTCTGATCATCCACCAGCAAAATTTCTGGATTTGCCGTGGTCGTGCCAATAATTGCCGCTGTCCCACCAATTAATTCCACCAGCGCATAGGCAGTGGAAACGGGTAAACAGAGCACCAACTCAAAATCTTCGCCGCCTCCTAACACCCAATCGATAGCTCCGCTTGCGCCAAAGGCGATCGGATTTTCAGTCAACTTGGTTAACCCCGCCGGAATCGCGATCGCTGATCGATTGATCCTCGCCCCCACCCCACTAGCCCGACAAATCTGAGAAATTGCATCCAACAAACCATCACTGCTATCCATCCCCGCCACAAACTCCGGCTGTAGCATAGTGATCATTGGCACCACATCTAACCGAGGCAGCGGACGTTGATGAGCGCGAATTAACTCTTGCCGATCGATCAAATCCAACTCTTGCCCAAGATTCACATCCAACAATAATTCCAAACCGGCCTTAGACTTGCCATGCTCACCCGTCACCACGATCGCCGCTCCGGGCACCGCTGCATTTCGTCGGATCACCGCCCCACTCTCTACTTTGCCAAAAGCCGTAATGGCCACAGTCCGCACAGTCGATCGATAAATATCACCACCTACAATGCCAGTATCGTAACGCTCCAAACAAGCATTCAAGCCCCGGTACAAATCTTCCACCCATTGCACCGGAGTATCTGGGGGTAGACCCAAACCTACCGTAATACCCAAAGGCAGCGCTCCCATGGCCGCCAAATCTGAGAGGTTAGCCGCCGCCGATCGCCAACCCACATCTTGAGCCGCAGTGGTCTGATCACTAAAATGCACTCGATCGACCAGCACATCGGTAGTCACCACTAAATTTTCACCCGCAAACGCAAGCACCGCTGCGTCATCGCCAACGGTGCCTGGTAAACAATACGGGAAGATTAGCTTCAACAGCCCAGCTTCACCAATTTCAGATATTTTCATACTTTTATGAGCGGCAGGTTTGCCAATCTACATATTAGCAAGTGCCGAAATCTTATCTAACTTAAGCCGATCCAACCCAGAGAGGTCATCCATACTCAGCCAACCGTCGTGCAACAGAGTCGCAAAGACAAACACCAAGGCCGGTTCCCGATAGTCGTACTTCCCTTCAATCTCGTGGCGCTTGGAGTTTAAGAAGTCATTGAGCTTCCAGACTTGATCTAGGCCATCGATCGAAGTGCATTGCTTGCGCACATCCAGCATTAGCGCATCTATTTCGCGAGTGTAAGCAGTCTGGAAGGCATTTTGGGCAATGGTATGTTCGGCGGCGGACCACATTGTCTCGGTCGTCATCTCAATCGGCGGTGTCATAGTAAGCTGCATCGATTTGGAAGGATATGAATATATGGATGTATGGCAATCTATTGTAATCTAGTCGCTAGTTGAGATACAGCAGCCATTTGACCTCACAAGAGAGTCAGAAAGATTGATATATCGCCAGCTTAGGCTAAATTAAAATTTTAATAAGATTAATTAATCTTAACAAAGATGTCAACTTTTTCAATACTTTGCCCTAATTTTTTTGATCTGAGCTAGGGAGAGACTAGTAAAATCGCCCTGCTCAGATTCTCATATTTCCCTGAAACCTAGAACATTACCATTCCACCATCTACATTGAATGTCTGGCCAGTAATGTAGGCAGCGGCTGGATCTGCGGCCAAGAAGCGAATCATTCCGGCTACTTCTTCTGGTTCGCCATAACGGCCTAAGGGAATGAATTGTAGAATTCCCTCAGATTTCAGATCGGCAGTCATATCGGTAGAAATAAATCCAGGGGCGACGGCGTTCACCGTAATCCCCCGACTAGAGAGTTCTTTGGCAACGGTCTTGGTAAAACCAATCACGCCTGCTTTGGCAGCACTGTAATTAGCTTGTCCAGCAGTGCCCATTAAGCCAGAAACCGAGGTGATGTTAATAATTCGCCCAGATTTTTGCTTGAGCATAATTTTGCTGGCAACCTTAGTACAAAGAAAAACCCCGGTCAGGTTTAAATCAATTACTGCCTGCCATTCTTCTAGCTTCATGCGCAGCAGCAAGGTATCGCGAGTAATGCCAGCATTGTTGACCAAGGTATCCACCCGTCCCCATTTTTCCATGACGGTAGCAAACAGCCGATCGACTTCTTCTGTTTTAGATACATCAGCTTGGATGGCGATCGCTTCTCCACCAGCTCCCGCAATTTTGGCCACCACTTCATCGGCGGCGCTGCTAGAGTTGGCATAGTTCACCACCACTTGAGAGCCTTGGGCGGCTAATTCTAAGGCTGTCGCCCTACCAATCCCCCGTGAAGCTCCGGTGACGATCGATACTTTTCCATCCAAGAGTCCTGCCATGCTAAATTTCGCTCATAAAATCAACAACGCTCCATTTTATCAGCAGGCGGATATGGTGAATCACATTAACGTTAAAAGTTGGAGAAGACATCAATAATACGCTGATTCTTAGTAAGCACAAATGGCTATTTTTACCTATTGGTGATTAATGCCAATGTTGCAGTTATTGATCATGTACAAGTTTTGATGTATGATAGCGCGGATAATTTCAGATACCATATTACACACTGAAACTACTTAAAAATTGATGATCGCTGCACAATTTTGAACAAAATGCCATCACCGTCGTTACCACACAGGAAACTGCGTATGAAATCAGCTAAATCTGAAAATAATCATCTTAATTTATTGATATCGTTAGTTACGTTGATCTCAGTCATATTGACAGTTATAAGAATGTCAATGGCGATATTAGAATTTGTAGCGTCATGGAAAATAGTTGTTTTTGCAATAGAGATATTGTCATCAATAACAATAATATCGATACCATTCTGTTTGTATGTGCTGGTGTTCCATTGGACAAAGTTCAATCATCTTGTCCTAGGGAAAAGACTATCTGCGACGATCAAAAGGTGCTGGTTGATTCTACTCTATCTTTGTTCGATACCATTCTTGAACTATTTTTTCATCACACTAATTTCCAGATATAAGTAGTTTAGGGGTGGAGATCGCCTTAACCAGATAGAATAAAGCTACTGATTTCTGCTGTTATTATGCGCTTACCCTTACCCCAATTCTCTGGCAACCCGCGCCACCCGACACACATCGCGGAAGTAATCGAAACCAGCACCACCGAGTTTTTGTCTCAGTGCTTGTCTTCAGAAGAATTGAAACTGGCTACCATGCCCGATTTTGGTAGTTTTGTGAAAGCCAAAGACGAAGAAACTGGCAACCAAATTTTAGGGGTAGTCTATGCGGCCACCACCGCCCCGATCGATTCTGTGCATCGAGCGAGAGCTTTGGGGTTATCGATCGAAGAACTCCGCGAAGAACAGCCCCAGATTTTTGCAATGCTCAAAACCGAGTTCAAATCAATTATTGTGGGCTATGCCGATCCGCTAGGACGATATATGCAGTATTTACCGCCACGCCCTCCACAGATTCACCAGTCAGTCTATGAATGCCCTCCGGAAGAAATCGTAGATTTCAGTGAGCAGTTCGATTTTTTGCGACCATTGTTAGAAGTAGCCGGGGCACCTTCTGATGCCTTGACCGCAGCAGCGATGCGGACAGTCTATAAAATGCGCCAGTTCGATCGCGATTGGCTAATTGCAGCAGGACGAAATTTGAGCTTGATTTTAAGAGAAGACTACGATCGGCTGCGCTACATTTTGTCTCAATGTCGGGTTAGTGGTGGTTAACATCATCACAGTTAGAAAAAGGCCGAGATCCCAGCCCGAAAAGTAAGTCCGGGGCTATAGATCCGATTGACTCGCTCATACTGTACATCAGCTAAATTTTCAACATATAAATTGAGCGCAGTATGGGCAGAAAGCGGGATGCGCGTGCTGATATCTAAATTTAAAAATGCTGGCACAAAATCAGTTCTAGTTTGCCCAGGACTAGTAAACAAAGCCCGCCGCGTCCCCCCATTATAGTTAGCTAATAACTTTAATTCCCAGCCATTATTAGCATAGCCAATGCCAGCTTGAGCCACCGAATAAGGAATTAAAGCAAGCTGCAAACCGCGATCGGGACCGCTCTGAATTTGGGCATCTGTGTAAGTATAGTTAGCAAAAGCCGACCATTGAGGCGATAGTTTTTGTTTAAAGGCAATTTCTAAGCCGTTAGTATCTACTTTACCTACATTCGCCCATTGAGTGGTAGTAGGGCTAGTGGCTTGAGTGGCAATGCGGTTATTGATCGAGTTACCAAAATAATTAATTTGCGCCGTAGAATTATTACTCAAAGCCAGATCTATCCCTGCTGTCCAAGTTGAGCCGGTCTCTGGCTGTAAATTAGGATTTGGCAGCCAGCCGTGAACTGTATCATACACATAGAGCTGATCGAGTCCGGGGTTACGCTGTGCTCCAGTGGCCGAAGCTAACACAGCAATTTGAGGAGTTATTTGCCAACGAGAACCAATACTAGGATTGAGATAGCTGCCAAATTGACTGTTAAAATTTTGGCGCAAACCCAGGTCTAGCTCCCATTTATCGGTAAGCTTGAGAGTATCCACCGCAAAAATAGCTGTATTAACGGTATCCCGATTTTCTACTCCATTAAAGGCAATGCGGCTAGGAACAGTGCTATTGGCGGTGCTGTTCAGTTGACGAGCCTGAACTTCAATACCCGATCGCAGAGTATTACTGGGAGAAGTGCGCCAGTTGTGATCTATTCTAGCCGTGACCGCCTTGGTATCTAAAATGCCGGTGCGACTATTAGCACCGCTCGGACCGGTAGTTTCAAAATAATCTTGGGCATAGCCAAGAGATGTATTTAAAATTGAGCTTTGATCAGCGGCAAGCTGGGTGCGAGTTTTTAGCCCCACGCTGACAGCATCATGATTTAGACGATCTCTTTGTAACGGAAAGCCAAAATAAACTAAGCCCCGCCGACTGTTAATCACAGTAGCATCAATATCTAGCTGAGTGCGCGGATTTAGCTGAGCCGAGACACTGCCAGAATAGCTGGTGGTATCGGTATCAGCATTAAACAAATTACCGGTAGCCGGATCGCGGTTAGCTGCTCCTACGGGTACTTTATAGTCATTATCAATACGATATCTCTCAATCCCAAAGCGATAGTTGAGCTGCTCATTGCCTCCGGCATGACTGGCACGATAGTTTGATCGACCATAGGAGCCAAACTCAGCGGTCAAATTAGTTTCGGGTTTTTCTTGATAGGTTTTGGTGATAATATTGACCACTCCACCAAAAGCCTCCGAGCCATACAAAATACTGCTAGCACCACTAGAAAGCTCCACTCGATCGATGCTGTCTACTGGAATGCTATTGAGATCGGTGTTGCCATGGTAAGTACTAATATTGGTGCCGATCGGGCGACCGTTGATTAAAATGATAAATTGGTTACTAGAGGTGCCTCGGTAATAGGTACCAGTATGAATATCAGCTCCAAAGCCAGCGTCATTCACGGCAAATCCGGGCAAGTTGCGCAGTATATCTGCAACATTTTTGGAGCCTTGGCGCTGAATTTCTTTTTGCTCTATTCGATAAATCGGGGCAGATTTAGGTAGCTCTAAACTACGTTGGCCGACTACTTCGATCGTTAAGTCTGATTCTTTTTTGCTGGGAGTTTGGAGCTGATCTGCAATATTTTTGGGTAATTCTTGAGCATGAGCTTGATTAGCACAGATGAAACTACATACCATGCTACTTAGGACAACATAAGCAAATAACTGCTGATTCAAAATGCACATTCCTTAAAAAATTACAAAGATTTATGACGAGTTCAGGGAAAGAGATCAATTGATCCCAGGAGCTTTGGCACAGAGCATCTATGGCTAAAAGCCTTAAATATCAATGTTTTGAGACAAATTACTTGGCTATTTTGCGAGGGATATTTGCAGTTGTCAAAAGACAGCCTGTAAAACACAGCGGTAATTTACTGCGGTAGTCTATGGATGAAATTTGCCTTCAGACATCATGGTTCCACTTCCCAAGCATCGACCTCAACAGATTTCACTCGGTCCGTTAGAAACCGAAATTCTGCAAATTATTTGGCAGCTCGGTACCGCCACCGTCAAAGATATTCATGACCAGATTTTAAATGACCCCGATCGAGAGCTAGCCTATGCTTCGGTTACTACAGTTTTAAATCGCCTCAGTAAAAAGGGCTGGTTAATTTGTGATAAACAAGAGCGCAGTTTTGTGTGGCAGCCATTAGTTTCTGAAGCAGAAGCACAGGCGCTGCAAGCTTATGAGCAGCTCAACCAATTTTTGGCCGTAGGCAAACCAGAAGTAGTCGCGGCTTTTGCCGATAGCCTAGATCATGCCAGCATTGCCCAATTAGAAGCGATCGGCCAAAAGCTACAAGCCATTCGGGAGGCCAGAGAGACATGCACCTAACAATGCTTTTGAGTATTTTGGCTATGGCTGGGCTATGGCGATATATGGGCGTTAGTGCTCCTACTGGTAATTGGCAAGAGCGCTGGCAACATGCCCTGGCAGTTTTATTGCTGCCACCACTGCTATTAATGGGTAGTTCGATCGCTATTTTAAAAATGGGTCCTCATGGCTGGATGGTATGGGGCTGGGAAGGCTGGCTGAGCTACTGGTTGGCCATAGCTTTTTTAGGATTCATGGCGTTTTGCTTAGTGAAAATGGCGATTTCTGGTTATCAAACCTCACAGCAGTTGCGTAGCTATCGTCAAATAGAGCTATATGGTCGATCGGTCAAATTATTAGATGTTAATATTCCCTACATTGCCCAAATAGGCTTTTGGCAACCAGATTTACTGATCAGCCAAGGCTTGATTGATACCTTAGATTCTGAGCATTTGCAGGCAGTCTTAGCTCACGAACAGGCACACTATTATTATCGAGATACTTTTTGGTTTTTTTGGTTGGCTTGGCTGCGCCAAATTACGATCTGGCTGCCAAATAGTCAGGTGATTTGGGACGATTTGCTGGCACTGCGGGAGCTACGCGCTGATCGCTGGGCAGCTCAAACCACTGATAGCCTACTTTTAGCAGAATCGTTATTACTGGTGGTGCAATATACCACAGCATTTGCCGACAGCTATGCTGCTGCCTTTAACCATGTGGATTCGCCCGATCGCCTAACGCAGCGCATTGAAGCTCTAATTAAGCCAGCCGAATTGTTGAAACCGCCGAGCTGGTGGCAGTGGAGCTGGCTGTTATTGCCATTATTACCTCTACTAATAGTACCTTTGCATAAGTGACTAATTATGGAAACCAATATTATTAAAACATTTCAAGCAGGTGGCTTGGTGATGTGGCCTCTGCTGCTGTTTTCAATTGTGATCGTTGCTCTATCGATCGAGCGAAGTTTCTTTTGGTGGAAAACAATTAGTCGCCAAAAAAACTTTGTTCAGCGCTTTTTTTTACGCTACCGCCAATATCCGCAGCTTCAGCCCCATGATTTGGAACAAGAGCAAGATTTGCCCTTGGCACGGATCTTTATGGCGGCACTGGGCTTGCCGCAACCCACTACCGAAGAGTTTCGGCTTGCCCTAGAAACTGAATCTCAAGCCGAGCTACCGGGTTTAAATCGCTTTGCTGAAATTTTTGATAGTGTGATTACGCTATCTCCATTACTAGGTTTACTAGGTACCGTTACTGGTTTAATGAACTCTTTTGCTAGCTTGAATATTGGAAATGCTGGTGCGAATGCTACTAATATCTCTGCCGGAATTGGAGAAGCCTTGATCACAACAGCAACTGGGTTGATTGTGGCGATATTTGCTTCAATTATGGCTAGTTTTTTTCGTAGTTTCTATCAGCGGCAGTTAATCTTTTTTCAAGAGTACTGTGGCCAAATAGAGCTGATTTATCGAATGCACTACGGACAAAAATAATCTAGCCTTTTAAAGACTTAATTCACTCAATAAACTATCTTGTAAAAAATATGCGTCTTCCTGTTACTCAACGACCAACGCCTCAAATCAATGTAGTTTCGATGGTTGATGTGCTGTTTGCTGTACTCACTTTTTTTATTGTATCTTCTTTATCTCTTAGTCAAACCAAAGGCTTACCCGTAAATTTGCCCACCGCAGGTAGCGGAAAGGTGCAGGCACAAACCAAAATTGTGTTGAGCTTGAGCGATCGAGGTGATTTGGCGGTCAATCGTCAGACGACTTCTTTAGATAATTTGGCAGTACAGATACAGCAGACAATCCTTCAAGAAACAAAGGGCAAACAGCCGCCCAGTAAAGCCAACCCGACAACAATTATTATCAATGCCGATGAAAAAATTGGTCACGGCTATATTATTCATATTATGGATCGGTTGCGCCAGGTGCCAAATATCAAGATTGCGATCGCCACCAAAAATCGTTAATAGTCTATGGCTTACAATTACCTTGTCTTGGCTCGTCAGCAAGAACAACAAAAGTTCTGGAAAATTTTGGCTGGCGCGGTGGGTGGCTCGTTGTTGTTACACTCGATCGCTGCGGTGCTTTTTAATGCGCTACCACAGCCAGCTCCAGATCATGCGGTAGAAGTAACTTTAGTAGACAGTAGCGAACTACCGCCAGATTTCCCGGCGAGTCCTAACCCTAAGCCCTCAGTCAAAGTTTCACTATCATCCTCTCCAAAGACCGCGCCTACGCCTGCGGTGAAGATTACGCCGACACCAACCCCCACGCCTGCGGTGAAAATTACGCCGACACCGACCCCCACGCCTTCGGTAAAGGTTGCGCCCACACCGACCCCCACGCCTTCGGTGAAGATTAAGCCAACACCAACCCCCACGCCTTCGGTGAAGATTAAGCCGACACCAACTCCCACACCTGCGGTAAAAGTTACGCCCACACCAACCCCCACGCCTTCGATAAAAGTTACGCCCACACCAACCCCCACGCCTTCGGTAAAGGTTGCGCCGACACCGACCCCCACGCCTTCGGTAAAGATTAAGCCGACACCGACTCCTACGCCTGCGGTAAAAGTTACGCCCATCCCAATCAAAATTGTTACTCAACCCAGTAAATCGCAGTTCGCACCAATTCAACCAACAACAGAATCATCTACTGATAAACCATCTAGCGCTGCATCTCCCGGCACTATAGCTGCCAATTCGCCTTCAAAAATTCAGCCCAATAGCAATATTCCCGATACTCAGACTACGGCGAGTAATCAAACACCGAGTGCAACAACAGAAACTAGACCTGCTACAAAGCCGATCAACCCCTCTGCATCTTCCACGATCGATCAAGGCTCAAACATCATCGCTTCCAATAGCGATAAAAACCCAGGTAGTCCACGATCGACAAATCCTGACCAACCAAATCAGCCCACAAATCTAGCAGGATCTCCTGTTGAAGCAGGCAACTCAGGTACAGCTAGTGACTCTTCAAGTTCTGTCGTGATCATTCGTGGTAGTGATGATTTGCTAACATCTGGCGGTGGCAATAATTCAAATAGCCTAACTGTTACCACCCCCGGTCAGCAGGGCTGGGGTTTAACTGATAAAATCGGGGTTCCGCCTGGAGGCGCTCCTGTTAATAATTCTCCTGGCAAACTAGATCTTCAACCAACTCCAACGAAGAAAAATAGCAGTGAACCCGGTAATTCTGGGGCAATAATTGGTATAAAGCCCGCTACTGTCTTGCCATCTTCGATCGGTAATCTTTCTGGCAATGGCTCTGGCGGGACTAGTAAGCGAGAGATCCAGAAATATTTTGGCGAACTAGCTTGTCTAAAAAACTGTAAGCCGGTTTATCCCAAAGAAGTAACTGAGTCTAAGCAAGTAAAAGTAAACATTAAACTCAATAGTGAGGGTCGAGTGATCCAAACCAGCATCGCCGAATCTTGTGATAACCCTAGATTTGATAACTACGCTGAAGCTAAATTCAAAGAGATGTTATTTCAGTTACCGACCAGTCCTCAACGAGACTTTATTGTCACAATGGAATTCAAACTAAAATGACAAGTTTTCTAGCGGCACTGGCTCTTTTGATTTGCCCATAATTTTTGAAGAGAGCCAATGATAGCGTTAGAATAGCAGGCTCATGCAAATTTTGCATACTTGTCTAGATACCAAAATTAGAGTGGGCTATGGAAACAACCGATCGACTAGAGTCACAGCAGCGCCATAGCTTAATAGTTCTATTTAGCACTGGTCTATTGTTTTGGATGAGCATAGCCATTTTGTTGCCGACTTTACCGGCCTACATTGATAAAATTGGCATTGGGAAAAATCATCTAGGCTGGATCATGGGGTCTTTTGCCGTCGGATTATTAGTCAGCCGTCCGATCGTCGGCAAACTGGCCGATACCCGAGGACGCAAATTTGTTTTGATCATCGGGACAATTGTGGCAGCGATCGCCCCCTTGGGCTACTTGAGCGTCACTTCCATACCTTTATTGATGGCAATTAGAGCATTTCATGGCATTAGTATCGCGGCTTTTACCACAGCCTATAGTGCCCTAGTAGTAGATGTCGCACCAATCCAAAAACGCGGCGAAATTATTGGCTACATGAGCCTTACTAACCCGATCGGGGTTGCTCTTGGTCCAGCTCTGGGAGGCTATTTGCAAGTAGCTGGCTGGTATAGCACAATCTTTTGGATTTCGATAATTTTTGGTTTGCTTTCTTACCTGGGAGCCAATCAACTAGCCGCGAAGCCAAGGATGATTCCTGCGCCAGGTGAAGAAATCAACCCACCTACTTCGATCAAAAAAATTCTCACCAATCCAGCTTTAAGCGTTCCGGCAGCAGTGCTGCTGCTGATTGGTTTTCCGTTTGGGGCAGGGCATACTTTTATGCCTCTGTATATTCAAAGTAGTCACATCAATCTAAACCCTGGCTTGTTTTATACCGTGGCAGCCATGGCTAGCTTTAGCGCCAGGACAGTAATTGGCAGTCGCTCTGACCGCTATGGCCGGGGAGTTTTTATTGCAATGAGCCTGTGTTGCTATACTTTTGGCCTGTGTTTCTTAGCAACCGGTGGAAGCGTAACCAACTTTATTGCTGGAGCCATCTTAGATGGTTTAGGCACTGGTATTTTGATTCCGATGGTGATTGCATTGGTTGCTGATCGATCGCAGCCAGAGCATCGCGGTCAGGTATTATCGACCTGCACAGCGGGTTTAGATTTAGGAATTGCCATTGCTTCGCCGCTGTTTGGAGCAGTCATTGCTCAGATAGGATATCACGGAGTGTTTTCGATCGGGGCTGGCTTGGCCTTTGCGGCCATCTTGCTGTTTTTGGGGTGGGGGAATAAAACAATGGGGCAATCGATCGGCTTTTGTATAGGACGCAATCAAGATTGCTATCGGCTGGAATAAATGAAAAAGCGCTCGATCTGCGATCAAGCGCCCCAAGAGCATGAATTCCAAAGCTGTTGACTTTACTGCTTTATTTCACAAGTCAAAGGACAAGCCGCATAGGTGGTGGTTTGCAAAACTTCACTGTTGCCATTTAACCAACCCAACCAGCTCACTTGATCAGGATGTACACCCTTGGCGGTCAAAGTTGCGGCGGTTGCTACTACTGCAAAAATATTTATGGCCAAAATGCTGCCAGCTACCAACAATACTGCGCTCATTGGCAGAATGGGGTGCAGAGCCATGGATAACAGAGCGGCGACGGTAGCCATCACTGCTACTAAAGGAAAACCGACTACTAACAGACAAACTGCTAGAGCAAAACACCATACTAAAAAGCTCTTAGTGACAGCGAGGGAATTCTTTCTGTTCAGGGAATTTTCAGTTACTTGCATGATGTTAATCTCCAGTGGTTTATATGAATACCGGTTAAGATTCGACGAATTATTGTCTTGCTTCCGGCGGGGATCGATTGCTTGGTGTCTTCAATATAAAGGATCATCCCTAATAAGTATGAGACGCTCGCAATTATTTGTTACATTCACAAAAAACTCACTAAGTTTAATTACCTATGAGATTTGATGTTGAATTATTTTTTATTGAAATAAATCAAGTTATTTCGTGATTAAAGTATTTATTTCTCAAAAGCTCAACTTATTGTCTATGAAGTGATCCAGCTCCAAAATCCACCTTTAAAACGCCTTGAGTATAAATACTTTGAGTGAGTATTTATGCCGGAATGGCTCATCTGCTGAAAATTAGTGGATAATATGAGAAGTTTTGTAACAATATCCATTTATCTCATGTCCCTGCTGCGCCGCATTCCTCTTGGACCCACCTTGATCAGTATTGGTGGCTTACTCACCCTGATCGGCTTCGGTGCCTACGCCGTTGATAACCCCACTCTCAACCTGATCGGCTTTTTCTATGGAGTTCCTCTGCTGCTGGGTGGTTTGGCCTTGAAATCGGCAGAACTGCGTCCGGTGCCTCTAGAAGACCCTGAGCCAGAAATGAAAGCGATCCGCGAGGCGCAGCAGACTGCGATCCAAAAACAAATTCGTCAAGATGTTACTCGGTTCCGTTATGGCCAAGAAGCCCACTTAGACGTGGCCTTAGAAAAACTCGGTCTGTCACCCACTGATGATGAGCGTCCAGTGATCAGAGGAATGCGGGAAGAGCTGATCGATGGCAATTATGCCCTAATCATGGAGTTCTATACGCCTTTGATTCCTTTCACCACCTGGGAAGAAAAACACGAAAAAATCACCAAGTTCTTTGGTCCCGGCATTCATGTCACCCTTAAACGCACCAGCGATGAAGACATCGATGTGGCATTAATTGTTGGTGAACCAGCTTCAGTTGCCGTAGAGGCTGCCTAGTTTTTTTCTAGTCGCACTGCATACCACTGTATATATTGACCTGCGCCCAAATCTAACTCGCAGTAATTATCTAGCAAGTAGGCCGCCCGCGCTGCCGTGGAAGCTTTGGCTAAAACATCTGCGGGAAAATCGATCTCTCCGTGATTCAATAGAGTCTCGGAGAGTTTTACTAACATCTCAGCCGCAGTCAAAATTTCTTCCGGTTGGCCACTGGTGAGCACCACGTACTCATCTTCTTGAAACATTAATGAATCTGTCATCTAGATGAATCCTCTTTTGAGCCTAAATTACGAACCCGCCCTCGCTGACCTGGGCAACGATTATTATGACGACGTGGTAGCGGAAGATTTTCCTCGGCATACCTTACGCTGGCGCAATGATGACATCTTAGCTCAGTTGGGTTTAGACCCAGCTAATGTAAGTGATGCCAATTTTGTAGAAGCCTTTGGTCAGTTTAGCGGTCATCCCCAACCACTCTTAGCGCTGCGCTATCATGGCTATCAATTTGGCAATTACAATCCCGGCTTAGGCGATGGGCGTGGTTTTCTCTATGGCCAAGTGCGCGGCCTAGATGGCGAACTATATGACTTCGGCACCAAGGGTTCTGGCCGCACTCCTTACTCCCGAGGCGGCGATGGGATGCTGACCTTAAAAGGAGGGGTACGGGAGGTGTTAGCAGCGGAGTCGCTGCATCGAATGGGGGTGAAGACTTCACGCTGTTTGAGCGTGGTGGAAACTGGGCTAGATTTATGGCGAGGCGATGAGCCTTCGCCCACCAGATCATCGGTAATGGTGAGATTTAGCCGATCGCACATCCGGTTTGGCACTTTCGATCGACTGCACTATCTCAAGCGCCCTGACTTAACCCGGCGACTGTTGGATCATGTGATTACGGTTTACTATCCCCATTTGGTTGGCCAAGAAAACAAATATCTGAGCTTTTATCAGGAGCTGATCGATCGAGTGGCTGACCTGGCAGCCCAATGGATGGCGGCGGGCTTTTGTCATGCGGTGTTAAACACCGATAATATGTCGATCACTGGCGAAAGCTTTGATTACGGGCCATTTGCTTTTTTACCCACCTATCAACCCGACTTTACAGCGGCTTATTTTGACTATGCTGGTCGCTACAGTTACGAAAATCAGCCAGGAATTTGCAAGCTGAACTTAGAAATTTTGCAAAAGCCCTTGGTGGCGGTTTTGAATCAGGGAGATATGGATGAGGCTTTAGAGGCTTTTGATGATCGATATGCCCAAACTTATCAAAATTTGATGTGGCAAAAGCTGGGTCTGACCGGAGAAATTAATGATCAGGGGCTGAAGTTACTAAATGCCACCCTGGAGCTGCTCGATTCTACTCAGATCGGCTACCATCAGTTTTTTAGGTTGATTACTGAGCGCTGGGCTGACAAATGGCACCAAGACTTTAATCTGATTATTAGTGATGCCGATTGGTTGCCGGTAGAGGGCAAAGAATCGATTAAAAATCTCTGGCAGCAGTTGTATCAGCAATCGATCGGTTCTTTGACTCCTGAGCAGTTGTCGTTAGTTGGTGAAACTTTAACAAAAACAAATCCGGCCACGGTGCCTTTGCGACCATTGATTGAAGAGGTGTGGGAATCGATCGCTCAAGAAGACAATTGGCAGCCTTTTTATGATTTGGTGGCGGAGTTACGGAGGTAATAACAGCACGGCATTTATTCATTGGAGTTGATGGAGAGACTTGGGGGGCAAGGGAAAGTACTGAATTACTTTGGAAGAGTATCGTATATATGTGATATGTTTTATGTATGATATGGGAGATTATTTTTCACAGGGAATTTGAAGAGTGGTTCTTTGCCAAGGATGTTAGAGTACAAGCGTCGATCGCGGCGGTACTTGATATCTTGGAAGAGCAAGGAGCATCACTGGGTCGTCCTTACGTTGACACCATTAAAGGTTCAGCATTTACCAACATGAAGGAACTGCGAGTGCAGCATGATGGAAATCCCTACCGTATACTATTTGCTTTCGACCCACAACGCCAAGCAGTTTTACTGCTCGGTGGAAATAAAGGAGGTGATAAGCGCTGGTATGAGAAAAATATCATGATTGCTGACAAACGGTTTGCAGAATATTTAGAAGAAACAAATGGTGGTGAATTAGTATGAATCGTCCACATAGAACTTACAAAGAAATTAAGCAAGAGTTCTCTCCAGAAATGAGAGAGAGAATTAGTGTTGGTGCAAATCAGATCCGAGCTGAATTGAAAATTATCAGCACAGTTAGACAAGCAGCCGGACTCACTCAGGCAGAGTTAGCAGATTTATTAGATGTTCGCCAATCCTATATATCCCAGGTTGAATCTAAAGAAAATATTACCTTGGGGACACTGATCAACACGATTGTAGCTATGGGAGGCTCGATCGATCTAACGGTCAATTTCCCAGAAAAATCTCCTGTGCAGTTCTCGCAAATAGAAGCATCCTTTCTGAGTAACCGAAAAGAATCTTGAGGTTTTAGGTCGGCTTTGACAATGGAGTTTACTATCACCTTTCAACCCACAGCATATCCCGAAAATTGACGGGTAAAAGATGACTGAAACCCAATCACCGAGCATATTTTCCAGTTATAGGAAGAAGGCAATGACTAAAGGCAAACATTTACAGCAAATCTGGGATAGCTTACCATCCGATCACCAGGGGTGCAAGCGAAGCTATCGCCGCCAACAGATTGAAATAAGAACTCAAGAATTAGAAGCTGAGTACCTTGCTTTACAGGAACTACGCCAGCTCATAGGTCTTACTCAAGCAGAAGTCGCTCAGAAGCTAGGAATGCCCCAATCCAATATTTCACGATTAGAAAAAAGCTCAGATATGTTGATATCTACTCTCCGTGGCTATGTAGAAGCTGTGGGAGGCAAGCTAGAAATTGCGATCGAACTACCCGATCGCCCTACTGTGAAGTTACACAACATCGGCGATTTGGTCGATCGGGTGAATTTATAGAAACTGAGCGAGGCAAAAGTCACTAGTAGTTGAAGTGGAAAATATTTTGATTTAGTTGATTTTATATAGCTCGATCGAAGCTGGCCGGAAAGGAGAGATCAAATTTCATGATGCTAATTTATGGATGCTTTTGATTTGAGTTAGACGAGCAGCAAAGAGCAGAATGGCATAAATATCTTCAGGTTCTAGGTCTTCGTAATCTTCTAAGATTTCTGTGTGGGTCATGCCAGAGCTGAGCAGTTCTAGGATGGTGTCGATCGGATAGCAGAGTCCACGAATACACGGTTTTCCATGACAAATATCGGGATTATGGGTAATTCGGCTTAAAAGATTAATGTTCATGACCTGATTTGACGAAAAGATTGACTGTACTATTTTCATTGGTTTTTAGATGGCTCGATGCAGGTGAGAGAGAGCGAAATCTGTTCTAGGTTAAGTTATGGTAATTTGAGGATGCCAGCGGCCTTTAGCCATGAGCCTAAAATACCGCCAAATATTAAGCCGATCGATGAAAAGGTAAAATGAATCCACAGAATTTGGACATTGCTGTAGTTCTTTCTCCATTCTTTTTTGAAATCTACGTAACCTACAAGCAAAGCTGCGTTGGCAACCCAATCCCAACACCAAAACCAAAGCCAATACCGGCCACTATTCCATCCCCAAGCTAAACGAAACAATGAATTCAAAGCAAAAGTTGCGAGTAAAAGATTATCCCAGGCTGCGGACTTAGCAAAAGCAAGGCCGAAAATCGCAGAAAGAGCAAAAATAAACACAGTATTTTCAAAATGGACTCCTAATATTGCACCATTCCAAAAATAGCCTAAAACTAAAAAAGATATATCTATGTAAGGGAAATACATCTTTAGTTTTTTCGTGGGTACTGAAGATTTGGATTCTTCGTGTAATATGGTAACAAATGATTGAACTCTACTGGATGCACTTTTCTGAAAATCATATTCAGGAGTTGGGTTAATGGGAGTAATATCTAACGCGGGGAGATCGTTTTTTTCGGCAATCTGTTGCTGGGACTTTTTCCTTATCTCACGCAGCCTCTTTGCAATCTTGGCGCGTCTTTGCTGGTTTTTGTTAGCGATAAATAAGCCAGTCAACATAGGCTCGAAGTCATAGACCTGATTTACACCGAAATCGAGAATATTAGGTCGATTTTTCATTTCCAGCGCCATACCTTGTAAGATTACGCGATTTAGCTCATCGCTCAATTCAGGCTTTAATTCTTTTGGTGATTTGAGTCCATCACCATAAAGTTTGCGACTAATTGCTGGCATTGGCTTTTGACCAGTGACAGCAAAATACATATTTGCCGCAAGGCTATAAATATCCCAAGTTGGCTGTGAACCAAGAATATTATCATCGGATTCAGCCATCTGTTCATAGGGGCCAAAATCTTTGTTGACTGTAGTTGTTACCGTCCAAGTTGTTGGATGCAGTAATTTAGTAGAGCCGAAATCAATCAACATTGGCTCACTATTTGGTTGCACAATGATATTTCCAGGATGGATATCGCAGTGAATAATCCCCTGTTGATGCAAATTCTCTACTGCAATTGCCAGCTTTTGAAATAGTTGCAAAGCCTCATCTTCAGGAATAAATTGTCGGCGACGGATACATTCATTAAGAGTTTCACCAGCCACAAAATCCATTACTAAGCAAGGCATCCCTTCGATCTCAATGAATTCAATCACCCTAACGATATTAGGGATTTGCACCTGAGCCAAGACTTGCGCTTCTCTTTTAAAACGGCGGAGAAACTTATCGTAATCTCGATCGGCCTCAAAAGATAAATTAGGTCTTTTGATCACCACTTGTCGCTCCAGATGAAGATCCTTGGCCAAATAGGTCATCCCAAACCCACCACTACCCAGCAGACGAATTACTTCATACTGCCCCGACTTTAATAAATGCCCTTGATTCCAACTCATGGATTTAAACCGATATAGATTTGGTGGATTTCAATAACTACTTTGTTGCATTTGCGATCGCTAACTTAGTACAAAACATTCTACTAAATGCTCTACTTCCGGCTCCCCTCTTCCGCCTTGGGGCTGGGGGTGAGGGTCTTCGGTGTCTCAGATGACTTAGGCGCTGATGTCGGAGGGTATATCAAAGATAACCATCCCGGCACGATACCCAACGCAGTCACTATTAAGGCAAAGAACGCCACAATTACCCCTGCCGCCATCCAAACTGTTTGCCAATTTATCTTTGATTTTTTCGGCTCCGATATATCTACCGCAGACTGAACTACAGGCAACAGCTCCAACCAATCTGCTACCGAATCAGGTCGGTCTTCTGGCTTAAGCTCCATCCCCGACATAATAGCCCTGCTGGTAGCCGATGAAACATCAGGATTCTTAGATCTGGGAGAACCTAACTTTACACTTGCTCTTTCCTTGGCACCGATCGGCGGCACCCCAGTTACCAAATCATACAAAGTCGCCGCCAAAGAATACACATCTGTATGAGCACCCATCGGCTGATCTTTGGTATACAACTCCGGCGCAGAAAAACCATCCACCCGCTCTCGCTCCCGAGTTCGCGTCAACTTCGTATCAAAATCTAACGCCAAACCAAAATCTGCCAACACCGCTTCTTGCACCCCATCCCGTGATCTTAAAAAGATATTAGCTGGCCGAATATCACAATGGGTTAAGTTATTAGCATGGACTAAAGCCAAAGCCTCACCGATTTGCCGAATATACCTTAAGGCCAGTGCCTCAGACATTACCCTGGGGTTTCGATCGGCCAAACTATTACCATCGATATACTCCATCGGCAAACAACAAACCCCATTTTCCTCAAAAGGCGTATCCACCTGCACAATATGGGGCGAACCATTGCACCGTGCCAAATTCACCGCCTCCTGCCGAAACTGCTCTTGTAATCGACCATCTTCTGGTGGCACCAGACCAGCCAAATGCCCCAACACCACAGGATCTAAAATCTTAATAACTCGGCGTTCCCCATTTGATTTACTAGCCAGATAAGTAATGGCAAAACGCCCCCTGCCCAACTGCCGCTCAATGGTATATTTGCCCTTAAACAGCTTATCTCCAGCCTGTAACACCATCTTTCACCACCTTAAGCAAACAGTTGCCAATTCATTGGTTTATTATATTCTCAGCAGTAGAGCAATTTATCAAAATCCGCATTGATAATTGCCGTGATAGGCTAGCCTAATTTGATTTAGGTCAAGTTCGATCATATGATGGGTGTGAAAAACAGCCGAAAAATATCGAGAGAAGCCTTGGGGATTGAACTACGCAGCTATGTTTACTTAGACAGCCTGCAACCGCAACACGCCGCCTACTTAGGCAAAATAGTCCAAGGATTTTTGCCGGTGCCAGGTGACAGCTCCCTATGGGTAGAGATCTCGCCCGGTATCGAAATCAACAAAATTACTGACATTGCCCTCAAAGCCGCCTCCGTCACTCCTGGGGTACAAATCGTCGAGCGACTCTATGGCTTACTCGAAATTCACTCCGCCTCCCAAGGCGAAACCCGCGCTGCCGGGAGAGCAATCTTAGCTCACATCGGCGTAAAAAGCAGCGAAGGCATCAAGCCCCGAGTAGTTTCTAGTCAAATTATTCGCAACATCAACGCCCACCAAACCCAAATTATTAACCGCATGGCCAGAGGACAAATGCTGTTAGCTGGTCAAACTCTGTTTGTGCTAGAAGTAGAGCCTGCCGCCTACGCCTCCTTGGCCGCCAACGAAGCCGAAAAAGCAGCGGCAATTAATATCTTAGAAGTCCAAGCCGTCGGCAGCTTTGGTCGCCTGTATTTGGGTGGCAGCGAGCAAAATATTTTGGCAGGAGCAGCGGCGGCAATTAGCTCGATCGAGAATGTGACTGGTCGGGTACAGCCACCGATTAAAAATCAAATGGAGTAGTTAGATGGATCGCGTGGATTGGAGATCGATACCTTCTCCTTTATATTTGCCGGGAGCAGAGTTAGGTTTGGTGGAATGGCCGGGGGCGGTGCTCGATCGGGCTGATTTGAGTAACTGTAATTTGGTGGGGGCAAACTTGGCAGGGGCCAGCTTAGCTGGAGCCATTTTGACTGGGGCGAATTTAGTGGGGGTGAATTTTGCCGGGGCAAATCTTCAAAATGCCGATTTGGGAGAGGCTTGCTTACATCGATCGAATCTTTGCTTTGCCAATCTGCGGGGGGCTAATCTTTGTGGAGCAGATTTAAGCGGGGCGAAGCTGTATGAAGCCGAGGTGCAAGGGGCTTATTTTTATCGATCGAATTTCAGCGGCGCTGATTTGAGCAAAGCACATTTATATGGCTGTTATTTGGTGCGGGCAAATCTGAGCGGGGCTAATTTAAGCGGAGCCGATTTGCGGAGTACTAATTTATTTCAGGCCAACTTAAGTGGGGCAAATTTAACTGGCACTAAATTTCGAGGTGCAAAGAATCTGCAATAAAAAATGACAAGAAAATGAGTAAAAATGGCTTGGTGCAAAGTTTCCAGTAATATTGATAGCATCAGATAAAAATTGCTGGAGAAGAATGCTAAAAGCCTTGACTGCTGGATTACTACTAATTACCGCCTCAGAACTAGGAGACAAAACCTTCTTCATGGCCGTGGTGTTAGCTACCCGCTATCCTCGCCAACCCGTGCTCATCGGCGTGGTCAGCGCACTGGCCACCATGACCATCTTATCGGTAGGCATCGGGCATTTTTTGATGTTATTGCCCCAGTTTTTATTGCAGCAGTTACCAGCTAGTCTGGCTTTTCTGGGCAAAATTACCATTCAGCAAGTGGCTGCTCTACTATTTTTCTTATTTGGCCTCAAGCTCTTGTATGAGTCTCGGCAAATGTCGGCGCAAACCGATGAAGATGTGAGAAATGAAGCCGCAGCAGCGGTTGAAGTGGGCGATCGGAAGTTTCGGCAGCGCAATACTTTCTGGAAGATTGTCATCAAAAGCTTTGTGCTGACTTTTGTCGCTGAATGGGGCGATCGCACCCAAATAGCCACTATCACTCTAGCTGCTGCCAAAAACCCGATCGGAGTAACGATCGGAGGCATTCTCGGACATGCCATTTGTTCTTTGATTGCGGTATGGGGCGGCAAAATGATTGCTGGTCGCATCTCCGAAAAAACTATTACGATCGTTGGTGGACTGCTGTTTATTTTGTTTGCAGTTCTCACTATTTGGCTTGGAAAATAATATTCACCATAAAACCAGCCGATCGCTGGTTTAAGGTTTTTGGATCGCCTACGGCAGACCCGTAATAGTGATGAGCTTTAATTTACAAACCCAGTAACTTTCTGGTTTTTGGCCCCACAACGCCATCTGGGGTAAGCCCCTGCTTTTTCTGAAAATCTATCACAGCCTTTCTGGTCACATCGCCAAAAATGCCATCGGCAACACCAACATTAAAGCCCTTAGCATTCAGAGCTACTTGTAATTTCTGCACAGCAGAGCCTTTAGATCCCAGCTTCAAAACATCACTGATAGGAGCCAGCCCCAACTTGGCCGCCACATCTTGCCGTAGCTTAGGAAGCTGACTATACAGCAAATCTCCCGGACAATCGGTATCGCTAAAATCACGATGGCCTCGAATATTTTCGGGGGCAATATTGCAAGAACTACAGAGCGATACACATAGCTCTACCAAAGCATCCCATTGTTTTTGGCCCATCGTAAAAGTCATGAAATTTCCTTCTACTTCAATACCCGGAGATTCATTACCTCTGGCTAATTTTCCGGCATCTTGCGCCGCATGAGCAGACCTCACACATAAACCCTTCTGCACCGCTCCCAAAGTTCCGTGACGGCCTTCTAAAATAAAGCCCCCGGTAGTATTCAAAAAATTATGGCCAGAATCTGCCCAGCCATTACCATCCATGTGAAAAGCTTGAGTTTCTTTGGCTAGCTGCTTTGCTCCTGGCAAAGTACCTTTCGATCGATCATTAGGGGGGTTGGAGTCACCCGTATTATGAATGACAACATACATGGGTTTAGTGAGTTCAAACTCGTCTACATCGGCATCCCTGGCTCCCCATTGGGCAGTCGTAAATACTTTGGCGGTAAACGGCATAAAATAAACTTGGTGAAGTTTGTAATACAATAGATTATAAATGAAGCATCAATATTTTGATTGCATTAGTTAATATTTATTCACTAAGCATTCCAGCTAATAATTACGCAGCATTTTTGCAGCTTGCTCCCGCACCTGGTTATTGATGAGGTATCCTAAATCAGCTTTTTCGATGCGTTTCACTAAGCTGGGCAAAGTTTCATGGAGTGAAATTGCGGCCTTTTCTAGTTGCCAATCGTGCCGATCGAGCGTTTGGAGCAAATAAGCTCTGCGAGTCTGTGCTGCCGACAGGCCATAGATTTTTAGATATTGCAAGTCCCCATGATCATCGACGATCGACTCCCCAATATAGTTAGTTCGAGTTCTATCTAAATCGGTAATAAATCGCTGAAGGCTAAATGCTCCAGCTTGATAAATTTGCTGTGATTGAATTGGTCTTTGCAGCAAATCCTCAGCCATCATCCCCTGCACATCACTCCACGCTTGGCGCATTTTGCTTAATGCCGATCGCAAATCAGCTAAATTATGAATATTTTTGTCTTCGATCGCACACTTTAATTCTTGAGCCTGACCATAAAGCCCATAGTAATAAAAAGTTTCACCATAGGCATCGGTCAACAGCGTTTCATGCAAATTTCGATAGTCTTGGGGGTGGGGCAAAATAAAAGCGGTAGCCAGCATCTCACCCACAAATAACAAGACACCTACCTGATTCTGGTGAATTTCAAACACCCGCAAAGCTTCGCTCAGATCAGAGATAGACTTACCAGTAATTGAATACTCTGTACGCGGCGATAATCCGGTAGACCGAGAGCGGCGGGAATATTCTTGCCAAGCAATAGCTGGCCCTTTAAAAAACATGCCCATAAAACCTTCCATGGCCATTTCTAACGGCAAAAACCGCAGCAAATTTTTGCCTTCTCCCCTATTTTCTCGCTGTGCCATCCGGCGCATTACGGTAACGCCACTAAACTGATCAGATTTATCGCTCAATTGACCACCTAACGATGCCACCGGATGGCCATCATCGCTCCAGTTTAGCACCAAACCATGGGGTACATAGCTATGATAAATAGTACTGCGATCGATCGGAACTACAACTTGGCTATTATAACTACGCTGAGCCAATCTTAGATCTTTTCTAAAATCTTTGCGCAACAGCGGCACCAACCGCACGGCACCCCAGACTTGACTGGCGGCAATTTCAATATTATGGAGAGCAATGGTTTCAAGTAATTTAGTCATAATTCGCTGGCGCGTAGCAAAAACATTAGTTTCACGATCTCTAATGCTCATACCCCCTATTATAATCTTTCTCGGGTAGCAATTTATTAACCTAGCTTGACAACAAAATCCGCTCTACGATGAAAATCTGCTTCTTCTCCATTGTGCTGTAAAGACCAATAACTATACTCACCAGTAGCAGATTGAATTACCGCAGTAACTGCCATTTCTAACTTTGCATCAGGAGAAAATAAGCAAGTGAGATCGATCGATAAATCTAACTGCATTCCCTGATCATTTTGCTGTACCGTAAACGGCAAATAATTAATGGCGGCTTCGTCTTTTAGACCTTCACGATAATCATTTAAATGAAAAACCTGCCAATTACCATTGGGAGCTAAATTAAACTCCCAGTAATCAGCCTGACCCTCGATCGCCACAAAGAACTCTAAACAAGTGGCCTCCCACAAGGCAAATTTTCGCCCCGGAATATCTACGGCTGGAGAAAATAAAATCTGAGATAAATCTCCTTGCAAATCATAATGTACCTCCAGTAAGCCCTGCTGATATTCTACAAAGCCATCGATTGACAACAATAAATCATCGGGTTCAAAGGGTTGGAGGGTAAATAATTGTTTCATCGCACGTCCTGAATAATTTTATTAATAGTGTTTTCTTGAGATTCAATGCTCTCAGCTAGTCGAAACTGTACTAATGCCCGTGATAAGTTATGTTCAGGGTACTGGGTCTTAAAATAAACGCTACCATTTAAATAATCGGTAAAGAAGCGAATCCCCAATTCAAAGGCAATTAACCTCATACAATCATAAATATAGTCATAATCTCGATCGATTAAAAAAGCACTGGCGGACTCTAAATACCCTTGAAGCATCGCTTGCCCCAGCTCCGGCTCAAAATGCACTGCCTGCCAATCAGCAGTTTCTTCACCCAAAGGGTTACAGCCCGATCGCAGGCAGTCGCCGATATCATAGTGCACCAGTCCCGGCTTAACGGTATCTAAATCAATCAAGCTAATGCAATGATTGGTAGTATTATCGATTAAAAAATTATTGATTTTGGGATCGCCATGAATCGTGCGTAGTGGCAACTTTCCGGCAGCTTTAGCATCTTCTAAGACCGTTGCCCACTCTTGGCGATCGGCAATAAACTTTAGGCAGTGGGTGACTTCAGGAGATTTTGGAATAATTTTAGTTTCTTGAGCAGTCAAAAACTCCTGTAAATAGTTAGGAGTAATATGGAATCCCGGCAAAGTATCCGCCATTTTATCGGTACTCAGATCCGCCACCGATCGATGGAATAGTCCCAACCCGAAACCAGCTTCTCTAGCGTGTTCTAGGCTTTGTACTGTATCGAAAGTTTGGGAGCCTTCAATGAAGCTAATCGATCGCCAAAATAATTCATTTTCGATATAGCTATCGCTACCATCTTGGGCGCTCAGCACCTCGGGCACTTCCCAGCGTCGGGTGGGATGCAGCCCATTATTGGATTGCACATGTTCGCTAAAAGCCCGCATGTTTTGCATCACTAAATGGGGCTGGCGAAATACCTGGGTATTAATCCGCTGCAAAACAAACCGCTGAAATTTGCCACCTGCGACGTTTACTAAGAAGGTATCGTTGATGTTACCGCTGCCAAAGGGGCTAACGCTAGTAACGGTGCCGGTGCCGCTAAATTGACTGGCGATCGACTGTAATTGTTCAGGAGGAAGAGAATTTTGAAGCATGGCAGAGGCACCCAATAAATCGTCGATAGGAACTGATTCAAACCGCCACTAGCATATCACTCGATGCTCAAGTTTTGGCTGGCAAAATATTAACCAACATCAAAAATCTTCTCCGATCAGGCGAGGAGGAAAAATATCAAACAATAATTAACCCAAGACTAAAAGAAAGTATTAACAGGATTAGATCCTAAGAGGATGTCTGAAAACTCCAGATATAGCGTAGTGACAGGAAAGCCCAAATACTCTAATCTGTCATAAATAATAACCAATAGACAGGAGTACATTGAGCGTTTAGGGGCTTTTCCAGAGAGACTCAGACGGCTTGTAATCGTTTGGGTTGACGGAACCTATCATGGGGCAGAGTTTAGAGAATGGACAAAGAAAACTTATTACTGGATTCTCGAAACTATCAAGAGATCAGACGATGTGAAGGGATTTAAGCTGTTACCAAAGCGATGGGTAGTTGAGCGGACTTGGGGTTGGTTAAATTGGTCACGCCGTTTATCGAAGGATTATGAGGTGTTGCCAGAAACTTCAGAAACATTCATCTATGTAGCTATGATTCGTATCATGCTCAGGCGACTAGCGTAGCTTTTGAGTTCTCAGACATCCTCTCAGTGGCCGATAGCTGCGCTTGCACTAAAGCCGATCGACGGTACGAGCAATATGCAGAGACACTTAAGGAAGAAACCTGATGCGGAAATATACAACCCTTGCTGAAGAGTTGGGTGGTTTACCCAAGGAGCGCCAAGAATCGATCGAGGCCAAGGCTGTGCAGATTCGGCAGGAAGAAATAACTCTCAAGAATCTTGACTCCAAATAAGAATCTGGTGTGACTCTTAGATCCGTGGATTTTGGGCACAGGGTGTTCTGTGAAGGTAGAATGGTTAAAAGCTCCAAGTTTTTTTCAACGTCATTCAGCTATGGCTCAGATCCTTATTGATATTCCCGATGAACTTGCTCATCAGTTATCGCCTTTCCAAGGTCAATTTTCTGAGCTTTTTACTCGCCTAATTGCGACTCCTTTACTCAGACAAAATCTACCAGTTTTGCCTCATGCCAATTCCACTTACCAAGAAATTCTAGATTTTTTGGTCAGTCGTCCTACTTCGGAGCAGATTGTTGATTTTAAGGTTTCAGAGAATTCACACAATCGTTTACAACAGCTACTCCAAAAAAACAGAGAGGCAGCATTGACTGACACAGAAATTGCTGAACTAGATCTTTATGAACAACTCAACAACCTCATTGGCCTGCTAAAAGTCCGTGCGTTTGCGACGCTTCGCCAACCAACGACTGAACAATGAGTGCTTATATTCCAGCTTTGATCAGACAATTGGTTAGCCAGCGAGCAGCAGGGGTCTGTGAATACTGTTTGATACACCAAAATTTTTCGATGTATAGTCATGAAATCGATCATGTCGTGGCAACTAAGCATGGTGGTCAAAGCGTTGAAGATAATTTAGTCGTTGCTTGTTTGCCATGCAATCGTCATAAAGGTTCCGATCTCACAAGTATCGATCCAATGGCTGGAGTTATTACACCTCTTTTTAATCCTCGCATTCAGGTTTGGTCAGATCATTTTGAGGTGGAAAATGCCTATATTGTGGGGTTGACAGCGATCGGACGCACTACGGTTTTCTTGTTACAGATGAATGAATTTGCTCGTCTTCAACTCCGGCAATCGTTGATCGATCGAGGGCTTTATCCAAATCTACTATAATCATCGCACAGCAAGACCGCTGCTTGGGTGAGTCGATCTCGCTAGCATCTGGTAGCTTTTGGATTGACCAAGGTTAATCTGGAACATCCGGGTATCGGTTTGGAGAGCGTTGGTTAATTTGGCATTTCGATCGAGTGCGCTTTTGATTTGCGCCATGACATCGTTGATGTTGGCACCGGGGGAGATTTTGGCAATATCTAGTAAGAGGGTACAGAGGGCTTCGATCGGGTCGCTCATGGGACTAGTGCGGCTGGATTTATCTAGTATAACTTACGGCCATTGTTGGCAGACTTCACGTATGGCTTGGACTACTAGGTTTAGTGTTGATCGATTCTCTTTCAGAGACACTTCGTGAACGGATAAGTGGATGATGGCTGGGGCTAGTTTGGGAATGTCTTGTATTGATTGTGTGTTTAAGAAAAATGTACCCATTCGGAATTCATGAATGTAGAATAGAGAAAAGAAACCAGGTATGTGATGCTAAAACCTCAAGATATTTTAATTTTACTAAAAGTACATTTGTGGCAGTCTCGGGAATGGAGATATGGAGACTTGGCAGATAGCATTAATATGAGTGCTTCAGAAGTGCATGGATCATTGAAGAGGAGTGCTGGCAGCAAGTTATACAATCCATTAAAACAACAACCGATCGCCCATCATTTGCTAGAGCTGTTGATTCATGGTTTGAAGTATATTTATCCAGTGGAGCCAGGAAAAATGGTGAGAGGAATACCCACAGCACATAGTATTAACCCGTTAAAAGAGCAGATAGTGAGTGCGGGTGAGATTTATGTGTGGGCACATCCGCAAGGGACTGTGCGAGGGATTGAGATTGAGCCACTATATAAGGCTGTACCCTATGCTGCAAGGCAAGATCAGGAATTGTATGAGCTATTGGGCTTGGTAGATGCTTTGCGAGTAGGTAGGGTAAGAGAGCAGCAGTTAGCGGCAGATTTTTTGCGGCAGCGGCTCATGGGTGAAAATGATGAGTAGTAATAATCCTGTGGATATGTTGGGAGTAGTTGCTAAGGTTTTGGAGAAATTACCACAACAAGTCGTATTTACAGGAGGGTTAGGTTGGAACGAAAGAATTTGGATAATCTGGCTCTGGCTTTTTTGTCTGGGGAAGAAAGTTTATCAGGTCGAGGCGCAATGTTATTAAAAGTGATCGATCGACTTGCTGGCTTGGAAATTGGTGCATGAGTAAAGGTAGCTATATCAGTGGCCGATAGCTGCGCTTGCACTAAAGCCGATCGATGGTACGAGCAATATTTAGAGACAATTAAGGAGGAAACCTGATGCGGAAATATACAACCCTTGCTGAAGAGTTGGGTGGTTTACCCAAGGAGCGCCAAGAATCGATCGAGGCCAAGGCTGTGCAGATTCGGCAGGAAGAAATTACGCTCAAACATCTCCGCGAAAAACTTGGTTTGTCGCAGGCGGAGTTGGCACAATGGCTAGAGGTACAGCAGCCAGCTATCTCTAAACTGGAGCGCCGTCAAAATCTGGAGTTAAATACGTTGCGATCGGTTGTCAATGCTTTGGGTGGCACGATCGAAATTATTGTTAGGGTGCCAAATAAAGAACCAATTCTCTTGAGTGATTATCAAGAATCTTGACCCCCAAATGAGAATCTGGTAGAACTAATGGTCTCGATAGCTCCGCTTGCACCAAAGGTGATCGGGTCGCTCATGGGACTAGTGGGGCTGGATTGGTTTAGTATAACTTATGGCCATTGTTTGGCTCTGATGGGTGCATCTTGGAAGAAAAAAATACTGGTGCCCAGCCAGTTATAATGTTTTAAAATATTTTACCTGCCATGATTCAACATTTTCTATCAATGCCATGAGTCAGTTTCAAAACGACGATTTTTCCAAGGCTTACACTATGGCTCTTTATCAAAGCAAAGGGATTGTCAAGCTTAATGTAGTTGTCAAAAACGATGAGAATTTGGAAATCGATCTATTGTTTGTCAGCGATCCTCAAAGTAAAGCCTGGTCTAGTGAAAATCTAGGATTGTTTGACAACTTGATGAAAGTTCATCCCACAGTCGTCATTGAGCACTATAGTGACTATCTACAGCCAAGACACATCGATAGATGCTTGACTCGCAAAGACTTATATATTCATGAAGAGGCGAAAGCAGCTAAAAAAGAAGGGAGAGAATTTGTCGATTCACAAAAGCCTTTTACTTGGATTGTTGTCAATGGATGCAGTACCGAGGTGCTCAAATCTTTTGCGGCTAAGCGTGATCGTAAGCTGGGAAATGGAGTATATCGACTTCCCACAGGATTTAAGATTGGGATTGTGGTCGTTAAAGACTTGCCTGAAATCGCTGAAACTTTGTGGTTAAGGGGCTTGGGCAAGGAGCAAATTCTTACTAAGGCTTTTGCTGATATTAGAGACTTGCCTGGGACAAAGCGTGAGAGAAATGCTATCGTGGAGGTGTGTGTCAAGCATTTTAAGTATTTAGCTGAGAAACCGTCTTTATCTGAAGAGGAAGCTGATTTTATGAGAACCATGCAGGAAATAGATACTATCTACCAATCTGAGATGAGTCGGGTGCGATTGGAAGGCGAATGGAAAGGCCGTCAAGAGGGTATTCTAGAAGGCCGTCAAGAGCAGGGGTACAAATTTGTTTTTCGCCAGTTGGGTCGGCGGGTTGGTAATGTCTCGATCGATCTCCAAGAAAAAATCAAAGCTCTGCCTCTGGAACAGTTGGAAATACTGGGTGATGATTTATTAGATTTTACTCAGATAGGGGATTTGTTGTCTTGGTTAGAGCGTTGCAAATAGAGACTCCAATTAATTTCCTGGGGTCTTTCGACGAGACGAGCAATATTTAGAGACACTTAAGGAGAAAACATGATGCGGAAATATACAACCCTTGCTGAAGAGTTGAGTAGTTTACCCAAAGATCGCCAAGAATCGATCGAAGCCAGGTCTATGCAGATTCGGCAGGAAGAAGTTACGCTCAAACATCTTAGTTTGTCGCAAGCAGATTTGGCACAACGGCTAGAGGTGCAGCAGCTTGCTATATCTAAGCTAGAACGTCGCCAAAATTTGGAGTTGAATACGTTGAAATCGATCATCAATGCTTTAGGTGGCACGATCCAAATCATTGTGAGGGTTCCAAGTAAAGAATCCATTCATTCTTTTGAGTGATTATCAAGACTTTTGAAAATCTACCGATATTCTATATCAGTAAATAATGATTAACTTTATATTTTTAGTTATTGTACCACAAACTCATCTTTATTGAAGCCTGAATTTATGTCTAAGAAGTATAAAATAGAAAGATGCTCAAAAACTTTTCATTTTCTAGTTAAAATAATAACGATGAATTCAGTGATTATGAGCCTATATGTACCTACTGTTGCTGCAAATGACAGGTATTTTTGTAAAGATGGAGAACCGCCGGTAACAATTGCACGAACTAGTAAAGGAAATGAAATCAAACTTATTTTATGGAAGTCAGAATATTTTAGTTGGTCATCAAAGCAACGATGTGAAAATACTTCTCGAAAACTTCAAACATACTCTGAAAATGGCTGGTTCAAGTATATTAAAACAGATGTAGTCAATAGGCTAGGAGTTATTTGTGTGGCTCGTGTTAAATATGGAGAATGTGCCAAAACAGATATAATTGTCGTTCTCCCCCCTGGAGTCAATCGGATTGATGCACTCAACCACTTGCTTGACATGCGCCGAATAGTAGACGGTCGCCCATTATATTTAACCGATCAACTAGTTACTTATAGAAAAGGTGAAGCATACGTTAATATGAACATGTTTTTGAGTCGATTAGATGACTTGCTTTAATTACAGCACCTAATTAAATTCCTTGATCTTCATCAAGCTGAAATTTCGCGTGAAGACGAGGGGGGGTAAAATCGGAGGTTCTGATTTCAAAGTATAAGTGAGGTCCACTACTCCGACCAGTGTTACCTCTTTCCGCAATCTGTTGACCCTGTTTTACAGATTGGCCTTTAGAAACCACAAGGCGATTGTTGTGAGCATAAAAAGTTGAAATACCGTTAACATGCTGAATCTCGATCACATTGCCATAATAATTAAAATAGCTAGATTCAACAACTATACCATCAGCAGCAGCTACGATTGGAGTACCGATTGGGCCAGGGATATTAACACCTCTATTGCTCCTCGCACTCGTCCAATTTTCTTCTCGTCTCCCCCACCTTCTTGAAGTAGTTAAAATTCCAGAAGTAGGCCAAACAAGTTTTAAATTGGAAGCAACATCCAAGAACTCTCTTGATTCAAGGTGCCTTGTTTTTACCGGGAAAATATTTTCTTGCTGTGCTAATACTGTTTTCTGAGACCAGTTTTTAAATGTTTCACTTGAAACACCGTAGTTTTCAGCACGCCCTACTACAGCACGTATGGCATATGCTCCATGAATTGCAATAAGCTCCCCATTTTTATCCAAAACTGCTCCACCACTCATTCCATCAAGAGGAAGACCATCATAGCTAATATTGTAACCGTTTACTGAGTTTTTATCCTCAATCAAGCTAATGACTGTTGCTGGTATACAATAATATGACCCTCTGGTATTGTGGGGGCCTTCATTTGGGTATCCTGCATAAAAGATTGTTGTTCCTACTTCTAACTTACTGGAATTGCCTACTTTAGCAATTGAGTAATCCTCTTGACTTGTGAATTCAATAATTGCAACATCTATTTTATCTAAGCGCTGAATATTTTGAGAATTAACTGAATGAAGCTTACCATCAAAAGTCCTTATTGAATATTTGCCTGATTGCTCAACTATATGCCATGCAGTCATTACTAGGTATGTTTCTTGAACATTAGCCTCTTGATGTTGATTAGGATATTTACCGATTATTACCCCAGAACCAGAGAAATCACCCTCAATACCAACGGTTATTTTTTTTGCGATATCACTGATTTCATTTTGTTGCAGTGACAGAACAGAAATTTGAGACATTACAACTATTAGAAACGTTGTGAATATAATAATCAATGTTTTTTTAATTGATTTCATCTTACGGAATAATTTTAAATGAATGGATGATTTTCTCAGCTACTGGCTTATATCTATCGTAAGTAGATATCTCGGATTTGTAGCTTATTGAATAAACATAGAGATCTTTCATAGCAAATACTTCCATGTATTTCATGCTTTTGCTATCCACAGTAGTCGTGTAAATAAGTGTTTTTGCTGTACGGTTAGCAAAAATAGCATCTTCATTTTGAAGGATTTTTAACTGCTTAAAATTGGAGGAGTTCTCTAACCCCTTGACGTACTTCTCTTCTATGTAACTTGATAATGTCATTGGCTCAGTCAACTTTTCCTTGGTAACAACAATTTTTGTATGGTTAGAACTTGATTGTAGAACAAAGGAAACCACTTCATACAAAAGAATTGAGTCTTCCTCCTTCTTTAGATCCCAGTCATTAGGATACTTGAG
Source organism: Synechococcales cyanobacterium bin59.metabat.ball.084 (assembly GCA_013297675.1). Lineage (GTDB taxonomy): Bacteria > Cyanobacteriota > Cyanobacteriia > Cyanobacteriales > Chamaesiphonaceae > JAAFHZ01. Next base: position 27,507 of record JAAFHZ010000009.1, on the reverse strand, counting down.
AATAAAGTTATTATCTTTATCAGCATAATTCAGCAAGCTTATATTGGAAACATATAATGATTGTTTTATTATGAGTACAAGTGATATCGATATCAAGATCACTGGAAATAAGGCATTTCTTACTAGTGTTGAGGAGTTTGTCTTTGTCTGTACCCCTTCAGACGACTCTAGTCAAGGATTGAAATTCATAATTTCAGCCTGATAAAAATCACCACCCTCCGCTTTACCTTGCAACGCTCTAGCTTTTTCTGCATTTATGTGCTGAACCATCGAATTCTGGTCTAACAACTTCCCAGCATTAATTACCTGCGCGATCGCCTGCACCTGCCCAGCAAACTCCTTATCAATAAGTAACTCTGAGCCTAAAAACGCTGCAACATTATCAATCCCCTCCTGCTGCCCAGCCTTAGCCTTCTCGATCGCCTCATCCGCCGCCGGATGCTTCCCAGCCAACCGATCCCAAATCAACTCCCGCAACCGACCCATTTTGGCGATCGCCTCCCCCGTAAACCTCTTCGCCAAATCCCCAGCCCCAGACTTCACAAACTCCTGAAAAGCCAGAGTAGCGATCGCACTAGCCGTCAAAGCAGTAACCGGATCAGTCATTGGTAAATTCCTCCAAAATCCCCCTTAGTCTAGCAAGTGATTTATTCATCAACAACAGCTCTACATCTGTCAACTCTTTTTTGCGCTACCCATCATCGATCAATTGTTTGATAGCTTTGCTTGCGCCTTTAGGCGATCGAATCTGTTACCTTAGCAGAAGAAGAGAGTCAAATTTAGGAATAGGTGAAGACTATGGCCACTGTAGAAGAGATTCCAATCCAGGTACCTTCAGCGGTTGCGGCAGCTTACCGCAGCGCCACAGAAACCGAACGTTTGCAAATTGCTACTCGGATAGGTTTGATGCTAAAAGTCGCCACCGGTAGCAAACAAGATGCGGTCGATCGCCTCAAGCAAACAATGAATGATATCAGTGCTGAAGCTGAAGCAAATGGACTCACTCCAGAGACTTTGATTAGTCTTTAAGCAAGTTCACAGATCTGCTTGTGCTTTTAGTAATCGACAAAAAATTGGTTATGATGGACTATTAGAGAGTTTCAAATGATCGAGGCTTCACATCATGCTTACTCTAATCGAACAAATTAGTCAAAAGCTGCCCCAAGCAAACGAGTCGGTATTACAAGAAGTACTAGGAATTCTTGATTCTGCTCACAAGAATGAAGAGTCATCAGAATCAAAGACTGATAAAACTAGGAATCATAATGCTTTCTTGAATGGCTATGCACCTGAAGATGAAGGACTTTATGACGACTATTAGGGGAGGAGAGTTTTGGATTGCTGAGATTCCATACACAAGTGGTGCTGATGCCAAAAAACGTCCAGTGCTAGTTTTGTGGGTTGATGGTCAAGATGCAGTTGTTGCGGTGGTAACATCGGCTCAGCCTCGCACGGTTACAGATGTTCTATTGAATCAATGGTTAGAAAGTGGCCTAAAAGTAGCTTCTACAGTGAGATTGTCGAGATTAGATTGTTTAGAAAATTCACTTTTTCGGAAAAAAGTCGGTCATTTGTCTGAAGTAGATGCCGTAGAGTTAAAAAAAGTTTGGCAAGAATCGATTAACTTGCAGTTCTAAGGCGTTATCACGTATATGTCCACCTTGCCCCTAAAACTCAAAAACATCCTTAAACAACAGACCAACATCAACCAATAACGAATGCAGCGATGTCTTACTAGAACTCGACCTCATCGCCCAAATGGTACAATACCCCAGAATTCAAACGCAGCGAAAGAAAATTTAGCCAGTTCCAAGCAGCCGCAGCCTTTCTGAAACAAATGGTAACTTGTTCGGCATCAGATAAACTTTATCCGTAGAAATCACCCCTGATGCTTTGCTAAGATAAGCAAAACCACAGTTTCTCGCAAAGTGTATCATCATGGCTGCTGCCGTCATCGTCAAAAATCTCCGCAAAAGCTATGGCAGCTCGATCGCTGTCCAAGATGTGTCTTTTGAAGTCCAAGCAGGCGAAATCTTTGGCCTGCTCGGCCCCAACGGAGCCGGTAAAACCACCACCATTCGCTGCCTCTGTACCCTCACCAAGCCCGATGAAGGTGAATTAGAAGTGGCCGGGGTTTCGGTCTTGAAAGATCCTCGATCGGCCAGAAGCAAGCTGGGTTACATAGCTCAAGAAGTTGCTCCAGATAAAGTTCTCACTGGCCGCGAGATGATGAACCTGCAAGCTGCCATCTATCACTTACCCAAAGCCGTTGCCAACCAGCGAATTGAATTTCTTACCAGCATTTTAGGACTGACCGAACATATCAATAAAAAAACTGGTGGCTATTCTGGCGGCCTGCTGCGTCGCCTGGATTTAGCGGCAGGACTGTTGCATCAACCCGAAGTCCTGATTCTGGACGAACCCACCGTAGGCTTAGATATCGAAAGCCGGGTAGTAGTTTGGGATTTCTTACGCCAGCTCAAATCCACCGGCACCACCATTTTGCTCACTAGTCACTATCTGGAGGAAGTAGATGCTCTGGCCGATCGAGTAGGAATTATTGATGCCGGGAAGGTGATTGCCATGGGGACTCCTAGCGAACTCAAAGACCGGCTGGGCGGTGAACGCATCACGCTACGAATTCGTGAATTCACCACCAGCGCCGAAGCCGACAGCACCAAAGATTTATTAATGAAATTACCCTTTGTGCAAGATGCCATTATCAACGCCAACCAAGGAAATTCGTTAAATTTGGTAGTGCAAGCTTCTGATGATGCTCTCAGCAAAGTCCAAGCCGCTCTCAAATCTGCTGGTTTACCAGTTTTTGGTATAGCCCAGTCTCGCCCTAGCCTAGACGACGTGTACTTGGCCGCCACCGGTAAAACCTTGATGGATGCCGAAATGGCTACCGCAGGCAGCCGTAACCTCAAGGCTGAAAAGAAACAAAGCATGAAAAACTAACCAACCATGACTATTAGCACTTCTCCCAAAACCATTGCCGACTGGCAGCCCCGCGCCGATCGATTACCCCCAACCAGCGCTGTTAGCGACTTTATCCAAGAAACCCTAGGCTTGACCACCCGCCTGTTTATCCAACTCAAACGTCGCCCCAGTACCTTGGTAGCTGGCATTGTGCAGCCGTTGATGTGGCTGGTGCTGTTTGGAGCCTTGTTTCAAAATATTCCCAAAGATTTGTTTGGTACTGATTATGGTCACTTTTTGGGTGCCGGGGTCATCGTATTCACCGCCTTTGTAGGTGCATTGAATGCTGGATTGCCGGTGATGTTCGATCGGGAGTTTGGCTTCCTCAACCGTTTATTAGTGGCTCCTTTGGCCAGTAGATATTCGATCGTCGCAGCCTCGGCAATTTACATCATTGCTCTGACTCTGTTACAAGTGGTGGCGATCGTGGGTCTTAGTGCCCTGTTGGGTGCTGGCTTGCCAGGGTTCAGCGGCGCGGCAATTATCTTACTAGTGGTCTTTCTGTTAGTGGTAGGGGTGACATCTTTGAGTTTGGGTCTGACTTTTGCTTTGCCCGGTCACATTGAGCTGATCGCGGTGATCTTTGTGGCCAATTTACCTTTGTTATTTGCCAGTACCGCTTTAGCTCCTTTATCTTTCATGCCGCCTTGGTTACAGACGATCGCCTGTTTAAATCCTTTGAGTTATGCGATCGAACCAATTCGCTATATTTACACCAATCCCCAATGGCAATGGTCAAGCATTATTCTCCATGCACCTTGGGCTGATGTAAGCTTTGGAGCTGCACTGCTAGTGCTGGTGGGGTTTGCCGTAATATCGCTGCTGATCATTCAGCCATTATTACGCCGTCGATTAGCATAAGTTTCTCAATGATTTTTATGGCTTAGTATAAGATATGCTTATATCAATACCAAAAACCACTATGGCGATCACATCCCATAGTAATTGTGATGAAAACTTATTATCGGATTGCCTCACCTACCCAAACTCCTCTGGATGCCAGAAAACAAATGATGAGCCAAGAAATGTGGGGTGGAATTCCTCGGAATGGCTATGAACCCAAAGTACAGGCTTATATTGGCTCCTTACCGACAAATACCATTGGGATCGAATTTACCACAGAAGTTGATCCTGATGTAGGCTGTCCCAGAGGTCAAGCTTTCTGGAGCGGCGATCGAGAAGGGGTAAGAGTGGAAAATGATTTTGCCAAAATATCTGTGACAATCACTCGCTGCACTCAGCTTTGAATTACCGGATGAACCCAAACCAAGTCTGCTTTGTTAATATTGAGCTGTTCGCAGGTGCGATCGATTATTTGGGATGCATTTTCTGGCTTAGTAGCAACACAGATCTCTGTTCCAGGCTCAGGACAGCCATGATGACGAACCAAAGTAACCTGATCACCCGAGTGTAGGGTCAGAGAAACAAAATCTAGATAATCTAAGCCATCGTAAGACAATCGAAATGTTAACTCAGGGTTAAGGCAAGAAATCTCGATCGGCTCTTGTTTTAGCATTGCTACCGGAACTGTTGCACTCGTAATTTCCTCCAGATGCATCAATTCTGTGGCTGAGTTACTACTTAATGATTGAACCATGCTGACCTCCACTGCTTCTAATCACATCCTAGCAGATTGCTGAAAAGCGCAAACTATGATTGGTGAATTTGATGGACAATAACCACATCGGAACAGAACATGTAAAATAGAAGTCAAGGTACAAGTCATCAAAAACTAATAACCATGTCTAAACTCAGTTTTCTCCTGGCCAGTCTGATGGTAGGTGGATCTTTCACCGCCGGGTTGTTGACCGGACAACCAGCCAGCGCACAAGGCGTTTTTGGTAACAGTGGCGACTCTCGTGACCCGCTTACTCGTGCATCGTCTGGTGACACCGGTGGAATTTTGCAGCTTCTTCAAAATGTCCAAAATGGCAAATTACGTGACCCCAGTGAATTTTCACGGGAACAAAGCCAGCAAATTAGCGGTGCGGCCAATAATTTTAAAGCTGAGCAACTTCGTCGCCTGCAGGCGCAACAGGCTAAACCCAAACAAAAATAGCCTGAACTCAAATAATCCATCCATCCCACAGCCCTGCTAGTTTCTAGGAGGGCTGCTGCGTAGAATCTGATACCGTCGTTGTGGAAGCATCTTTGCCGAGCTGTGGTTCGGTGCCATTTAGCAACCGCTGAATATTAGCGCGATGCAGCCAAATTACATAGGCTCCACCCACCGCTGTAAAAATCACATAGGCCATAGGCTGATGATAAACAAACATCAACACGGCCACGGCCAAAGCCCCAAAAATTGAGCTGATGGAAACAATCCGGGTAATACCGATCGATACCCCAAAAACTCCCAAAGTTAACAGCGCCACCTGCCAATTCATCGCCAGTAGCACTCCCAGCCCCGTAGCTACCGACTTACCGCCCTTCCAACCCAGCCACACCGACTTACTGTGACCCAAAATCGCCATCGCTGCTGTACCTACAGCTAATAACGAGAGGTTGGCTTGCATTTCGGGTAAAGGATTTAGCCTCCAGGCCACCTGTACCAAACTGACGGCGGCTACTCCCTTGAGTACATCGGTAAGTAACACCGCCGAACCCGGCACTTTTCCCAAAGTCCGCAGCACGTTAGTTGCCCCGGTTGAGCCAGAACCATGCTCCCGAATATCTATGCCCTTCAGTAACTGGCCAGCTAAGTAGCCAGTGGGAAAAGAACCCAATAAATAAGCTCCAATTAATAAGGCAAAAGTAATGGTAAATATCATGAGATAAATTGTGTGGTGGGCTGTTGGTGAGCGGAGTTAAACCACTGCCCACCATGGAGGTTTGCGGTGATACTAGTATCGGTAATCTGTGTTGTATTGAGCTACTTCTGGGGCAAAAGCCAACCAGATCGGATATTGGAGCAGTGCCAAGCTCACCAAGCCCTCCGAATCATCCAGAATAATAAATGGCATATCTCGATCGGCCATAATTCTTTCAGCTTTTAAGGCCATTGGTTCGGCTTCTTCAAACAAAATCACTCCGCCGTTGGGGCCAAAATCGCTGCGCTCCAACCCTAGGCAATCTTGTAACCCGCGTCGCCAGTCACCTAACCGCTCGGGAGTATTGGCCAAAATCAACACCCGCAAATAGTCTCCATAGAGCGATCGCAGCACCGAAATAGCCGTGGTGCCAATTAACACATTTTGCAATCTACTATTGCCAGTAGATTTGAGTGTGCCCCGTCCGCCCTGCTCCAGAAACCACTCTCTAGTTTTATCTACATGAACTTGTTCTAAAGTGCGGCGCACTTGCCAGGGTGGTCCGTAGTAATCGGGGGCAGTTTGATATTGATTGAGCAAGTCCCGAATCCGGCGGGCATTAGATTGATAAGCTGGCTCCCGAAACTGGGCAGAGGGAATCGTGGCTACTGGTTCAATTACTATTGGTTTTGGGGGTTCTGGCAAAGGCATTGGCTCCGAAAATTCTATTTCTTCGGCGATCACCACCAAATCTTGTAAGCTGCCGACCAAATAATCTTTGAAGCCCTGAATTCGCATGGCAATTTCTTGAGAAGATCCAGCAAAACTCTGGGCGATTTCGGCCTGTATCCGATCGCGTTTGCGCTCTAGTTGCTCGATCGACACCTTTAAGTTTTGCCGCCGCTGTTCTAAATCAGCCAAAGCAGCCTGAGTCATTTGCTCGTAGGCTTGACGGGCAAGCACAATCTGCTGTTGCAGCTCAGCGTTGGTCACTGCATTCTCAGTCGGAGCAGTAGAGAGCAACTCTGAAGGTGACTTGGGGGGCAATTCTAGGGGTAGATCTTGATCGGAAGGACTCATTGGAAAAAAGCAATTGATGCAAAAGATTATAGAGGCTTTAGCGCGGGCAATATTTTTCTAAGCAGGCGCGTAGCTCTTGGGGCTGAAACAGCACAGGCAAAAAATGAATGCTGTTGATTTCTCGAAAGTAAAACAGCACTGGGACTGGCGACCAAAATATTTGCCATTCTTGCCATTCGGCATAGGGAAAACGGCGAATTTCTTTACCGGAACGAAACACCACTAAGTCTGTATCGGTAAACTGCAAGCGAATTAGGGCAGTTTGCACCAGCAGAAACAAACCAAAAAAACCGATGACAAAAGCTACCCAGGTCTGAAACCAGACTAAGGGAATCACAGCAGCGATGAGCACGATCGGAATATTGTAGCTGGGGGCTAGCTCTTTGCCGGTGAGAGATGAGGCGCTAGAGGACTCGGTCATAGTAAGATCCGCCAGTTCAGGAATGTCTCTCATCTTAGCTCACTCTCTGTGCTCATATTCTGTGGTCACTCTTAGTCTTATTGCTTTTGGGGAGAAGATATGTTGGGTCATTGCTCAAAAGGTATCGATCCATGCAAAAATGTAGATTCCTTACAAACCATTTTGGGCGGCATTCAGGCCGAGAAAACAAGCTATGAACGTTGGCGATCGAGTGCGGATAACTGAATCTGTTGTGGTCTATCACATTCCTGGTGGTAAAGGCCAACCGGTAGAAATCAAAGGATATGAAGGCTCGATCGACAAAATTGTGACGGAGTGGCGGGGCAGACCAGTGAGTGCCAATTTCCCCGTATTGGTCAAGTTCGATAATCCTAAGTTCCGTGCTCACCTGCAAGAGCACGAGGTTGAAGTTATTGCCTAAAACTATCCTGATCGTCTGATGGCTTGATTGTAGTAATTTGGTAATTACCGCAATTCACCAATAACTTATGCCTATCTATACATTTGAGCATCAAACTCCCCTGATCACAAAGTTAGATGCGGTTAGTTTTAGTTGGCTAGGGATTGGAGAGCGGGCACATTTACAGGCTGCCTTAAAAAATCATATTCAAGCCATTTCACCTGATACACTAGTTATCTCTGAAGAATTTTGTGAATGGGATGATAGCAAGCGCCGAATTGATTTATTGGGGATCGATCGAGATGGCAATATTGTTGTCATTGAGCTAAAGCGAGATGAAACTGGTGCGCACATGGAGCTACAAGCTCTTCGCTATGCCGCGATGGTTTCTACAATGACTTTTCGACAGGCCGTGGATATTTATCAAAAATACCTAGATCGCTCTGGAGAAGCTAAAAATGCTAAAAGTGAATTATGCAACTTTTTAAACTGGCAAGAAGAAGGAACAGAAGCAGAATTTCCTAGAGGTGTCCGTATTGTCTTGGCATCTGCCGATTTTTCTAAGGAGCTGACTACGGCTGTTATGTGGCTGAACCAAAGGGATCTAGATATTCGATGTGTAAGGATGAAACCCTATAAGTTAGATCAAACAGTTTTACTAGATATTGAACAAATTATTCCTTTACCAGAAGCTAGCGATTATCAAATTCTAGTCAGGCAGCAAGCTCTTGTGCAAAAGACTGCAAAAACTGCATTGGAGTCAAAAACAAGAACCAAATACAAGTTTGATAATAGTATTTATGGTGCAGGCAGATTAGTTCTAGCAGTTATCCAAAAAATTTGCGCTGATAAGCCTAATTATAATTTAGAAGATCTGCGAAAGATATTTCCCAAGGAAATCCTTGGCTCTTTTGAAGTCATAACAACCAAAGCAGAAGCAGAAAATATTCTACAAAGATCATGTCACAGAAGACATTTTTTGAATCCAGAGGATATCATCGTACTTGCTGATAGTCAGGAGCTATCTGTCTGCAATCAATGGTCTCAATATGCTACGAACAGCTTCATCCAATATATCCCGAAAGATTTGGGTTATGTCGTAGATATTATTTCACATGATGAGCATTTTAATTAGATTAAGTAATTTTATTGGCTCTAGCCGGAGCTTACCATGAATTCTTAGAGAATTTACAACTATGCAAGATGCGTCTATTAAAATTAGACAGCCATACTTGGCCTCTAAGTATACTCATGGAAATCTTCAGTGTCTTCATCAGTTAATACAGCTAAATCACTACCTTCTGCCTAAGATGTTTGCATTCTCTCCGCCGCAATTTCCAAATCTGTTTTTACCTTTAGTTTTTTTCGGATGATTTTAAAAGTAACCTCTAGGAATTCCAACTGTTCAGAAATAGTTATTATTTTGAGAGCGGCTAACAGTTCCCTGTTCAATCACCATTAATTGATTTGAGTTAAGATTACAAAGTCAATAAAGGTGATATTTCATGGTTGCAACGGTCACTCTCAACATTCCAGATGAAGTTTATCAGCGACTTGAGTTAAATGCTCAAGCCACCCAACGATCGATCGAGGATATTCTGGCTCTTGTCCTAAAAGTCGGTAGTCCTCCAGAGTTGGGCGACGTACCCCCAGAATTTCAAGCCGATCTCCGAGATCTTGACTCCTTAAATGATGAAGCCTTGCATCAGCTAGCATCGGCTGCAAAAATAGATTCTGAATTAGATCGTTATGATGATTTGTTGGAACTGAATGCTGCTGGAGGCTTGTCTGCATCAGAACAACAGGAGTTAGCATCTTTGAGGAAGGAATCTGAAAGATTTATGTTGCTGAAGGCTCAGGCCGCAGTGCTAATTCGCTGGCGATCGAATCAGGTGTAATTAATATAATTATGGGATCGTCTTACATTGGGGTTGAACTACGCAGCCAAGTCAGAGAGAATGATCGAAATCGTTACTTTTTATGTAATTAGTCACCGCAACAAGCAGGGCTTAATGAGAATGAATATCTCATAAGCCCAAGACAGTGAGTTAGACTGTTTGCGGGGGTGAACGACCCATCGAAGTTAGTAAGGCAAACAATTCTTCCATTGCATTTTTTCCTTGTAAACGCATCGTCTCTAAAAAACTGAACATCATTGCTACTAGTTGACCACCCCAATCACTTCTAGCTCCACCACTCACTTTTCGGTGGATCACTACTGGCCTTAATGCACGTTCGGCATCGTTATTATCTGGTTTGACTCCTGGATGACTTAAGAAGGTAAACCACTCCGACCAATGTTTTTTAAATCTTTTTGCTAATTTCTGTGAATCATATGCCCAGCCTTTTTTGGGCGGATTGTTCAGTACCTGCTCAAACTGAGACTCGATTTCTGGCCGTTGAGCTTGCATCTCTTCCAGTGTGATTTTCCCCTCTAAATATTGTTGATGCACTGCTCTGGCCTTGTGAATAATCGGAAATACTACAGCAGCGAAAATTCTATTCGCCTTCATATTCGATTTCTCCATTCTTTTCAGTTCTCGCTCAATATGCGCCCAGCATTTCTGTTTAGCACTTGCTGATTGCTTACTGTAGGCAGACCAACAATCTGTACTTAAAATTCCTGCGAAATCTTCACCCAATAGCGTTTCCACTTCTCTTGAGCTGCGGGTAGGTGCCAGCATCAACACACAAGCTTCAGTACTTGTTGCTACCCACATCCAGTAGTTAACTCCATTGAGTCGATAACTTGTTTCATCTACACAGCGTACTCCTGGCTCCTGTACTAACTCCCATAGTTTTTCATACGGTGCTTGTAAGCTTTCACAGAACCATTTGTGCATTTTTGATAGGCTGCCTTGAGATATCGGTACTTTCAACAGCATTTCTAGCAAATACCTTTGTTTTGACCAAGTTAAATTCCCCCCATATCCTAGCCATCCCACTAGACTACTTAACAGCCCACCATAGCTAAATCCCTCTTTGCATCCCAATGGCAGTTGGCTTCTACCTTCCCACCCACAGCTTGAACATTTATGCAACGCCCGCTTGTATTCTGTTACTTCTACTGGCTTGCTCACTAACTCAGCAATCTGTTCTCTTTTGACTACTGCACCTGGCATTTCTGAGACTCCGGCACCACACTCAGGACATTCACATACTGGCAATGCTACCTCATGATCCACCATTGCAAATCCATTCCGAGTAGTTCCTTTGTGATCATACTTTGGCCCTTTCTTTTTCCCTGTCTTGACTGCTTTCTTTTTCTTGTAATTGTCTTGGGATGGAGGTTGTGAGCTATTTTTGCTCGTCCTATTCTTCAGCTTTTTTAATTCTTCGTCCAGTTCTAATACTTTTTGAGCCAGTTTCTTATATTCTTCGTACCAAAACCTTGCTCCCAGCTCCTCTGGCGAGAAGTCAGGAGATGTTATCATTTCCTCTAAAGTTGGCTGCTGCTGTTCCATGTGCCCAGAATACCACCACTGTCTCCCATTCTCAACTAGCCCGCATTATTGCGGTGACTAATTACCTTTTTATTTGTCTATTTCACATTCCTGCAATTTTTGAGAAAAAGAGGAGACAACAAAATCATTTTGATACATTTGAAATGGGAAGTATCCAGCCGGAAAATTACTATTAATACTTCCCCAGCCTGCAACTGCACGGAAGTCTTTTTCTAATGCCATAGAGTTTTTGCTGGCTTCCAGTTTTTTTAATATTTCTGATTGGACTTTAAATCCAAATTTACCTTTGCTTTTCCTTGTCCAAATATCATCTAACTGTAAAATATATTGACATGAAAAGTTTGGTACATCCAACTTCCCGACTCTTTTGACTTTTTCTTTACCAGCAATTTTGAAAATCATATTGGCGGTTTTTAGGTCGGCTTTTTGAAAATCTTTTCGATTCAAACTATCTTCAATACTTTCTAGTTCATAATATGAAACATACTGATTTGACGAACCACGCCTAAATTTTCCCATGAGAGGGAAAATGAAAAATCCTATCAAGATAAATAGAATTAAAGCCCCAACCCCCAAAAACATATTTCTTTGATTGTTTACTAATCTCATGACTTCCCTCTCATTTCTTTCATCTCATCTAAACACAGAACAATCCCCAAATGACTACAGGTTATTACTAAAGAGAGTACAATTAATAAAGCCATCTGATTCCAGCTATTAGCGGTAACTACTTGCCACACGTCACCAAATTCAGCTTCTGGAGGAACATTCAAGCCTAGTATTTTTGCAGTTCCAACAATAGTCGTAGAAAAATCAAACCATTTCAGAAGAATCCATACAGATAAACTAAGTATTAATTTCCATCTTTTATAATTACTTTTGCGCTTTTCAATAATGTAGAAATCAGCAAACACAACAACTAATGCAAAAACGAAGCCAAGAATTGTTGCTCCTGGTTGTTTAAATAGTAAATCAACAAACAATTGAAGAAGGTTGCTTTGAACAGCCACGCCTTGACCACTTACTGCTGAAGCTACGCCAACAATACCTGTAAATATATCCCAAGCTGATAGAAATAAAAATATATAAAACCCAAACTGAAAAGTCCCTATTCCCATTATGATAAACCAGTGAATTTAATAAAATATTTTAGAATGTTGCCTTGGCTGTGAAATATTCATTTTTTGTGCTTCTCGATTTTACTTGTGCTCATCTCAATCTCAGACCACAAAAAATCACGAACTTTCTTGACCTCTTGGTATAACTTTGGGTGGTGGTGAATTCGGTGAAGAATCAGGGCTGACTCTTGTTAAACCAGTTAAAACAGCTATAATCACAACTCCCGAAAATATCAATGTTGTCACAAAAGGAAATAGTGTAACGAAAGAAGGACTGTCTTTAGCTTTTTCAATTGCTTTTGTTAAATTCCAGCGAGTCTTATTATTATCAACTTCAGATTTTCTAGAATCATTAGGAGATGGAGGTAAAGCCTTATCTTTGTTTGTGCGATTTCTTGAGGGAGCGCGTTTGGCGGCATTATTCATTATAGAGTTAAACTTTTGAAAGTCTCTATGATCAATATTTCTTATATCATTTCTGGTGATCTCAAAACACAACTCAGATTTAAGACCGCGCTTACATTCTACATCTTTACAGCTTATTAGAGAAACACTGATAGAAGGATCTGCATGATTCACTCCTATGACAAAATCCTGATAGAAATTACTTGCTATTTCGCTATCACTAAAAATCCTCGAATATATGATACTTTTACCCGAAGATCTGTTATCAGATGGATGATATGCTTGAGGCATAATACTTTTAGGATGGTGCTGCATAAAGTTTAGTATAATTAAGGTGTTTTGTATAAGTGATGATTGATCATGAATGTACTGCTTAATGAGTGGAATTGTTTTGGTGCTGCTGGAATATTGTATTTTATGAAAGGTGTTGGCATCTTATGGTTTATCCCTACGTGGCCAGTTGTACTATTGGTAATACTAGGTATATGCAACTTTGTCGTTAATAAACAAAAAGTTGATTAGCTGCTTCAAAGTTAGATTTATGATGTTTAACATTTTTTCTTAGTTGGTAATTCTTTCATGTAATTCTTCCATAGCTGGGCAGCTAATTCACTAGTGCCTCTGGTTTTAACTTCACTATCATTTTTGTCATTACCGACCCAGATACCTGTTGCCATACATTTACTGTGACTGTATCCAATAAACCATAAATCTTTTCCTTCATTAGTTGTACCAGTTTTTCCTGCTGCCTGACTTCCCTCAAAATATGCTTGCTTGCCAGTACCTTTTAGAACGACATCACGTAAAACATCGTCTAGTTCATTAGCAATATTCAAGGGTATTTTCTGTTTAGATGAGTTAGGATTTTGAGCTTTACTCACACTATTATATAAGACTTCACACGTATCTGTATTTTGAGGGACGTTACACTTTCGAGCATCACGTATTTTTTTAATACCGTGTGGATCGTTACGGATGCCGTTATTTCCAATCATTGCATATACTGGAATTATATCAAACAGTCTGACTTCTGTCTGACCTAAAACTAAACCAGGACTTAAAAAACCCTCATCAAGTTTAGTATAAGGTGTTTCTAGCTTTTTCTGTTCTATTTTTATATCTTTATTTTTCTTCTCTTCTAGTCTATGCTTTTCAATTTCAATTTTGTTTTTATTAGCTTTTAGCCTATCAATTCTTGTTTCTATTGTGTTTTCATCTATCTCTAACTGTGCTTTACTAATCCTATTTTCTAATTCCAAGTATTTCGCATCATATTCAGTATTAATTGTTTCTATTTTTCTTTGTAACTTTATTTGATTTTCAGGAGGCAATACATCTCTGAATTTTATACCCAGATCATCTGCTGTTTCGATAATTTTCTTTAAACCAACTTTTTGTGCTAGGCGCAGTGATATAACATTTTCAGATAAAATCAAACCATCTTTTAAATTAATTTCTGATGTATTGACTGAATAATGACAAGGTTTATATGTTAGCCCCCACGTCAAAGAATCACATGAAAGCTTTTGACTGAGAGGAATTCGTTGCTTTAAAGCAGTAATGTAGGTGAAAATCTTAAAAGTTGAGCCGGGTTGAAAATAAGACATTGTTGTTCTATTTATTGCATCCATACCACCAACCATTGTAGTGATTTCACCAGAATTTAACTTGAGTGACAAAATTGAAGCTTGAGGGTATCCATATTTTTTTCCCTTATAATCAACAAAATTAGCTAGTGAAGCTTCTGCCTCTTTTTGTGCTTTAATATTTAAAGTTGTCTCTATGATCAATCTACGACTTGTCATTATTTTGTCATTTTGATACTTAGGGAGTTCATTAGTAATTATATATTCGCAAAAATGCTGGGAAACTACTTTGGAGTTTTGTGAGTAAGCAGGTGTTACAACATTATTAAATATATTCAGAGTGGATTCTTGAGCTTTAGATTTTGCGACGTTATCAATAAATCCCAAGTATGCCATCTTCTCAATAATTGAATTTCGTCTTGCTGCTACTCTATCGGCTTTAAAAACGTCTTCACCTTTTTCATTTTTTGCAGATGTATTATCACCATAATACTTGTAATTGTTCGGTGATGGCAGAATAGAAACCAAAGAAGCTGCTTCTTGCACATCTAAAAAAACTGCGGATTTGCCGAAGTATGACTTTGAAGCAGCTTCAAATCCTATATTGACTTTTTCTAAATGTCCTAAGTATACTCTGTTTAGATATAGCTTTAATATGTCATCTTTGCTGTAAAAAAGTTCAATTAGATGAGCGTATAAGAATTCAATGATTTTATCCTTCAAATTTTCATCACCACCGACTCGAACTCCAAATACGGTTCTAGCAACCTGCTGGGTAATAGTGCTAGCACCACCTCTTCTAGTATCCTTTTGTAATAATTTTGTTGCTGCACCAACTATCCCAATCGGGTCTGACCCCAAGTGCCAATCAAATCTACTGTCTTCAGATGCTATGACTGCTTGTTTGAGATAAGGTGAAAAATCGGATAAGGACAAGTCCTTATGATTTAAACCACGCTGGCAAAGAGGCTCATTTAATCCATCTGCCTTGACAATAATTTTTCCAACGACAGAATCCTCTCCTATCGCCGTAACAACAGGAATTGGTAAGATCCAATGGAACATTGATTCGCTGGTCAGAAGGACCGATGCTGCAAAGAATAATATAAGCCTAATTTGCATATTTATGCCAGTTATTGCTAGCTTACTGCTCTGTTGGTCGATGATAATATTTGTCAGTCAATATTTTCTACTGATGTTCGTCAGTAATTATGTTAGGATTTTATCAGTTTGGAAAAACTTCTAATTATCTTCAAAATGGAAAAACACTTTTCTGAAGCAATGGCAGAATGGGATTTGGAAACATTATTTTCTGACCTATCCTCTGCTAAAGGTAGACACTTAACCCCTATTGAAAAGATTCATCTTGCTGGATTATTGTGTGGCTACAGTCCAGTAGAAATTGCAGAGAAACTAGGCAAGGCAGTTAATGGTGTGGAAAGTGACCTATCTGCAACTATCTATAAGTATGTAAAGTTATTGGTAGAAAGGTCTGATGAATCCAAAATTAGCAATTGGCGTAATATTGCTCAATGGCTAGAAGAAGCCGGATATAAAATGTCTGGTAAATTAGAAATTAAAGACCTGATGACAGATAAAAATGCCGCACACATTACGAATATAAATATTGAAAAAAATCAACTAATTTTTATGATCAGTGTACAAGTACCTATCAAACCAACTAATGAGCAATGAGTGGAGATAGTAAGTGATTACGCAGAATCAGTTGATGTCTAACACTATTGACAAAGATTTCTCGATCTTTGTCATATTGGCAATTGATACAATTCCTATCTGTTCTATTAGTCTTTCTTGAGAGACAGACCTCACCTGAAAAGTATCAGCCGCAGATGTTTTACTCAAGCCATTCTCTTCATCTACTTCAAGCTTAACCATCCACGGCACATCAATGAATTCATTCTTCCAACCTGTAATTGGAACTATAACCTTGAGGCGCAATATACCAAGTTCATTGCTGCTTACAATGATACCAGGTCTAATTTTTCTGATTTCATCTCCAACACTAGGGTTGGAATTATACAACCATATTTGGCCTCTAAGCATACTCAGAATACTCATAGAAATCGTCCATATTTTCATCAGTAAATGCAGCTAAATCACTACCTTTTGAATAATATGTTTGCATCTTCTCTGCTGCGATTTCCAAATCTGTTTTGATATTTAGTCCTTCTCGGATAATTTTGGAAGTAACCTCTAAAACCTCTAACTGTTCAGCAACAGTCATTGTTTTGAGAGCAGCCAATAGTTCTAGCTTAGTCATGACCTTATATCACTTCATCTACAATCATCATCTTAATCGATCAGTTCAAAATCAGCAAAGTCAAATCCCGGCACCACCACGCAGCCCACCAACGAATAACCAGCGCTTCCAGGAACTGGCTGCGCCCTTTGCCACCAATTGGGTGGCACGATCGACTGAAAACAAAAATCTTGCCCCAAAAAGATCGGTGCAGTCTCAGTATCCAAATTTTCAGTCATCCCCAGCTCCAGCGGATCGCCAGCTTGATGAAACCATAGCTCCGCCGACTTCACCCGATGCCAACGGGAACTGTGACCAGTGGGCAGCAGAAATAATATGGATGTCCCCGCCGATCGATCGCCTCCATAGCCCTCCGGTAAAATTCCTTGGGGCAAAGTGATATTCGATCGCCAAGTCTCCTTATCAGGAAATTTGGGTAAAAATCCCGTCCTTTTAGGACGGCTTTTCTTGCTCTTGAATGTAACGCTTCAGAATCTCCAAGGGAGCGCCCCCAACAGACGATACGAAATAGCTAGGACTCCATAGCGCATTCTTGCCGTAGGGCTTAGGGTATCCTGCCTTCCCGTAAAGCCTACTAGAAACGCCTTTGACAGCATTCACCATCTGAGAAATTGACAATTTGGGCGGATACTCAATCAAACAGTGAATATGATCTTCCTCACCATTGAATTCCTTCACTTCAAAATCCATTTTCAGAGCGACTTCTCGGAACGAAGCTTCAATAACGGCAAGACTGTTTGCCGTAAACACTTTTTTTCTGTATTTGGTAACACAGACCAAATGTATTTGTAAGTCAGAAACACTATGCCTTTCCTTCCTAAAACGGGTTGTCATTTTCTACAGACCAATGTAAAATTTAGGAGCAGGCAAATCATAACACAAATAATGAAAGCTAGGTATCAATTTCGATTCTATCCAACAGACCAACAGCAGAAGAGTCTAGCTCAGTTGTTTGGATGTGTTCGGGTGGCTTGGAACGATGCCCTGGCATTCTGTAAAAGTTCTGAAAAACTGCCGGGGTTAAATGCGCTATCAGCTATGCTCACCCAGTCTAAAAAGACAGATGAGCGTCAATGGCTAAAAGATGTATCCTCTGTGCCTTTGCAGCAAGCCTTGCGACAATTAGACAATGCCTACCGCAACTTTTTCACTTCTCGTAACGGGAAAAGAAAGGGCGGCAAGATGGGTTCCCCACGATTCAAGAAGAAAACCAATTCTCAATCAGCGGAGTTCACCAAGGCGGCATTTTCTACGAATGGGAATAAGGTCTATCTGGCCAAGATTGGTGAGTTGAAGCCTGTGTGGTCAAGAGCATTGCCATCAGAGCCTAGCTCTGTGACAGTGATTAAAGACTGTGCTAATCGCTATTTTCTCAGTTTCGTTGTAGAAGTAGAACCGGTTCAAATCAATGCCAAAAACCAAAGCATTGGGATTGATCTGGGCATTAAAACTTTTGCGATGATGAGTAATGGTGAGCAGGCTGTTAGCCCCGACTACTCAAAACAAGACCGCAAAGTTCGTAAATTGCAAAAGCGTCTAGCCCGTCAAATCAAAGGGTCGAACCGTCATCAGAAAACGCGGTTACAGATTGCCAAAGCACATAACAAAATTGCGGACACTCGGAAAGACTTTCTACACAAACTCTCAACCAAAGTGGTCACTGAAAATTCAGTGATTGTTTTGGAAGATTTGAATGTGTCAGGAATGGTAAAAAATCGTCGTCTTAGTCGGGCTATCAGCCTACAAGGGTGGCGTGAATTTCGGGTGCTTTGTGAAGGTAAATCTGAGAAATACGGGCGTGAATTTGTGGCAATCAATCGATGGGAGCCAACTAGCCAAATTTGCTCAGACTGTGGTTTTCGATGGGGGAAGCTGGATCTAAAAGTGCGGTCAGTTAAATGCCTAAATTGTGGCTCTGAACACGACCGAGACGAGAATGCAGCAAAAAATATTGAAAAAGTCGGGATGGGGAATCGCCACGACTCTAAATGGATGCTGAGGGATTGTGAGACTATTTCGATAGCAGAACCCGATGAAGTGTCAAGAATCACCGTGGCTTCAGCCCGGTGAGTATTTCAAAAAAGCCTCCTTCAGGATGAGCCTGCAAACCCAGCGCCTGGATTAATTCTTGCGCTGCCACAGTCGGAATCGGTAAATCTGGAGCCATCGCTATTTTATCCCATCGATTAGGTGCGGGATCAAGGATAGCAAAGAACTTGCTGCCCATCGTAAACACTTTAATCCCGACTCTTTTAGTCGGGATTGGTTGACAGTTTCAAACCCGCGCAATTACTATGTGTTCAACAAATAAACAATCTTCCAAATTTCACCCAGAGACATAATATCCATGACCCAAGCAACTCTTTCTACCACCACCGCCGCTAAAGGACTAGCCTGTAAAGAATGTGGTGCCGAGTACGAACTCAAACCCGTGCATATCTGTGAATTTTGCTTTGGGCCATTGGAAGTCCAATACGATTACGAATATTTAAAGACCTTTGTGACCCGTGAGCGCATCCAGTCTGGTCCGAACTCCATCTGGCGCTACAAAGACTTATTGCCCGTTGCCAAAGACCCGATCGATGTGGGCACTGGCATGACTCCCTTATTAAAATCTAACCGCTTGGCGCGTCGCCTCGGCTTGAAGAACCTCTACATCAAAAACGACGCAGTGAACATGCCCACTTTGAGCTTTAAAGACCGGGTGGTTTCGATCGCCCTTTCTAAGGCTCGTGAATTTGGTTTCTCTACGGTTTCTTGCGCCAGCACCGGCAACTTGGCCAACTCTACCGCCGCGATCGCTGCCTATGCCGGTTTGGACTGCTGCGTATTCATTCCTTCGGACTTAGAAGCCGGTAAAGTGTTGGGAACAGTAATCTACGGACCCAAAGTAATGGCTGTAGAAGGTAACTACGACCAAGTTAACCGTCTCTGCTGTGAAGTAGCCAACACCCACGGCTGGGGCTTCGTAAACATCAACCTTCGCCCTTACTACTCCGAAGGTTCCAAGACTCTAGGTTACGAAGTAGCCGAACAGCTTGGCTGGGAACTACCTGATCACATCGTTGCTCCTTTGGCTTCTGGATCTTTATTTACCAAGATTCACAAAGGTTTCCAAGAATTCGTCAAACTCGGTTTGGTCGATGCCAAAGATGTCCGCTTTAGCGGCGCTCAGGCTGAAGGCTGCTCACCGATCGCCAAAGCATTTGAAGACGGTCGTGATTTTGTCGTGCCAGTGAAGCCCAACACGATCGCCAAATCTTTGGCCATTGGCAACCCCGCCGATGCCATCTACGCTTTAGAAGTAGCCAGAAAAACCAACGGCACGATTACTTCTGTCACCGATGCCGAAATTATTGAAGGCATGAAGCTTTTGGCCGAAACCGAAGGTATCTTTACCGAAACTGCTGGTGGAACTACCGTAGCCGTCTTGAAAAAGCTGGCTGAATCTGGTCAGATTAACCCTGATGAAAAAACTGTGGTGTACATTACCGGCAACGGTCTGAAGACCCAAGAAGCGATCCAAGGCTATGTGGGCGAACCGCTGACAATTGAAGCCAACCTGGAAAGCTTCGAGCGGGCATGGGAGCGGTCTCAAACTCTCGATCGCTTGGATTGGCAGCAAGTTCTGGTGTAATCTTGGTCATGGCCACAGGCTACGGCATCACCGCAATATCAACCCTAACCTCAATAATGTTTTTTGGAATAATCAATTCATGTCCGTTAAAATTTTAGTCCCTACCACTCTGCAACCTTTTACCAACAATCAGCCCACGATCGATTGTGATGGCAACAGCGTCGCTGAATTACTCGAACAATTAGAAGTAAAATGCCCCGGCATTAAAGCCAGACTATGTGACGATAGTGGCCAGCCCCGGCGCTTTTTGAACCTATATGTAAACGACGAAGATATTCGCTTCTTAGAAGGTACCGCAACCGCTTTAGCTGATGGCGATAAGGTTAGCATTGTGCCCGCAGTGGCCGGTGGCTAAGGCTACTAGTGAAAAGAAAAAGATTGTATAACCGACCAAATCAGAGTGATTACTCTGATTTTTTTTGTGAGATATGCCCATAGTCATATTAGTGACATTGCTTAACAGAGTCGGCTGGTTCTAGTATATTCACTACTCATCTAAAACAAAATTTTTATATGCATCGATCGATCTTTGGCCGCCGGAAACCTTGGACAATACTAATTGGGCTATTTGCTGCCACCTACTGGGCAGTGGGTTTATGGTCTGGGGCTGCTGCTCAAGCCCCACCAGTCGAAACCAATACTCCCGTTAATGTCTGCGCTACCGGATTGGTGCAGCCAGCTATCAGCAACAAATCTAGCTTTCCTGTATACCAAGTAATCAAAGATGCCGGTGTTACCAGACTTGGCCCCGATGATGACTGTGCAAGGCTGACCCCTTTACCCAAAGGCACCAAGGCTCGGGTCGTTGCCACCGCCGCAGGCCCAAATAAATCGCGTCAGTCAGTGGCTTGGTCACAGCTAGACTACGGAGCCTGGATCGAGTCTTCCGAATTAATCTTGGCGAACAATCCGGCCTTAGCCAACGCCCAGCTTACCAATGTCAGCACTAGAGCAGTAGCCGAAGCCACCGAAATCTTGTTTCCTCTCAGCAGCGCTGTACCCATCCAAGTAGCCCAAGCCGATCGATCATTTAGCCTCACTCTGCATAACACCAGCAGCACCATTCCAACTCTTACTGAAAACAACAGAGTTCAAAAATGGGCTAATACCGTCAAATTTACTAACCCAGTGGTCGATCGCGCCACTTGGCAAAAAGTCGGCAATGATGCCATCCGTTTCAACTTCCAACTCAAACCTAAGCAGCAATGGGGTTATAGATTACGCTATGACAGCAATACCTTGGTGCTCACTCTGCGTCAGCCGCCCAAAATTATCTCGAATATTTCTCAACCTCTCAAAGGCATCAAAATTGTCGTAGACCCCGGCCACGGCAAAGAAGATTCTGGGGCATTGGGTACTGCCAAAGGCACTACCTACATGGAAAAGGTCTTAAACCTTCAGCTATCGATAGAACTACAAAAAGAACTACAAAAACGCGGTGCAATTGTCACCATGACCCGCAGCACAGATCTGAACCCATCTTTAGACGATCGGCAGGTCATCATTAACCAAACAGCGCCAGCTCTCTCGATTTCCATTCACCATAACTCCTCCGATCGAGAAGCCAGAGGTACTTCGATTTATTGGTATCATCCCCAGTCTCAAAACCTAGCCGCTAGCGTCTTAAACTATTTTGCCCGCGTAGGCCAACGCCCAATTTTGAATAACAACGGTGTAATCGAAAGAAGCTTTGCGGTGGCTCGTCCTACGTTTGCACCAGCGGTATTACTAGAAGTGGGTTTTATGACCTCCCCCGAAGAAGTCTTTGATCTGGCGCAGCCTGCAACTCAGCAGCGATTAGCCAAGGTTTTAGCTAATGGCATCCAGCAATGGGTGATCGATCGAGCTATTGGCTAAAATTCACCAGTCGTTTTAGCGAGTAATTAAGGGCTACCAATTTGGTAGCCTTTGCCATAGACCGTATAAATCAATTCGGGCATTCCGTCGATCGACAGCTTGCGCCGTAATAGCCGCATTAATGCCGCCAAAACGTTACTGCTGGGCGTTTCGCTGCTGTCACCCCAAAGATGATCATGGATTTGCTGATGAGTGACCAAATGACCGGCGTTGACCATTAAATAGGCCAAAAGCTGGGCTTCTTTTTCGGATAACTCGATCGTCTTGCCCGCTCGATAGACCAATTGGCTATCGAGATCTAAGGAAATATCAGCGGCGGTGAGTTTGCGGCTAATTAGCTCGCTCCCCCGCCGCAGCAAAGCACGAATTCTGGCCAACAGCTCTCGCAGCTCAAAAGGCTTCACTAAATAATCATCGGCACCGGCATCTAGACCCTGTACTCGGTCATCGAGGGTATCTTGAGCCGTTAGGAACAATACTGGCTTATTATTGCCGGTCGATCGCAAACTGCGGCAAATCTCGATGCCATTTTTACCGGGCAGCACCCAATCTAAAATATACAGGTCATAAACATGCTCGATCGCCAGCGATACGCCCCTAAGACCATCAGCAGCTACATCAACTTGGTAGCCTTCTTGGTGCAGCAGATGGCTGAGAGGATTAGTTAATTCTTCCTCGTCATCTACTAACAAAATGCGCATGGGCAAAATAGGCATAAAAGTCTGTGGAATGGAGAATTTGCGGCTAGTTCAAAATGCTGATGATTTGGGCAGTTACTAATTAAGGTGGAATCTATGGGTATGATACTGGAGAGAAATCAATGACTGCAACCGCTAGAATAGAAACTTAGAGTGTTTTTGCCAATGTTGGATACCCCAACCTTTTCTTGGTATCTTACCACTAGAACAATTTATGCAGCTCGGTTAGTCTAAGATTATCGGTGTATCTTTCAGTGATGTTTTTCCCTTATTGAGGGCGATCGATTCAGCTATGCAACCACCCATTCCTTTAGGAACGATGCTCCAAAAGCGTTACCGAGTGACCAAGATCCTCGGTCAAGGCGGATTTGGTCGTACCTACCTGGCACAGGATACAGCTTGTTTCGATGAACCTTGTGTCTTAAAAGAATTTACTCCTAACGAACGAGGGCGCGATTCTCTGCGCAAAGCCCGCGAACTTTTTAAGCGGGAAGCCCAAGCCTTATATGCAATTAATCATCCCCAAATTCCCCGTTTTCGCGCCAACTTTGAAGAAGCGAAACGGCTATTTTTGATTCAAGAATATGCGGCAGGCAAGACCTATGCCAAAATTTTGGGCGAAAGAATTCGGGAATCACGCACCTTTACTGAACAAGAAGCCATTACTTTCTTGCAAAACATGTTGCCTGTACTCGAAAATATCCACGCTCAGGGCATCATTCACCGGGATATTTCTCCTGACAATATTATTTGCCGCGAAAGCGACCAATTACCTGTACTCATTGACTTTGGCGTGGTGAAAGCCGGAGTTACCAACCTAGAGGCCGAAGGCGAAGTAGGGGAACAAGGTACTACTGTTGGTAAGGCGGGCTATGCCCCTAATGAGCAGTTGCAAACTGGTGAAGCTTATGCCAACAGCGACTTGTATGCCTTAGCCGTAACCACCGTAGTAATGATGACCGGTCGCAAGCCCGAAAGCCTCATTGACAAATCTAGCATGAGCTGGAAATGGCAGCAATGGCTACCTACAATCAGCCCGTGGTTTGCCAAGGTGCTGATGCGGATGATGAGTTATCGTCCCGCTGCCCGCTACCAATCGGCCAAAGAGGTTGCTCAAGCACTGCGATCGGTAGCTGAGTTGGTAGCTGGTGGTGATAATCCTGAACTGATTGCAGCGTTAGATGCCCCAAATTCTCCAGGCAGCGGCATTACTGGCAACAGTGGCCAAGCACCTAATCGCTATACGACCTATGCTCCCAAGCAGCGCCAGCGCAGTCCTATTTTAAACAGTCCTTGGATTTTGGCCGGGGCTGGTGGTTTAGTGGCTTTGATTCCCTTTGTTTTGCTCAAGATGATGTTCAGTGATGTTCCTGCAACTCCGCCGAAGCCTTCAAACCCACCGATCGTTAGTGGAGCAACTCCTGTCCCAGATAAACCAGCTCCCGGACAAGCCGCTCCACCCGCGACTCCTGGGGTACCTCAAGTTCTTGCTGCTGAGCAGGTCACACTTATTCCTGGACAGCCCTTAGTTCGCCAGGGCACGCTGCAAACGAATCAGGTGATGGTCTATCAGTTGACTGGTTTGCAGCAAAATCAAACCTTGGTCGCTAATGTCAATGGTGGGATGAAGATGAGCATTGTGGCTCCCAACGGTCAACCAGTCGATTTTCGCGCCACTGAAGTTGTGGATTGGAATGGCACTCTTTTAATATCTGGTGACTACACAGTGAAAGTAATGCTGCCAGATAGTATGCCTGCTGGTGCTTACACCTTAACTTTGAATGTAGCGCCTCAAGTTCCCTTTTCTGGTGCCATCCCTAATCCGGCAGCAACCATTAGTCCGGTGTCCGCGCCCACCCCTCTTGTACCTAGTAGCACTATTCCTCCTAACAGTCCGAATAAGTAATCGTGTTGAAGGCCAGGACGCTAGTTTTGGGATTAACGTTGGTCTGTTTAGGATTAACGATTGCAGCCGCCTATTGGTTAGGTGGCATCGATCGATATACTCTGGCTCAGTGGCTGTCTCAACATGGCTGGTGGGCACCTTTGCTCTATGTGCTGATCTACATGGTCGCTACGTTCTTTTTGCTGCCTTCTACTCCCTTAAACTTAGTGGGCGGGGCGGTATTTGGAGTGTATTGGGGTACGCTCTGGACAACGATCGGAGCAATCTTGGCCGCCATACTCTGCTTTTGGTTTAGTCGCACTTTGGGGCGCAATTTTATCCAGCAGCGGTTTAGTAGTCGCTGGCAGCAGCTCGATCAAGAAATTGCTGAAGGTGGCTTGTTTTATATGATTGCCCTGCGCTTATTGCCGCTGTTGCCCTATGGCTTGGTGAATTTTGGGGCAGGGGTGAGTGGAGTAAAATTTAAGGATTATTTCTTAGGAACAGTGATTGGCACTACGCCGGGATTGCTGCCGTTTATTTTGATGGGTGAGGGTCTGACTGATCTGCGGCGGGGCGACCTGTGGCATTTGACTATTGCTTCCACTTTGATCGCTTTTTTGGTGGCTGGGGCAACCTGGTATCGACGCAGGAGATCAAAATAGTACATCGACTTAGATAATATTGGGCGATTAAAACGGCCAAGAAGTCTAGTAGGATATTGGCTTATGCAAGAGCCAATTTCTGGGGCTTTGACCCCCTTTCATCCCCAACCTCAACGCCGCCGTCCTTGGTGGCTATTTATTGCCCCGATCGCCGTTGTTGCCACGGTAGCAGGTGGTTATGTGGCTATGACTCCAACTGTGAGCAAGCTAAACGGCATGAACCTACTGCCAGCCAATACCATTCTGGCAGCCCAAATATCGATCGATCGATCAGACTGGTTGCGACTAAGAGAGATGGGGACTCCGGCCAGTCGATCGATCCTAGAGCGCGAGTTAGCCAAATGGTCTCAAGAAACTTTGGGCAGCACCGATTTACTCAAAAGCATTCCGCCATGGTTGGGCAAAGAAATTTACTGGGCACAGCTAGCAACGGGCGATCATTTGACTTTATTGGCAATTCGGAATGAGCTGCCAGCCCAGCCAGGTAGCCAACGGCAATATCAGGGAGTGACCATTTGGGAAACGGCCACAGCATCCCGCGCGGTGATTGCCTACAAGGATGAGAAATTTTTAGCGATCGGCAGCAAGAGGATAATCGAGCAAGTTATTAGTGCCCCAAAAAGACAAAATTTAGCATTTGTGACTGCCTATGCTCAGATGAATCAGGCTATCACTGGGAGTGACTCAATCGCCCAGATTTACGTCAATCTACCGGAGGTGCTGGGGAGCAAAAGCAAGGCTAAACTCACTTCTCAAGCCATGCTCATGAATATCTCCATCAAAGATCAGGTGCTGGCTGCGAAAGGGGTAGTGTGGAGCAATAAAAAATTAACTCCCAGTAAAAACAGCCCCGGATTCGCTGCCCAATTACCCGATCGCACGATGTTAATGTTATCTGGCAGTAGTTTAGGCCAACTGTGGGCAGAATATTTATCGTTGGCAGCCAATAATCCAGCAGCTCCGATTCAGCCTCAGGTATTGCAAGACAGTCTGAAATCTAGTACAGGATTAGATTTGAATAGCGATGTTCTATCTTGGGGCAGCGGTGAGTTTGCGGTGGCGATTGTCCCCCAAACTCCGGCGGCTCAAACTCAGATCGAGAGTGGCTCGGTGGGCGGTGCGGTGCTGTTGCTTTCTCGATCGACCGATCCAGCGGCTACTGATCAAACCATGAGCAGTTTAGATCAAACCATGGCGAACCGCTATAAATTCAAAGTAGACAAGACCAATCTAAAAGATTTGTCGATCGTCCGTTGGTCTGCGGCTCTCGGCGGGACTCAGGCTACTCATGGCTGGCTGCCCAATCAGGTGGCGTTTTTGACTTTGGGGGTGCCAATTACTGAGCAATTTTTGCCCAGCCCAGATAAATCCCTAGAAAACCACTCAGATTTTCGGAAAGTAATTTCTGGTGGAATCTCGCCGATCGCCTTCGGCGGCAGCAAAGCTATCGATGCTCAGGTTTATATAGATGTGAATAAAATGTCTACCAATGGCAATTTGCCCCTACAAAAATTCCCAGCAGATACCCAGACGATTTTGCAGGCGATTAACTCGATCGGGCTAGTGAGTAATGCCGTTAGTGAGCAGGCCAACCGCTTTGATTTGGCTATTTATCTCAAATCTGTTGCCAAATAATCTATTAGGCCAATAAATCTTCAGCCGCCATCATTTACTGCCCCGGAGAGCACTGGCTTGAGCTGCCCAGCGCGATACTTGCACTGCTCGATTGCGCACTTTGCCGCTGCTATTAGTGAAACTAGAAGAGTGGAGTGCTACGATCGAGTAGCTTTTAATATCTCTAAAATAAGCAAAAATAGGCCCCCCAGAGGCTCCTGGATTGCTATCACAGAGATGAGTTACTAAGCCCCGATCGACACCCTCGACACTGCATTTGCGATGCATTCCAGCAGTTTCACCGGGTTTGCCCAGCTCGGCGGCATCTTGCAGTTTGGGATAATCTCCGGCGTATCCTACTAGTGTCAGGCGTTGGCGAATTTTACTCAGCACCGATTTTTGGGAAAGATCTAGCTCTCGCCAGCCTAAGTAACCATAGATATCACCTAAAGGTTTATCGAGTTTTAAGATTGCCCAGTCTTCGGTCGAACCAGATTTGCGTGGATCGGTAGTGCCATATTGATAATCGATCACTCGTGCTCTATCGATCGAGGTATTTTTGATTAGACTAGGTTTAAAGACTAATTGTGCTGAGCTGAGGTCAGAGTTTTTAGCCACAACTGGTTTGCCTGTATTATTATCAATTAAACAATGAGCGTTGGTC
>JAAFHZ010000089.1 GCA_013297675.1 Synechococcales cyanobacterium bin59.metabat.ball.084 | reverse complement strand
AAATCAAGAATACTGCGGTTGCTGCTGCTACTGGAGCGGAGTAAGCAACACAGATCCAAGGACGCATACCTAGACGGTAAGACAGTTCCCACTCACGACCCATGTAGCAGAAGATTCCGATTAGAAAGTGGAATACTACTAATTGGTAAGGACCACCGTTGTACAACCACTCATCTAAGGAAGCTGCTTCCCAGATAGGGTAGAAGTGTAAGCCAATTGCGTTAGAAGAAGGAATTACTGCGCCGGAAATAATGTTGTTTCCGTACATCAAGGAGCCAGCTACAGGCTCACGGATACCGTCGATATCTACTGGAGGAGCTGCGATGAAAGCAACGATGAAGCAGATGGTTGCAGAAAGCAAGGTTGGGATCATGAGAACGCCGAACCAGCCTACATAAAGGCGGTTTTCTGTGGATGTTACCCATCCGCAGAAGCGATCCCATACATTGGCGCTTTCGCGCTGCTGTAAGATTGTTGTCATTTTATAATTCCGGTATGAATGTGTTTCTTGCGAAACGGTTTTTGTTTGTATGTCTCTACCTTAGAAGCAAAATTAAGGAATGTAAAGGAAACCGTCATTTGCTGAAAGTATCACTCTCATCAGTTTTACTTATTAATAGCTTAAAATGTTTGCTGTGAGCCAGAAGTTGGCAGCAGGCTGCAATCAATCGACAGTTTCGCTAAATTAAAAATGTTCGCAGCTTACACAATATTTATGAGTGATATCAACGATTTATTAATCCGCAGCGTGGTGCAAGGAGATGTGGCAGCAGTTGCGGCTCTCCTGAGCCAAGGAGCTGATGCCAGCACCAGCGGGATTCAGGCATTTGGCGGCTGCAATACGGCGCTAATGTGGGCAGCTAGCGAGGGACACACCGAAATTGCCCAGATGTTGCTAGATCAAGGAGCGGTGATCGACACCAAAAACACTGGCGGTTATACGGCTTTGATGTATGCTGCCGAGTCAGACAAACGAGACGTGATGGCTTTGCTGCTGGATCGGCAAGCTGATATCTCCGATCGCAATCGTCTAGAAGAAACCGTGCTAATGTCGATCGCCCGCTTTGGCGAAACTGATATTGTGCAAAGATTGGTGGCCATGGGCGCAGAGATTAATGCAGTCAACAAGATTGGTGACACTGCACTGTATTTAGCGGTAGACAAAGGACACTCTTATACTGTCCGCGCCTTAGTGGATTTAGGCGCGGCGGTGAACACGGCTAACTTGGGTGGTTGGACTCCGCTCATGATGGCAGCAACTAAGGGAGATTTGGAAACTATGGGTATTTTGATCAAAGGCGGGGCAGATGTATCTTCTTGTAATCGTTGGGGGATGACGGCCTTAAGTGAGGCGCGACAATGTGTGCGATCGGCTGATGCCGTAGAAATGTTGATCAGAGCGGGGGCGATCAATTAGCTTAAGAGCATTCGGCTTTCACCAGATGCAGCACTTATGACCAAAAGAACTTCGATCGATAGCCTTCAAAATTGGGAGGATGCCCCAGATATTGAGGCGATTGTGCAAGATAAGCGTTCTGCCAAACGGGCTTCGCCAGCGAAAGGCCGTCGTCGCAATCGCCGCTACGAAAACAGACTGCTCAACAATCAAATTGATAATTGGATAGAGCATGAAGGCTTCTAGTGCATTCCATAGGTTTGCTGTTAAGCGTTTATATGGTTAAGGAACTTTTCGTTTTGGTGACAGATCCCGTAGTTAAAATGTAATATCAGCTAAATTCTTCAATCACCAACACCATGAAATCGCTGCGTCGCTCTAGTTTAATAGGAACTTTAGCAATACTGACCGGATTAAGTTTTTTCAAATTTACAGCTACACCATCGATCGCCGAAGGGGCAAGAGCACCTGGCGCAGCCGAAGACGAATACTTCAAGATTCCTTCTGGTAACATTCACTGTCGTGCAAATACCTCCGATAACACCCTGGAGTGCGAAATACAAACCAACAATGCCAAGTTACCCCCCAAACCCCAAGACTGTGAACTCGATTGGGGTAATCGTTTTTACATGACATTAACTGGCAAAGCTGAACGATCGTGTCACGGCGACACCCTTGGTCTAGACCCCAAAAACCCAGTGTTGGCTTATGGTAAAACTTGGAAACAGAATGGCTTTACTTGTATATCTAAGCAAACTGGCCTAACCTGTAAAAACAAAGCTGGACGGGGATGGACTTTGAGTAAAAGTAATCAGGAATTTTTCTAATTAGATACAGCTTCCACAGCTAATCACTAACAATCAACATCAATACAAATCATGCGAAAAATATTAGCTGCTTCGATTGCTCTTGGATTTACTCTGGCTACACCATTGGCTACCTTGGCAGACAATTACGACAAATTTATCAAAACTCAAGCCGCTGAGTTTGAGGGTATTAACGTGGAAAACTGTCAGGAGAAAAAGCTGGAAGTAACCGAAGGAGGAGCCAAAATCTCTTATGACCTTTGTGTTGCAAATAACTCGCCGGTTTATCTAAGAACTAGCGCCGAGGGCACACCGATCGGGGTTAGTACTTTTAAAAAAGGCAAGTTAGTACAACTATCTCTGTGGGAAGGCACTGGGGGCGTGGGTTTTCGGAACGAAAAACCAGTAGTGGAATGGAATTCGGGAGAATTTAGCACCCGTAAAGTGAACTGGAAACTCACCGCTGCGGAGAAAGCCAAGTTCTCAGAGCAGGCTGCTAGAGAAAAGAAGATTCTACGCAAGTTTGGTTTTCGTTAGATAGTCATGGGCAGCAATCAGAGTTGACTTGAGCGAAGGTTGCTGCCCACCCAAGCTTTGACCCCATTAAAGCTTGGACCCCATTAAATCTTTGACATTGAGATTAGTTTCGATGGTGATTGTTATATTTAATTCTGGCTCCTGCCCACAGTAATTTATCGCGCAGAGTACGGTAATAAGAATAGTCTTCGCGCAGAATAATGAACTGGGCGCGACAGTCGGCCTTACTTACCTCTACTCGATGCCCCGGCCAGATGGCAGTTGCTAGTACCCCATCCATCCACAGCTTCGTATTAAGTTCATAGTCACCCAAAGCCCACACTCCTACCCGGGCTGCCGGGGGAATAACTACAGCTCGACTAGAAAGACTCAGCGGACAAATAGGAGTCACCGTAATTGCCTCCATCCCGGAATGGACGATCGGGCCATTGCTGGAAAGATTGTAACAAGTAGAGCCAGTAGGGGTCGAAACCACTAGACCATCGCCTTGATACTGATCAACCACCTCGCCGTCAATCTCTAGCTCCAAAATTGCCGTGAGCATCCGATCGGCTGCCGCTGGCTTAATACACATTTCATTTAGCGCCAAGTAAGTATCACTCACGGCCTCCCGGTTACTAGAGTCACCCTCATAGACCGTAGCCTGTAACATCATCCGCTGCTCGATCGCGTACCGATCTTCCTCTAGCCGATCCCAGAGGCTGATGGAATCGTCCATGAAATCTAACGATTCTGTCAAAAACCCCAAATGTCCCCCGGCATTGATAGCCAAAATGGGCACTCCTGCCGGAGAAAGATGTCGAGCAGCGGCCAGGGCCGTGCCATCACCGCCAAAGACCAAAGCGAGATCGATCGACTCATGGCTAGAAGCCAAAAACACCGGGAAAGGATTGTCTTTAGCACCACTTGGCCCCATTAACACTTTGCTGCCCCGCGCCTCTAGCTGCTGGGCTGATTTTTCTGCAAAGCTCTGACTAAACTTGTCCCCGGCTTTGTGGGCGATAATAACGTTATTAAGTTTCACTTTTTACCAAAACCATGCAATTTTTACGCCAAAAGGTCTTACCCGCAACCATTGTACTCATTTTTCTGATCGCCCTTGCGGCTACCAGCGCCCGAATTTTCTTACCATCCGAAATGTCCTTGCCAGCTCCCATGTAGAGGGTAAGATAGAAACCGAGGTAGAAATCTAGAATGAACATGACTTGCAGCAACTAGATATAGATTTGTTGCAAGTATGTCTTAGATAGTGAGTGTTTGCATCTCCCAAGGTAAACTTTTCCAGAAACGACTGTTTTTCCGTGGTGGTAAATCAGTGTAGTCCTTGTCCAGCGCTCACTTTGTATCTTCTCAAGAAAAATATAAAGAAATTATAAAAAAAACACCTAGACCTTTATAATTTTCTTCATAAATTCTTCATTCGTGGCAGTGATTTTTTAACTGCTTGAGGAATACTGGAATGAACGCGAGGACAAAACTACTCATCCTCAGAAAATCACTCACACCCTAGAGGTGAAACTATGTCAAGCTTTGTCGATCTCGAAGGTAGAGTTTTTGTCCCGGCTGTGGAGCTACCAATCTCGGAATGGGGTTGCGTACTTACAGACCGAGCGCAGCCTACCTTAACCCTAAAAGATGATGACCTATTTCTAATCGCCGATACCATTGGTAATATTTCCGGCTGTACCCGCGATGAAGCCATTACCAGCATGGGACTGTTCTGCCGGGATACTCGATTCCTAAACCGGTTAGAGCTGCAAATCAACGGTCGATCGCCCATTCTCCTCACCAGCAACGCCGATAAAGGCTTTGCCCTTTCGGCTCTCTGCACCAATCCAATTTTGTGGGACGAAGATAAACCCACCGAAATTGGTATTCCTGCCGAAACCATTAGTATTCAGCGCGAACTCGTACTTAACGGTGGCCTATTTGAAGAATTGGTGGTGCACAACTACGGCCCAAATACAGTGAAATTCCAGCTCAGCCTGAGCTTCGATGCTGACTTTGCCGATTTGTTTGAAATTCGGGGCTTCGATCGCCAAAGTCGCGGCGGCATTCTCAGAAGAGTGGCCGAAGATGATACTGCATCAATCTCTGCTGAAGTCGATCGAGATTATTTAGTCGATCGACCCACTGATTTGACCTTAGCCTATCGCGGTTTAGATGAGGCCGTCTTAGAATCGCACATTGAGTTTGCACATCAGCTCCCCGATTACCTCAAAGGCTATACTGCGGTCTGGAATGTGCGGTTAGAGTCTCACTGTGAACTCAAAATGGGCTATCGGCTGGCCATGCTGATGAACAGCAAGCCGGTTTCGCAAGTGCGCCTGCCCGCTGAACTAAATCAGGCCAAAGCCGCCGAGCTAGCCGAAGAAGAGCGCTGGCGATCGCAGATCACCAAGATTCGCTGCGACAACCCGGCGATCAATCAGATCATTGAACGCGCCGAAAAAGATGTCTATCTGCTGCGTCAAAGCTTTGAGTTTGGCAAGGTATTATCGGCGGGAGTGCCTTGGTTCTGTACTTTATTTGGCCGCGATGCAATTATTGCTGCTTCCCAGACTTTGATTTTAGACCCGACAATCGCCAAAGAAACTCTGCTGGTTCTTGCCCAGTATCAAGGCAAAGACCATAACGACTGGCGGGATGAAAAACCGGGCAAGATTTTGCACGAAATCCGCTTGGGCGAAATGGCCCGCTGTAATGAGATTCCCCATACTCCTTACTATGGCACCGTAGATGCCACGCCTTTATGGCTGATGCTGTACGCAGAATACTATAGCTGGACTCACGATCGAGAAATCTTAGACCGGCTGTGGGACAACGCTTTGGCGGCGATGGCCTGGATCGACCAAGAAATGGAGCAAACCAATGGTTATTTGGCTTATTACCAGCGATCGAAGCGCGGTTTGCAAAATCAGGGCTGGAAAGATTCGGGTAACTGTATAGTCGATCGGCACGGCAAAATAGCCGAAGGTTCGATCGCTCTGTGCGAAGTACAAGCCTACGTCTACGCTGCCAAAATGCGCCTGAGTGAAATTGCTCGGACTATTCGCAAGGAAGAGCATTTGGCTGACCACTGGGAATATTCGGCCAAGGAACTCAAAGAAAGATTCAATCGCGATTTTTGGGTAGCAGATCAAGATTTCTTGGCAATGGCTCTAGACGGCGAACAGAGACAGGTGGATGGCATTAGTTCTAACCCTGGCCAATGTTTACACTTGGGGATTTTGACCGCCGAAAAAGCTCAGAGTGTTGCCGAGCGTTTAATGGCTCCAGATTTGTTTAGCGGGTGGGGAATTCGCACTTTAAGCAGTGATTCACCAGCTTACAATCCGATCGGCTATCATACTGGCACGGTTTGGCCTCATGACAATAGTTTGATTACTCTGGGTTTGCGCTCTAGCGGCTTCCCCGATCAGGCTTTGGAAGTTGCCCAGGGTCTATTTGACATGATTGGGCATCAGCCCTATCATCGCCCACCAGAGCTATTTTGTGGCTACGCTCGCAGTCAGGGCAATCCGGTACAATATCCGGTAGCCTGTACACCCCAAGCTTGGGCTACTGGTACTGTGTTCCAATTAGTGCAAATGATGGTGAATTTGGTGCCCAACGTAGAGAGTAATCAGGTGCGGATCATTGATCCGGCGCTGCCCGAGTCGATTCATCAGTTGTCGATCGAAAATCTGCGGGTCGGTGCTACGGTGCTAGATGTGGAGTTTGTGCGGGAGAAAACTCCTGAAATTGAGCATTACCATGTGGCGACTACTTCTTGTCGGGTGACTCGCAAGCGGGGTAATTTGCGGGTAATGATCGAAGCTTAATGGAGAGGACGGGCTGATTAGCTCTACCTCACTAACTCAAATTAATAAAAATCGCTATGGTATCTACTTTTATCAGCAGATACCATAGCGATTTTTAGCTTCATCTTCCGGCTTGCAAGATCTGTTTAGCAGTCAGCCTGACTTGTGGAATAGCAGCAGACACAATGAAATCATCCCCGACAAATTTAGCCTGCTGATAAACACTATCTTTTAAGTTCATTACCAATATCCATCCTCTGGCTGGATCGATCAGCCAAAACTCCGAGATACCTCGATCGGCATATTCCAAAGGCTTCTCTAAATAATCTCGCTGATAATTACGGCTCTCTTCGTCACCTGGTGACACAATTTCAACTAGCAGCACCGGCAAAGGATCATAATACTCTAGCAGAGACTCTTTCTTTTGACTGACCGCCGCATAAGAAGCTTCCGAATGCACCAACAAATCTGGTTCGCGCACGCTGACTTGGGTAGAGCTGACCGCAACACGATGCTTCGAGCCAATCAGATATCCCGGAATTCCTAAGTTTGCCAATGCCATCCCCAATACAAAAGCGATCGACAGATTCAATGCGCTCTCTGTACCCATCTCAACTAAAACCCCATCCATAATTTCATAGCGCTGCCCAGTACCATCTTCATATTCCAGGTACTGCTCCAGAGTTAACTTTACATCAGTTGCAACTGTCATAGTTTCCGCCAGATGAGGGTAAGCCAAACTTTCTAGCTCCGGCTCCCCTTCTCCCAAGCCTGGGCGTGCAGGGCAAGCGTCTGAGGTTGCCTCAGACGAAACTCTTGCCGCACTAGAAGGGGTTGGGGGATGAGGGGCATTTCTTTACCACTTCAACAAATTGAATTTCTCCATATCCACAGTATCCCGGTTCCGGTAAATAGCCAGGACGATCGCCAGACCAACAGCCGCTTCTGCTGCCGCGATCGAAATTACAAATACCGCAAACACTTGCCCCTTAATGCCCACCGGATCTAAATAATTAGAGAAGCCCATCAGGTTGAGATTTACGGCGTTTAGCATTAGCTCGATCGACATCAAAACCCGTACCGCATTACGACTAGAAACCAAGCCATAAATGCCAATGCAGAACAAAGCCGCAGCCAAAATCAAAAAATAAGGAAGTTGTAATTGCATCATATTATTAAAATCTCAAAACTATTTGCCAGCTAGCTCTCTGGGTCTTTCTGGTAGAGTGAGGGCAGATTTTTCGGTCATCTCGGTAGTGTCGGGGATAAACTCCCGACGAGCCAGGACGATTGCCCCAATCATAGCCATTAACAGCAAGACCGAAGCTAATTCAAAAGGTAACAAGAAATCGGTAAAGAAATGCTTGGCCAAAGGCACCAGGGAGCCTTCGCCGGTAGCTACTTCAGTGGGTGGTTGCCAAGGAGTAACTACGGCCACTGCCGACAATAGAGCAAACAGGCCAGCACAAACTCCGCCGGTTAATGCTTTGCCAATCCAAGAATTTTTGGCGGGTACAAAGTCTTCTTTTTTATTCACCAGCATGATGGCGAACAGAATCAGGACGTTAACGGCACCCACATAAATCAGCACCTGAGCCGCCGAGACAAAATCAGCGTTCAGCAGAATATAAATTCCGGCCATGCTAATAAATACGCCTCCTAACAAAAAGGCCGAATAGACAATATTTCCTAGTAAAACTACTCCTAAAGCAGAACCCAGCATCAGAGCTGACAAAATGATAAAGGAAACAAACTGGACACCTTGAGCAATATTCATGTTTTTCTATTTCTCAGCATTAATTTCGGCAGGAGTTTTACCGGCGCGTTGCACGTCAGCAGGTAGATCGTGAGGGTCCATTACGCCTTTGGGCAGGTAAGCCAAGCCCCGTAACGGAGTAACCATCGGATCGTTGGTGACTTTGTAAGGCAGACGACCTAAGGCCACGCTATCGTAGTTTAGTTCATGTCGATCGAACGAGGCCAACTCATATTCTTCGGTCATCGATAGGCAGTTGGTGGGGCAGTATTCAACGCAGTTGCCGCAGAATATGCAAACTCCAAAATCAATGCTGTAACTGTCTAATTTCTTTTTCTTGCTGGCCTTGTCAAACTGGTAATCGACCACTGGCAAGTTGATGGGGCAAACCCGCACGCAAACTTCGCAGGCGATGCATTTGTCAAACTCAAAGTGAATTCGGCCCCGAAAACGCTCAGAGGGAATCAGTTTTTCGTAAGGATATTGGACGGTAATCGGGCGACGCTGCATGTGGTCGAAGGTGACGGCCATGCCTTGACCGATGTATTTGGCGGACTGTACGGCTTCTTTACCGTAGTCTACAACCTGCTTCAAAAAATTCAGCATCTGGGGCAACTCTCCGAGATATTCCTAGATATGGTAACACTTCTAGCGATTTTTACACATAAGAAATCCCGATCGACAGAGGCTGCCGCCGGGATGGCTTATATAAGGGATTGCTTTAAAAAAGATAAAACTTAGTAAGCTAAGCCCATACTGCGCGTCGTTTCAGCACCCAGATATACCCGAATGCTCAAAAAGTCGGTGGGGCAAGCAGTTTCGCACCGCTTACAGCCAACGCAATCTTCGATGCGTGGGGAGGAGGCTATTTGAGCAGCTTTACAGCCATCCCAAGGAACCATTTCTAGAACATCGAGCGGGCAAGCCCGCACGCACTGGGTGCATCCGATACAAGTATCGTAAATTTTTACTGCATGAGACATATGATATAAACTCCCAATATGTGAGTCTAGGCACCTAGAAACTCATAATCAAAGCTCAGTTTACCTCAGGGGCTACCGTGTATTGATTAAATGGGCAGATAAGTTAAAGGTTCGTAACTTAATCGGAGTAAGGCTCTCAAAGATTACAATCTGTTAAGAATATTTGCCATGCTTGAGGAATTAACCATGCACATAGAGTTGACCAAAATTCCGACATTGGTTATCGGAATGGCTGCTGAGAACCAGCGCAACGAGCATATGAAAAATCTTTGTATGCGCCTGGGTCTGCAAGGGAAATTCATTCAAAGTATTGCCTGTAATCCCAGCTATTTTGGCTGTACGATCGGTCATCTCAAGGCATTGGTTTTGGCCAAAAAATCTCAGCAGTTGCCGGTTTTGCTGTTAGAAAACGACTGTGATGCCACCCAGTTATTTCAAACAACGATCGATGTTCCGAATGATAGCGACATGGTTTATCTGGGCAGTTCAGCCTGTGGCTGTGTACCCCAAATGAATTATCAAGGGATTCGCGGCTGTGCGTTAGTGGAAAACACCAATCCAGGCAGCGGTTTTTATCAGGTTAAAAATATGACCGCCACTCATGCCATTTTGTATGTTTCGAGCAGCAGTCTAGATGCAGCAATCAATTCTATTCTTGAATCGATCGGCTTATCTCGGCCAATTGATGTTGGTTATGTAGTAGATTTACAAACTAGCTTGCGTGTTTACAATACTTGTTTACCGTGGTTGTTTCAGGCTGCAAAATTGCAAAGCCCCGGTAAGCTAGCTGTAGTCATGCAACAAATGACCTTAGATGAAGCCCCGCAACCGCGCAACATCGGCGATACTTTGAGCTATGTTGCTGGTCAGCCCGGGGAAGTAGTTCGTCTCACTTTGATCGATCGAGGTACCCATCACGAATGGGTACCCAGATCAAAAGAGGTTGAGACTTCTTCAAATCAATGATTTTTGCGCGATCTACTCCATAATTTTTCACCTTCAACCCAAACCAGCATTAGTAAACTAAAGCCGATACAGACACCCATTTCTAGCCAGTCTAGGGGATGGGTGTTAAAGAAGGCTTGAAATGGCGGGAAATATATTAACGAAATTTGCAAGAGAGTAGTGACGGCCACGGCTCCGAGTAAGTAGGGGTTGGTGAAAGGATTGAGTTCGATCAGGAGCTGGCTGTTCGATCGAATGGCCAGGGCATGTCCCATCTGTGCCAAGCAGAGCATGGTAAATACCATGGTTTTCCAAGTATCGGGAGATTTAGTATAGGTGCTGCCATGGGTATAGTCATAGGCAATTTTCATCATAATAATGCTAAGAATCGCAAAGACCACGCCAATTCTGACCATATAGGCACCCAAACCTCGGGCAAAAATGCTTTCTTTGGGGTCAAAAGGTGCCCGCTGCATGACGTTGGGTTCTGGTGGTTCCACTGCTAAGGCGAGAGCGGGCAGACCGTCAGTAACAAGGTTCATCCACAAAATTTGCAGCGGGGAGAGCGGTACACCGCCTAAGCCCAAGAGTGGAGCGGCGGCGATCGTCAGAATTTCGCCAATATTGCTGCCTAGAATGTATTTAATAAAGCGGCGAATGTTGGTGTATACCACTCGGCCTTCTTCGGTAGCAGCCACGATCGAAGCAAAGTTGTCGTCTAGCAAAATCATGTCGCTAGCTTCTTTACTTACATCGGTACCGGTGATGCCCATGGCGATCCCAATATCGGCTTGTTTGAGTGCCGGGGCATCGTTTACGCCATCGCCGGTCATAGCCACTAAGTGACCGCGCTGGCGTAAGGCCTGCACAATGCGCAGCTTGTGTTCGGGGCTAACTCGGGCATAGACATTGGTGCTTTCCACTACTTCTAATAGATCGAGTTCGCTCATGGCTTCTAGTTCGCGGCCAGAAATTGCCTTACTGCCTGCCGGAGCCATGCCCAAATCTTCGGCGATCGCTTGGGCGGTCAGTTGATGGTCGCCAGTAATCATGACGGTGCGAATGCCAGCAGTCTGACATTTCTTTACGGCCTCGCGGACTTCGGGGCGGGGGGCATCCAACATGCCCACTAAGCCCAACCACAATAGATCTGTTTCGGCGGCATCTTCGCTGGGGGGAATTTCGGCTCCTTCCCGGTAGGCTAAGCCCAATACTCGCAGTCCTCGACTGGCCAGATCATTATTTTGTTGAATGATTTGATCGCGCTGATTACTGGTTATTGTTTGAGGTTCAGGGCCAAAGACTGCGCCGACACAGCGTTCTAAAATCGATTCGGGGGAGCCTTTCACGAAGGTAATATGGCCATTTTCTTGGGCGCAAACTACGCTCATGCGCTTGCGATCGCTGTCAAAAGGAAATTCGGCAACGCGGGGTAAAGCGGCGACGCTGGATGCTCGATCGACTCCGCCTTTTTCGGCCAAAACTACCATGGCTCCTTCGGTGGGGTCGCCGACGATCTGCCATTGATGATCGCGCCATTCTAAGATGGCATCGTTACAGAGGGTGCAACCCCAGAGTAAGCGGGTGAGATCTTGGTATTGCGTTCGATCGATCTCTTGGCCATCTACTTGGAATTTACCGTTGGGTTCGTAGCCTTCGCCGGTAACTGTTAAGTTTTGCTGGAGAGTAGCTACTCGCTGTACTACCATTTTATTTTGAGTCAATGTGCCGGTTTTGTCGGAGCAAATTGTAGTTACGCTACCCAACGTTTCTACGGCGGGCAGCTTGCGAATTAGGGCATTGCGCTTGACCATTCGCTGGGTGCCGAGAGCCAGGGTAATCGTGATTACTGCTGGCATACTTTCGGGAACTACTGCTACTGCCATACTCAAAGAAACTTCGACCAGTTCGCGGAAGAGTTTGAGGTCAAATTTTTGAGCAAGCAAGCTAGGAATCATGCCGCCAATAACTACAATCGCTACTAGTGCTAGTGAGCCTTTAACTAATACATCGCCTAGTTGGCTGATGCGTTTTTGCAGAGGTGTATCTTCGTTGACGACCGATTGAATTTGGCTGGCAATGTGGCCGAGTTCGGTATCCATACCGGTTTTGGTAACTACGGCCTCGCCCCGTCCCATCAGTACTTCGGTGCCTTGATAAAGACTGTTTACTCGATCGCCTAAGTCCACGTCTGGGGCTAAGGTCAGTCGCGGATTTTTGTTGGAAGCTGTGGCTTCGCCGGTAAGGGCGGCTTCTCTTACCTGTAAATTAGAGGCCGATAGCAGTCGGGCATCGGCGGCTAATTTTACGCCTGCTTCTACTAAAACGATGTCTCCAGGGACTAGTTCTTTGCCATCTATTTCTAAGATGCGACCGTCACGGCGTACTTTGACTTGGGGCGAAGCCATTTGTTTGAGAGCAGCCAGAGCTTCTTCGGCTTTGCTTTCTTGAAAGTAGCCCATGACACCATTAAGAACTACCACCGACAAAATGGCGATCGTGTCTTTAAACGGAAAACCTTTGAATTCACCCAGAGACATGCTCCATACATCCATAATCCCGGAGACGAAGGCCACAAAAATCAGCATTAGCAGCATGATGTTGGTGAACTGGTCGAGCAATATTTGCCAGTTACTGCGTCCGGCAGTGGCAACTAGCTCATTTTTACCGTACTGAATTAGTCTGCTTTGGGCGGTGCTGGCGCTCAACCCTTGGTCGATGTTGGTTTCTAGTTTGGCGATCGCTTGATCAACATCTAAGGCGTGCCAAGCGGTGGAGTTAGCAGGTGGTTTTGAGAGACTGGTCATGGTGTGTCTGGTGCAGGGTCAGCCGGTGGTGAGGTTATCGCTGGAAACTCTGGCCTGATCCAAAGGATCTAACCGCGAAAATCCTGAATTCCATAGACAAAGCTCTATTGAATATCAGATAACATATCGTTATTATGTATGATAATGGCTCTCAATGCATCTTTCTGCGGTGCAATATTTGGAAAAGACTGGTGACGCAGGTTGCGATCGAAGTTGATAAAATATCGGGGTCTGCTTAGCCATAAGGATTTTTGATCATGCCGTCTTCAATAGTCCAAAATTCGCAGCTTAGTTTGCCCGGTGTAACCTGGGAGCAATTTAAGCTAGTGGAAGATGCTTTCGCTAAAATTGATGGGGTAAGATTTGTTTATTTGGATGGTGTTTTAGATATGACTCCTCGTATTATCGTGATCAGTACGATGCAGTGGTAGAATTTATCGGGGAGTTGGATAGTCCATAATGTAGTTATTGATTGAGCTGAAATTTTATGATTGATGCAGATAAAAATGTAAATAAGATCGATCACAATTTGTCTGCTAATACTAGTTGGGATCAAGCGGCTGATGCTCTGTGGCAGCAAGGCGATCGACAGGGAGCCATCAATAGAATTTTGGCAATTGTTAATGCCACTCCGTCTTATATGCCGCGATCGGCTGGTTTGCAGTTTGCTTATTATTTGTTTCAACTTCAAGATTACGCCACTGGTGAGAAAGTTTTGTCTGGGTTATTGCAGCAGTATCCAAGTGATTTAGAGATATTAGAAAATCGGGCGGTGATGCGTGTGCGGAGCAATAAAATTGCTGGGGCTGCGGCAGATTTTCAGCAAGTGGTGGCGCAAAATCCAGATGCATTAAATGCCTGGGATGGTTTGGCTAGTGCTCTGCATCATCTAAAACGTTGGGATGAAGCCCGACGGGCGGGGGAAGAGTCTTTGGTACGGAAAGATCGCCTTGCTGAGGCGGCTTATTTATATGAAGATCTGCGGGTAAATTGGCCAGATACTTCTCCTCAGGTTTGGGACGCTCAGCATAGTGGTAGTGATGTAATTGCTTTTTCGCTGTGGGGGAGTAGTCCGCGCTATTTGCGGGGAGCGGTGCGCAATTTACAAGAATTACCGCTGGTGTATCCGGGTTGGGTTTGTCGGTTTTATGTAGATGATTCGGTGCCAGTGGAGTTTGTGAATTTGGCGATCGAGTTAGGTGCCCAGGTGATTCAGCAGCCCGCCCAGCAGTCGGTGCGGCAAAAGTTGAGCTGGCGGTTTTTGGTGGCTAATGATCCGACTGTACGGCGGTTTTTGGTGCGAGATGCTGACTCGGTGGTTTCGGGGAGAGAGGCTACAGCGGTGGCGGAGTGGTTGGCCAGCGATCGGTGGTTTCATGTGATGCGCGATTACTGGACTCATACTGATCCGATTTTGGCGGGCATGTGGGGTGGTCGATCGGGCTTGTTGCCAGATTTGGCACCTTTGGTGAGCAGTTATCAGTCGGGGAAATTAGAGACTCTCAATATCGATCAATGGTTTTTGCGCGATCGGGTGTGGCCGATGATTCGCAGCCAGACTTTGATTCACGATCGGTGTTTTCGGGTGCTGGAGGCGCGACAGTGGCCAGAGGTTGCCCCTCCGGGTGATTGGCATGTGGGGCAAGATGAATCGAGCGCTCGGCGACAGGAGCAGAGTAATAAGTTAGGTTCGTTGTTGGCCGAGCATTCTTGGTTAAAGTTGCCCGGTTTGGAGATGGTGAGCGGTTTTTGGATTAATTTAGATCGGGCGATCGAGCGGCGGCAAGCCATAGAAAAGCGGCTGCAAGATGCGGGGATGGGTCATTATCAGCGGGTGGCGGGGGTAGATGGTGCGGTGGTTTATGCTGGTTTGCCGCGACCGGGAGTGATGGGCTGTTGGCAGGGGCATTTGGCGGCTTTGCGGTTGGGAGCGGTGACAGGTGAGGTGGTGCACGTGTTGGAGGACGATACTGTGCTGGGGGTAGGGGCACAGCATGTGCTAGATCCGCTGGTGGGGGTGAGTGGGCTGAGCCGCTATGATTTGGTGCTTACTGATGTGCTGTTAGATTATTTGACTTGTCAAAAGTATTTTCGGGCTTTTTATGAGGCGGCGCGGGTGGTGGCTCGGCATCAGGTGCCAGAGAAGGTTGCTTTGGTCGATTTGAGGGGAGTTATGTTTAGTTGTTTGAATTCTTATTTTATTCATCCCCAGCGAATTGGTCGGGTGTTGGAGGTGTTGGAGCGAGAGTTTCGATCGCTGAATATGCAAAATCCGGAGCCGATCGATATGGTGGTGCGGCGGTTGGTGCTGTCGGGAGAGATGACGGCGGCGGTGACTTGTCCTTTTTTGACGAGCGTTGATCTGGCTTTGATGGTAGATTCTAGTATTAATGATTCGGCAAATGCCAATTTACAAAAAACTTTGTTGCTACATAATATTCATCGACAGGCTTTTTTCTATGGGGCAGATGATCAGGCATTGATTGCTACAGTAGAGAATATCTTTTCTGCCAAACAGCGTACTGAAAAATCTCGGTTGTTGGCTCTACTACATGAACAGTTCTTGCTGGAGGAACAGCAGAGATTTTAATCTGCTGAGATATTTTCTTGGTACATATACGTTTGAGACTGCGGGTGTTGTGGTGAAAACCTAAAAATTCCAAATCGGCTCAGTGAAACAACTTAAGCAAAAATGCTGAGAGAATGTTAGTTGGGGTAGATCTTTTGGGTATCGTAGATGCGCAAGTCAATTTGCTCAATGCTTATTTTTTGGTTGCAGTGAAATACTACGATTTTGGAAATGGCTGGGCAAAAAACTCAATTAAGCTTATGTGTACTACAAGCATTGATTAACAGCTATTTTTGGTTGTTACATTTTGCAGGTGTACGAACTGAGTAGTTCTATTGAACTTGTGTGGTAATGCACTTTGTCAAATTTGTGCTATTAAATTAGTATTGACACTATTTGTTACATAAGTTTATTTTTGTCTAACAAATAACCCACTTTTTCCCACTTGCAGATTTTCATCTGATCTGTATACTACCTATGACTATAATTCTTAGAAAATAAAACATTTCTATCGATTCTGTTTAGTCACTGTCGGAAGATTAAAAAAAGATTAATTTGTCTATATCTTCTGCCGTATGGTGGCTAGAATCACTGCTGGTATTGCCTTATTTTCTTTTAGTCAAAATGCTTGCTATTTTTAAGATGGTAGTATATGCTGTCCACAGCCTAGTGCGCTTTTTGTATTTTTAAATACACATTGTAGTATACACTGATTTTTAGTGAGCCGTAATCCCCAGAAAAAGCAATACATTTGTGTTCTGGTGGCGCTAGCCCCCTGTTTTTGAGCTGCAATATTTTAAAGCTGTCTTAACTTTGATGGCGTTATTTGTTGTGCCTACGTCGTGCCGTCAATTTTTGATGGCTTTCCGCTTTTACTGTTTAACAATTCACAAATCCCCCCGAAAAATTCATGAATACTGTTGCTACTACCAACTCGATAGTTTCTGCTGATTCTGCTGCATCGAATGGTTTAGTTGTGTTTGATGGCCGTTTATCAGATTTACCCGTGTTGTATGAGGCTTTGTTGCCGAAGGTGATTGGTTACACCGTTGATGCTACAGAAGATGCTTTGGTAGTAGTGACAAGGCTGTTGGCCGAGACGGGGGCGAAAAGTTTGGCGATTGTGGCTCATGGTGAGCCGGGAGTAATTCATTTAGGTCGGGAGCCGATCGATTTAGGCGTTTTAGGTGCTCGATCGGGCTTGTTGCAAGAATGGTGCTTGGATGAAATCTCACTTTATTCCTGTGCAGTGGGGGCTGATCAAAAATTTGTGGCTCAGTTGGGTCATTTGACGGGTGCCTCGATTTCTGCTGCTACCACCAAGGTTGGATCTGAAAGTTTGGGCGGTCGTTGGGAGCTAGATTTACCTGGAGAGCGCTTTGCTCCTTTGTTCGTAACAGAAAAACTTAAAAACTATCGAGGTACTATGCCAATTAAAGTTGATCTCAATGATGCACCAGGTACAGGTAATACTGCTTATACAGAGCAAACTCCTGTGAATCTTTTTCCAAATGCAGTTTTGAGAGCCACCGCCGCTGATAATAACGCTGTGGATGTGGTCACAGTTAGTATCACGGGAGCCACCGCAACAGAAAGCCTATCTCTTAGTACAACAGCCGCAGCCCTGGCTTTTACCAATGGAGTAACTGCCGGTTATAATGTATTGACTG
Source organism: Synechococcales cyanobacterium bin59.metabat.ball.084 (assembly GCA_013297675.1). GTDB lineage: Bacteria > Cyanobacteriota > Cyanobacteriia > Cyanobacteriales > Chamaesiphonaceae > JAAFHZ01. Next base: position 1,592 of record JAAFHZ010000089.1, on the reverse strand, counting down.
GCGTGTTGACTCTGACCGGTCTTAATGAAACCGATGCTACTTGGACAAGTATTTTAAAAGGAATTAGGTACAATGATACTAGTGACAATCCTGCTAGTTTTCGTAACATTACTGTTAGTGCAAGGAATAATTCCACTAATAGACAAGATACTGATACTCACAGAATAGATATAACTGCGGTTGATGATGACCCAACTGGTGGTAATTTATTTGCAGCAGTTAGTGAAGATGCTATTTTAACCGGTAGTCTTGCGTCAGCCAATCCAGGTGGTAGCTCGGCACTTTATTCGTTAGTGGGTGCTGTTCCGGCTGGATTCACCTTATCACCCAATGGCAATTACTCTTTTAATACTTTTGGTGCAGCTTATCAAGGTCTTGGGGTTGGGGACACTCGTGATGTAGTTGTGAATTACCAAGTAGGCGCTAGCCCTGGCACATTGACTGTTACGGTTACGGGCACTAACGACGGGCCTGTTTTGAGCGCTCCTGTTATAGGACTTTCATCTACAGTAAATGAAGCACCAGACGCTTCTGCTCAAAATCTAGCACCAATTGTTGGTACTTTACCTGTGCTAGATGCTGACTTGGGTGACACTCTGACTACCTCTATTGTTGGTACTCCAGTTGTCCGGTTAAATGGCGAGGTCTTAACCACGGGCTTCCCTACTGGGCTAATTGATAGTGGAGTGTTGACCTTTAGTGCTCCTATTATCTCCACTGGCGCAGCTCAAAACATTACATATACCTACGACCCCGGCGCTGTAAATCTAGACTTTTTGGCAGCGGGCCAGTCTTTGACTGTCACCTACGCCGTGCGGGTAAACGATGGCACTGCCAATTCTGGTACTCAAGATTTAACCTTTACAATTTTAGGCACTAACGATGCTCCAGTGGGTGGCAGTTCATTTGCTGCAGCTGTTGAAGATGGTGGCGGAATCCTCGGCAATCTTACTTCTACTGATGTCGATAACAACAGTGCCCTGGCTACTTATTCTGTAATAGGAACTGCACCAGCCGGATTCCATTTGTTTGAACCAGATAGTAGCTATGTGTTTGACCCAACAGTGGAAGCATATCAAAATCTAGCCGAGGGTGAAACCTTAGATGTAGTTGTCAACTATGAAGTAAGCGATGGTCTAGCAATAGGTCAAGGCTCTTTGACAATTACAGTCACAGGCACCAACGATGCACCAGTCGCTAATACAGCAACAAATGCAGCGATCGAAGACGATGTGGTAATCAGTGGCAACCTGACTTCTAGCGATGTTGATAATGGTGCCACAGCAGCATACTCAATACTGTTAGGAGAAAGCGAAGAAGCACCAGCCGGATTCACCTTGTTGGCAGACGGCAGCTACACCTTCGACCCAACGGTGGAAGCGTACCAAAGCCTAGCGGATGGTGAGACCTTAGATGTAGTCATTAACTACGAAGTAAGCGATGGTCTAGCAACAGACCAAAGCACCTTGACAATTACAGTCACAGGCACCAACGATGCACCAGTCGCTAATACAGCAACAAATGCAGCGATCGAAGACGATGTGGTAATCAGTGGCAACCTGACTTCTAGCGATGTTGATAATGGTGCCACA
>JAAFHZ010000088.1 GCA_013297675.1 Synechococcales cyanobacterium bin59.metabat.ball.084 | reverse complement strand
GTTGTAGGACTAGAAACTGTTGACATAGAGAAACTTCCTTCAAATACTCTTAACAATCCTATTTGAGCATATTTTCTATTCTTCCGCACTCATTTGTTACAAAATGTGTGCGGTTGCCCTAAGAATCGTGGGTATGACTTGATTCCCTGACCAGTTCGATCGATAATCAAGACGTGAACTACCTAACGCTCACCTTATGGTAGAACGCAGACTTCTCCCTTCAACGACCACAGCCTCTACAGTAGTGGACTTGCGCCCATACTGCTTTGGTCTTACATAGCCTTCAGGAGCAATAACGCTGGTTCCCAACGTCAATATGCGCAAGCCTTCATTTCTGATGTTGATCGCGGCGTTAATGTCTCTATCATGTCTTTGTCCACAATGTAAACATTCAAACTCACGAACTGATAAATCCATCTTTGGTAGCAGGTTTAAGGTGTTGGAGCAAAGATGAGTGGATGCAAAAAACCGACCTATTTCTAGGTATACTTTACCCACCATTTCAGCTTTGTACTTCAACATAGTACAAAACATTCCCCAACCAGCATCAGAGATCGCTTTGGCTAGGCAATGGTTTTTCACCATGTTTCTCACTGCCAGATTTTCTACCACTATGACTTGGTTTTCGTCTACTATCTTGCGCGATAGCTTGTGTAAGAAATCTTCACGGACTCTTTTGATTTTGGAATTAACCTTAGCAACTGCAAGCTTGGCTTTTCGACGATTGTTGGTCGTCTTATCTTTTTTACGAGATAGCTTTTTTTGCTTGCGCTTGAGGTTTCGTTCATGTTTTTCGGTAGCTCTGGGATGCTGGTACTTTGAGCCGTTAGAAGTAACTGCAAAATCAGTCAAACCTAGATCTATCCCAATAACATTACCGTCAGGGTTTGAGTTTGGTTTTTCGATACCATCTTCAACCAATATAGAAGCAAAATATTTGCCGTCAGGATTCTTGGAAACCGTAACAGTTCTTACTTCACCATCAATATCACGGTGAATGATTGCTTTAACCGCACCCAATTTTCCAGGGAATTTGATCTCAGTATCATTTAAAACTTTAACATTTTGAGGAAACTGAATTGATTGTTTTCCTTGGCGCTTTTTGAAAGTAGGGTACATTGCTCGACCATCGAAGAAGTTGCCAAAAGCCATACCCAAATTAAGAACTGATTGTTGAAGGCATTGCGAGTAGCACTCTGAAAGCCATTCAAATTCTTTTTTCCACAAGGGTATAGATTTCTTCATGGTCATGGCTGTAATGCCTTTTCCAGTCTCTTGATATGTCGAGGTCATTATGCTCAAAGACTGATTCCAGACCCAACGCACACAACCAAATGCCTGGGCAAGGTGAACTTGCTGGGCTTCAGTTGGATAAATTCGGACTTTAACAGCCTTTAGCATGATCCTTTAATTACTCTAAGGAAATAATAACGCAGGAAATGTTAAAATACAATAGGTCTGTTCGTTTATTCTTGCAACCTCAAATCACAAACACGGAGTGTTTGTGGCTCGGTTGTTACAATAAACTTACTCGGCTTCCCACCTGTCCGCTAAACCTGTTTGCGAGTTGTTATGTTGAGAGCTGGAATCGTCGGCCTACCGAATGTGGGCAAATCTACACTGTTTAACGCAGTGGTTGCCAATGCTAAAGCCCAAGCCGCAAATTTTCCCTTCTGCACGATCGAACCCAACGTGGGCATCGTCTCAGTCCCCGATGAGCGCCTAGAAATCCTCTCCAAAATTGGTAAATCTCTAGCGATCGTCCCTACCCGCTTTGAATTTGTGGATATCGCCGGTTTAGTCAAAGGTGCCAGTCAAGGTGAGGGCTTAGGCAACAAATTTTTATCCCACATCCGGGAAGTAGATGCGGTAATTCAGGTAGTGCGCTGCTTTGAAGACGACGATATTATCCATGTATCTGGCAGCATCGATCCTTGCCGAGATATTGAAGTGATTAACTTAGAGCTGGCCTTGGCCGATTTAGATCAGGTGAGTAAAAGGCTCGATCGAGTTAAGAAAAGCCTCAAGACCAACAAAGATGCCCAAATCGAAATTGATGCCCTCGAAAAAGTAGTGGCCTTATTAGACAACGGTAAGCCAGCCCGCCAAGCAGAACTCACTGAGGAAGAAGCGGCGAGCATTACTCATTTATCACTATTGACCGCTAAGCCAGTGCTATACGCCGCCAATGTATCCGAAGATGATTTGGCTACCGGGAATGATTATGTAGAGCAAGTCCGCAAGTATGTAGCTGCCGAAAATGCCCAGGTGGTGATTGTTTCAGCCCAGGTCGAAGTAGAGCTATTGGAATTAGCGCCCGAAGATAAAGCCGATTTCTTGGAATCTTTGGGTGTCAAGGAAGGTGGTTTGGCGGCGATGATTCGGGCCGCTTATACCTTATTGGGTCTGCGCACTTACTTTACGGTGGGCGAAAAAGAAACCAGAGCCTGGACGATTAATGCTGGCATGTTGGCTCCCCAGGCTGCGGGGGTGATTCATAGTGACTTTGAGCGCTGCTTTATCCGGGCAGAGACGATCGCCTACAAAGACCTAGTAGAAAATGGTTCTCTCAAAGCAGCCAAAGAGAAAGGGTTACTGCGTAGCGAAGGCAAGGAATATCTAGTGCAAGAAGGAGATGTAATGGAGTTTTTGACTAGCGCTTAGTTCCTCGCACTAGAATGAGGGAGTAGCCAGGATTAAGAGAAAAATCTGTTCATTCAATTATCTTTACTATCTCTCTAGCCTTTTAAGTATCCGGATCGATCGAATCCAGCCTGAATATCTGATTAGATGTGAACCACTGCTTCACAAACTCAGATATCTATATGCAACAATCATCATTAGGCATTGCTCTACTCGTAGATATTGAGAACATCAAAATTTCGGCTGCTCTAGAAGCGACGATTAGTAAATTGTTTCCGACGACAACAAAGATGATTAAAATTGCCGTTGGTAACTGGCAGTTGCTCAAAGGAATTGATCAAGAATTGGTCGATCGAGGATATCATTTATTCCATGTTCCCACTGGTAAAAATAATGCTGACCATGAGCTAATAAATATAGGCTGGATGCTGAAAGATGCTGGTGAACTAATAATTGTATCAAACGATAAAATTTTCATTCAATTCGCTTGCAAATTAAAATTTGGGGGTAAAGCAACCTCTATTGTTTATTATTCTCAAGCTCAATCTGCTTTCGTAATTACTAAAACACAGGTGTTAATACCTGAAATACCGGTCAGCATAACATCAGAATCTGGTTCTCAAATTGCAAAAAATACTCAAAACAGGTTAGAAAAACAGCCTGCTGCTGTCAGTAGTGAGCCGATGGCATTTACATCTCACTCACAACTGACCAAAGTACTTAAGGAATTAGTTTCTGAGAATAAGTCCATCAATAGCCCCGGAGTTTTAGGTGGCGAATTCCGAAAAAAATTTGGGGTTAGCGCATCTAGTATAATCTCAAATCTTCCAGCACCAGTAAGTTTCACTAAATTCGTAGCAGAGAATGGAATTTTGACTGATATGAGTCCAAAAGATGAATTAATTATTAATATCAGAAACCTGATTCAAAAGCATCCTAATTTAGCGAAAGATCCCGGAAGAATTAGTACTGAATTCAAGAAAATATACGGGGTGTCAATCTCAGAGAAAATGAAACAGCTCAATATATTAGGCAAACTCAGTAACTTTATCTCCGAAATTCAACCTGAACGAAATTGCGATCGCAACTAAAGCTCGATATTTTTAGATAAAAAACAATCACAAAAAACCCTAGCTTCTCCGAAAAGCTAGGGTTCTCACCAGCAAATTTATTAGTTTTACAGCATCCAGGCATTAGCTGCAAAATCTTTGTTGTTTTCGGCCTCTTGATTCACCACCAAGTCTGGAATGAGCACCTTGCCGCGCTTGTGAGCATGGGCGATCGGAATACCCGAAGCAATCACCATCTCGCCGCTAGATTTAGCTGGAGTAATTGCCCGGGCAGCGGAGCCAGGTTTAGCCGCTCTGAGCTGTTTATTTTCTTCAATCAGGCGCAGCACTTCCTTTTGGGCAGATTCTAGATCAGTCTTAGCTTTGGCCAAGCTCTGCTCCAACTTAGCAATGGTTTTATCCTTTTCGGCTGAGTCGGCATCAGTATTAGCTGATTCATCAGTTGCTGCTGCCACTTCTGCCTCAGCAGTTGGCGTATTTTCCTCAGCCGGTGCCGCTGCTTTTTTGGCCTCTTCTTTAATCAAATCACCCAAGCCACGTCTATTTGCCATTAGTTAGTTTCTCCAATCTCTTTTTAATTCATCAGCCACCCGCCGATAATCGGCTTCTGCTTCCCGCGCCTGCTTACCCTTGGCCTGAGTAATCGTCGCCCCATCTAAAGCTGCGCGTTCGTGAGCTTTATAGGCTCGCACAAACGAATGGCAAGTAGGAATACCAAGACTCAAAAGCTGGTTTTGAGCATCGATCGCTTCCCTTAGACTGCGGCTATCTACTCTGGTCAACAATACCCGATGCGAAATTTTGGTAGGCGCTATTACTTCCTGAACGGTTTGGACGAGGATGGCCAGGTCCATTGGCGCACAGGGACTGGGTAGCACCACATAGTCCGCTATTTCCATCAGGGCGGTAACAACGGCGGGTTGCAACGCTGGTGGCGTATCTACAATTACTAGATTGTATCCTTGAATTTGCTTTAATTGACGCAATTCTTCTGGCTCAGTCACTTTACTGAACTGGAAAGGCATTTCGCCTCTTTCTGCCCACCAGCTACAGCTTCCCTGTTCATCGGCATCCACCACCGCGACTTCCATTGTTTCGGCAAAGATCGCGGCTAACCCCATGGTAGTGGTGGTTTTGCCCACGCCCCCTTTGCCGTTGTGGACAATGATAATAATGGGAGTTTCGTTCATGCGACGGATGCTCGTAAATGCTTAACCAATTGAACCATACTTGTAAATTACTCGATCGACGATCTTCAGTATTTTTTTAGCTAAAGTATCAGGTAAGCTCTAAATCAACCTATACAAGAGTGCTAATTATGCCCCTTGGAAACGAACCCGCCGAAATTGTGCAGCCGCAGTTTTTTTATCAGGCGCGCAAATTTTCTTTTCATGGCAACCGGATGCGCCTACCCAATGGCGTAGAAGGAGACTGGACTTATGTAAAGCATCCCGGCGGAGCCATGGTTATTCCGGTAACGCCCGATGGGCGAATTATTATTTTGCGTCAGTACCGGTTTGCTGTTCAAGGTCGCATCTTAGAATTTCCGGCGGGCACCTTAGAAATTGGCGAAACGCCCTTGGTCACAATCCAGCGGGAGATCGAAGAAGAAACTGGCCACCAAGCCACTAAATGGACAGACCTAGGAGAATTCTTTTTGGCTCCGGGCTACTCCGACGAAATTATTTATGCCTTTTTAGCCGAAGGGGCGGTGCCATTGCCTCAGCCGCCCGCTGGTGACGATGATGAAGATATTGAAGTACTGTTTATGACCCCCGCCGAGCTAGACGCGGCCATCTTAAACGGCGCACCGATCGATGCTAAGTCGATCGCCGGTTACTTCCGAGCCAAGCCTCATCTCAAATCATGAACCAGAGCGGCTAGCGCACATTATTCTGCGGTAGAATGCTCAAGGCCAGCCAAAATTCTAATTTGGTTCAGTGCTCCAGCGGTACATAGAGAAAAAACAGTATGAACTTTAGTGACCTAGTCCAAGAGCTAAACACCGGCACGATTTTGCCCGAGATCATCGTGGTAGTCACCATTTTGGGTGTATTGATTGCCGACTTAATTTTGGGTCGCAAGGCTGCCCGCCCGATCGCCTACTTTGCCGTGGGTGGATTACTGACCTCGATCGGCTCATTGGTTTTGCAGTGGCATGTGGCTAACCCCATCGGCTTTTTGGGAGCCGTGAGTAGCGACCCCATGAGCATTATTTTTCGGGGCATGATTGCCCTCTCGGCAGCAGTGACCATTTTGATGTCGATTCGCTACATCGAACAAACTGGCACGGCCTTAGCTGAATTTATTGCCATTTTGCTCTCGGCCACCGTGGGCGGCATGTTGCTTTCTATGGCCACCGAGCTGGTGACAATTTTTGTTTCTTTAGAAACCATGAGTCTTTCGTCATACATGTTGACGGGCTACATGAAGCGAGATCCGCGATCGAACGAAGCGGCTCTTAAATACTTGCTAATTGGAGCCGTGAGTTCAGCAGTGTTTCTTTACGGAATTTCGCTGCTGTATGGACTCTCGGGCGGCGAAACCAAGTTAACCGATATTGCGGTGGCGATCGCCTCCCAGAGCAATCTGTCCTTGGGGCTACTGGTATCTTTGATGTTTGTGATTGCCGGTATTGCCTTCAAAATTTCGGCAGTGCCCTTTCACCAATGGACTCCAGATGTATACGAAGGTTCACCAACCCCTGTAGTAGCTTTCTTGTCGGTGGGTTCTAAATCAGCGGGCTTTGCCTTGGCCATTCGCTTGCTGGTAACAGCCTTCCCCCTAGTGCGGGGCGAATGGACTTTTGTATTTACCGCTTTGGCTTTCCTCAGTCTGATTTTGGGTAATGTGGTGGCTCTGGCTCAGACCAGCATGAAACGGATGTTGGCCTATTCTTCGATCGCTCAGGCTGGTTTTGTGATGATTGGCCTGATCATTGGCACCGATGCTGGCTATACCAGTATGTTATTTTACTTGCTGGTGTATCTGTTCATGAACTTAGGCGGTTTCATCTGTGTAATTTTGTTCTCGCTGCGTACCGGCACCGACCAAATTACCGAATACGCCGGGCTTTATCACAAAGACCCCTTGTTAACACTCTGTTTGAGCATTTGCCTGTTGTCCCTGGGGGGCATTCCGCCCCTAGCTGGTTTCTTTGGTAAGGTGTACATCTTCTGGGCGGGCTGGCAAGCTGGAGCTTATGGTTTAGTATTATTAGCTTTAGTTACTAGCGTGATCTCAATCTATTACTACATTAGAGTAGTGAAAATGATGGTAGTCAAAGAACCCCAAGAAATGTCTGCCGCCGTCAGGGCTTATCCCCGCAGTAACTGGAATTTGCCCGGTATGCGACCGTTACAAGTTGGCTTGGTGTTAATGGTGTTAGCGACTTCTCTAGCGGGGGTTTTTGCTAATCCATTACTGACCTTAGCTACTGAGTCGGTTGCTCAAACTCCGATGCTGCACTTGGCAGCGACCCTACAAGTATCTGCCCCTCAACAAGATCAAACACCCATTTTAGAATTGATTGATTAAGGTTCTGCTTTTTTCCGGATTCACCCTGGTTTGCGGTGGATCAGTAGAAGAGTCAAAGTGGAATTTTGATGCTTGCTAATCGCCATCCGCCGCAAGGTAGGTGGCGAGATTTTTTTGCTTGCATTAAATTCACTGCATCTCTCGCCAGATCTGAGGCAGCACATTACCCAAACCATGATCGCTATCTAGCTCGTGCAAAGTCACCATTGATAGCTCCGCTTGCGCCTTCGGCGATCGATTACTTACATACTCTCTACTGAGTTCGATCGGCACCACCTCATCATTGATCCCATGAAAAATCAGCGTGGGCAAGCGGCGCTGAAACTCGGTGTGTACATACTGCTGAGCATCCAAAACAAAATTATAAGCCAGGGGAATCTGTCGTTTTTCGATGTAGTGATATACCGGCAAAGATCCTGCGGATTGCCAGGTTTCTAGGGCAGCAGGATCTAGGCGTGACAGCCATGGTTGGGGGAAGCCTAGAGCTGGAGCCAACAAAATCAGTCTCTCGATCTGGGGATATTTTTCGGCTAACAATAGCGAAGCCCAGCCACCCAAGCTAGAACCAATTAAAGTTACTGGCTCATCTGTGAAGTAGCTGGCTGCCTGGGCTAGCTGGCGGGAGATGGTGAAATCGGTAAAACCTCCAGCGTTAAAATCTGGGATAACTAGTTGCCAGCCCTGTTGAGCATAGCGATCGAGGAAAAAATTGGCCTTGCGAGAATTTGCCCCCGAAGCGAAACCATGTAAATAGAGATGCAATTTCTACTCCTGGCGCTCTTTGCGTAATTGTTGCAGCTTCGACCACTGTTCAGTAGTCAAGACAGCCTGCATCGCTGAGGAGAATTTATTCTTTACAACCGCCAACTCCTGCTTCAGCTTATCAATTTTTTTCTGTTTGGCTTGAAGCTGAGGATCGGGAGACAGGGTTTGTTTGATAGCCAAAATTTTTATTTCATTTTTGGCTGTGATAATCGCCTGACGACGACTGACAATTTCGGGTTCGTATTTTTCGTAGATGGCTCGTACTTTTCTGATTTGAGTAGGATTCAAACCCAATTTTTCAAACACCTGCTCGTTATCTTTGTTGGTAGCTTTCAACTGCCATTCATGGGCAGCAGCATCTAGAGCTAATACCTGACGGGGAGCAACAGCAATTCCAACGAAACTACCCATTAGGGCAGTAGGGGCGATAGATAATAAGCAAAGCACAGTGCGAAAAAGCATCATCGACCTAGGGGTAGTAAAAAATTTAATAAATTGATGTAACTGTCCCTGGGACGGCGATCTATCCGCAAAAGTTCCCTGGTAGCTAGTTCCCAGAGTTAGCATTGAGATGTTGACGGCCACGACGAATTTTGGCTTGGATTTCACCTAGTTGAGTATCGATCGCGTGCAGTACCTGATCGGCGTAATCATCGGCTCCCCGGCGAATTGCTTGGGCTTCGGCCAATGCCTGCTGACGGATGTTGTCAATTTCTTGTAGCTGCTGACGACGCGCCTGTTCGACCTCTTGGCGAATCTGCTCGCGGGCAGTAGCACATTCGTCCATCATGCTTTGCTGAATTTGAGCCGCTTCAGCCTTTGCTCGATCGACGATTCCCAATTCATTGGATATTTGAAAGGCTTGCTGCTGAGCCGCCGTGATTTGTTGATTGGCCTGCTGTTCGGCAGCAATTAAGATCAGGTCTTGCTGGTTGACGATCGACTGAGCGGCATCAATCGTGGCCGGTACCCGCGCCCGAATTTTGTCTAAGTGCTCAATAATATCGTCTTCTGCCACCATCGCTTTGCCAGTCAAGGGCACGCGGGGACTTTTGAGCAGTAGTTCTTCTAGACGATCCAATTCCATCAAGAACTTCACTACCTGTGGCTCACGCACCTCGGGCTGTCTAGCTTCTGGTCTATTTTCTGTTCTGGGTTCTGGTTCAGCAGATTCTGGGCGCGGCGGCACTGGGCGATTTGCTGGTGCATTAGCCTTGTGCTTCGGTGACTGAGACTTAGAGCCAGCAAAAGGTGACGTGTTTTTATTTCTCATTGGACGATCGAGGTCTTCATCGGCAGAGAGTTCGGTGTCGAAATTGTACTGAAGCATTGCGATAATTCCAGTGAAATGTGGGAGGGAACAAGATGATCTACAGATCCACCAAATCGAGCAATTTCTTTAACCACGCTACTACTCAGAAAAGCGTATTCTACCGCAGTCGCTAAGAAAATGGTTTCAATATTTGCCGCCAGAGTTTTATTGGTGTGGCACATCTGTAACTCTTTTTCAAAATCTGATAGCACCCGTAGGCCGCGCAATAGGCAGCTTGCGCCGATTTTCCTGGCGTAATCGACAGTTAAACCATCAAAGCTATCGATGCGCACATTTGATAAATGTTTGGTGGCTACTTCGATTTGGTGCAGCCGTTGTTCGACGGTAAATAGCGGGGTTTTACCCGGATTCCGCAGCACGGCAACAATTACTTGGTCGAACAGCCCGCAGCCGCGCTCGATGATGTCTAAGTGCCCCAAGGTAATGGGGTCGAAGCTGCCCGGATAGATAGCAATCATAAGTTTTCATTAACAGCTCCAAATTCAAAGCCTAACGACCTCCCCAGAGTATCTTAAAAGATCTTGAAGAATCGGTTAATTCTCATGAAGTAAACGTAAGCGATTACTACATTTTGTTCAGAGAAGTGTAAATAAAAGTTTAGTTTTAGTAATAGTCTGGACAGATTTATTTTGCCCACATTCCGTTCCTTTTTGTGGGCAATAGAGAATTAAAACAAGACTAAACCAATCTCAGAAATGGAGAAGAACGTGAGCAAGCCAGGAATAGCAGTCCACAATCCAGATCATCTGGTAAAGAATACCTAAATGACAACTCGCCTAACATCGATCATACTCCGCCATAATCTCCGGCAAATAATCATAACCATCCACCCCAATCACTGGTATAAGCTGACTGCGCACAGCACCCAACGAGATCTCTAGATCTTGACCACCACAAAGAATTTGCAATAAACCTGCGGACTTGCGCCACTCTCGCGCCTCAATTTGGTGCAACTGATACATCCCCAAAGCCGCATAGAGCATTGCAGCCGGATCTTTCGCCCCATAGTGAGCCTCCGCTAAATAAACCATATTCATCCCTTGCAAATATAAATCTCCGATCGACTGTGCTGTTTTAATACCCTGGGTCAAATACTCCACCGCCTTTGGCCACTGCTCCATCGCTAAATAAGCCCGCCCCAAGCTGTGCGCACATAGTGCCAAACTCTGCAAATCTTCCAAAGACCGAGACAGCGCCATCCCCCGCTCCAAATAACCAATATTTTGCTCATAAACCTCTGGCTCCATCTCATCCCGACTCTGCGCCGCCAATACCTCCCCAAAACCATAGTTAGTCAAAGCGTTGGCTTCCCCCTGCCGATCGCCGTTTTGCCTTGCCAACACCAACGCCCGCTGACTATAGCTGATCGACTTCTCATAGTCCTGCTGTTGCAAATAGATGCGGCTCAGGTGATTTAAGTTAGCAATCTCACAGGGTCGATCAGCCGCAGTCTGGGCAATTTCTAGAGCTTCACCATATAGTTCGATCGCTCGCTGGGTATTCCCCAAAACTCCTTGAGAATAGCCCAAGACCGTGATAATGCGGCCTTTTTCTTGAGTGCCAGTCACCTGTTTTAAAGGCTGATCAAAATAGGTCAAGGTTTTATGGAAGCTGTCGCCGTTCAGGGTGGCAAAAATACCACCGTATAACGGAAAATCCGATCGCTGGCTGGCAGCCCGCAGAATTTGCAGCGTAATTTGAAAACAAGCTTCGCTCAGAGTCGGATAGTTATTCACCTTATTAGCCAAATCGCACCACAAACTAGCAAAAGTCAACAAAGTACTAAAAGACATCCGCTTACCCCAGCTCAGATCATAGGGCTGTTGGTCGAACCAGCGCACTAAGCCTATTTGAATTCCTTGAAGGACGATCGCTAGCTCTACCCAAGTTTCGGGATGAGGATTTTCAGCAAAAGCATCAGGGATCGGTTCTTGACGGGCGATCGCGCTCAATAGCAGCGAAATTACCGGACTGTTCGATCGATCTGCCCAAGTCATCCAGGGGCCTTGACTAGCAGCTTCCGCAAAACCAGTTTGCTGACCAGAGCCGTAGAGCCAACTTAATAAATGCGGTTCGAGGTTGATCAGTACCGCCAAGCCTTTTTTTAAACCAGTGGCTACAGCCACAAGTTGCTCGGGGTTAGCAACACTGTCAGGCTGCTGAAGTTGCAGATCTTTGATGACTTGCTGCAACTGCTCAGCGTTCAGCGGTTCGGGCTGATTGCGATCGATCGCCTGAAATAATACTCCCAATCGATCGGCTGGAGCTGTTTGCATCAGGTTATTCACCAGCCGATTTACTGTTTCAGTGGCCTGCCGCTCTTGTTGCCACTCCACCAAAACCTTGCCAATCATTTCTAGCGATCGAACTTTATGACCCAATTTAGCTTGTTTTACCTCACTGGTTTCACTGGCAATTTGTGCTTGAATAGCAGTGACTTGCTCTTGCAAACAGCCTTCTAAGACCTCACTACTCCCTGGTAAAACTCGCTCTGCCAAAATTCGCTGAATATATCCCTTGGAAACGATTACTTTACCGCCCAGAATACTGGCCAAAAGTTCATCAATGATTTTTGTGTATCGTTCGCGCAGAGAAGCTGGTTCGGTCATGGGAAATCCTACTAAGATTTTTAAGATCAATGGGTCAACAGTTGCAATTTAGCCTACTTTCGGAATTCCTCGGGTGCTGAGCACATCGCTAATTGATGCCGCATAGCTAGGCAGGCCAAAAGTGCGGGGATTAACGATCGGGTCGTGTTTAAAGTGGCGATTTTGTAGGCAGAAATAATCCCAGGGGGCCATCTGAATTTTAAAGAGCTTAATGATGATATTGACCATGCCGATCGAAATAGGCACCTGAAAAATCACTGGCTTACCCAGATACTCGCAAATTTCTTGAATGCCTTTATCTACATGCACTAGCTCGTTACCCATCACCACCTTTCGATCGTATTTGGCGGCTTCTTCGGGATGGTCAATTAAATAGCGCACCACCTCAGCAATGTCTTTGCCATGAATAAAGTGAAAGCTACCATCAGCCTTAATCCAGCGCAGCAAACCGGCATATTTCAACACTTGGGGTAAGTCTGCCGATAGATAAGAATAAGGTTTGGTTTCGTCCCCCCCCAGTACTAATGTCGGGAAAACTGTGGTGATGCGATCGGCCACTGCCAATTCATGAAGCGACGAAAAACAGCGATGCTTAGACTGGATGTATTCAGTACCAATGCTGCCTGCTTCTGGCAATAACTCATTTTTGCTGTTCAGAATGCTTTCGGTCGCAAAGTAAATGACCTGTTTGCAAACCTGTGGGTCTAGCAAATTCAACAATTCATGGGTTTTGGTGTAATTTACCGCTAAGGCACTAGGACCACCCCAGCCCGCCGCTGTCAGCACCGGCACATCAATAGTTTTGAGCAAATCAGCCAGTTCACCAATCTCATTCATATCACCCTTCACCACGTTGATCCCTGACCGCACGGTGGTATCAACTTTCAGCTTGGCCGGGTCACGAACAAGTAAAAATAGCTCGTGGTCGGTGTGGTTAATCAGGGTCTCACTGACATAATGACCCACACAACCGCTTGCCCCAGTGACAAAAATCCGCATAACTTCCAAAATCAACAGCTCCCACATTGTACGATCTGTCAGGAGCTTAGGCGTAAAAAAGGATTGTCATAGTGGATGGAACCAAATGCTACTGCATAGATTAAATTACCATTGCCTTTCGAGGCGGTTTAGCGCCAGTCAAAAGAAAGCCATAGACATTAGTAGTAATGATTGTGCTTTCTATAAACATTATGCAGAGATTAGCCTGTTATTGTTATAACATGGCTGGCAATTGCTTTTCTAAAATGTTACATATCAAATTGCAATGTTACCAGAGCTAATATCTACACAGAATAACCTGTTAATCAGCTACTAGAATTTATCGAAAAGGCAAGTGGCCATGAGAGCAAATGAGATCGGGGAAAAATTAATGGTGATCATGGCAAAACAGTCTCTCTATGTCCAGATACATAATATAATTACAAAAATTCAGACGCAAATCATTTTTCACTGTACAAAAGAACCAAAACAATATCTAAATGATATCCATGGCACAAAACATTCTCAAACGTAATAATGTCCAAAGTTTTGGCAAGGGCAGTCAGCCAATGATGTTTGCCCATGGTTTTGGTGGCAATCAAAGCATGTGGAATCGCATCTCACCGGCTTTTGCAGAAAACTACAAAATCATTTTATTTGATCACCTGGGGTCAGGTAAATCAGATCTTAGTGCGTATAATGCCGATCGATATGGAGAACTCCAAAGCTTTGCTCTAGACGTTATCGAGATTTGTGAAGCATTAAATTTATCTGATGTTATTTTAGTCGGTCATTCAGTAGGTAGCATGATTGGCCTTCGGGCTTCTATTTGTGCTCCTCAAATTTTCTCGCGACTTATTCTGGTTTGTCCTTCACCCTATTATCTGAATGAACCAGATTACAAAGGTGGATTTGAACGATCAGATTTAGATGAATTAATCGATTTAATGGACAAAAATTATATTGGCTGGGCTAGTTATATAGCACCACTAGCTATGAAAAACACGGACTCTCCAGAATTAACCTTGGAGCTTGAATCTATCTTTTTAGAAGCTGACCACTCCATTGCCAATCAATTTGCTAAGGTGACTTTTTATGCTGACAACCGCAAATTTCTACCGCAAGTATTGGTGCCCTCATTAATTTTGCAATCTACTGATGATATATTTGCTGCTCCAGAAATCGGAGCCTATATGCACCAACACCTCGGTAATTCTACGCTGAAAAACTTGAAGGCAAATGGCCACTTTCCACACATCAGCAATCCTGCTGAGTTTATTTTTATTCTAAAAAAATATCTTGCTGCAAGCCTATAAACTGACATAGATTTATGATTTCACTTCAAAATGATGAAATTCTTAATACTTTGCCTTGTGGATTTTTATCATTTTCTGATGATCTAAAAATCTTATTAGTTAATAGTACCCTTTTAGAGATACTGGGATATGAACTTGAAGATCTTTTAGGAAAACCTCTAACTTCAATTTTTCCAGTGAGTGGACGTGTTTTTTGGCAGAGTCATATTTTTCCTATGCTGAAAATACAAAAAAAGGTTGAGGAAATCTACCTTTCATTACGCACAAATATAGGGACGGATATTCCTATGTTATTAAGTGCAAAACGACAATCGCAATCCGCAACAATTATTAACACCTGTGTTTTCATCCCGATTCATCGACGCATTCAATATGAAGATGAAATTCTTAATCGAAAACAACAAGTTGAAGAAGCCATAATTGCTCAAAAAGAAGCGGAAGCCAAGCTACAGCAAATAAATATCCAACTTGTCCGAGCTACCCAATTAAAATCCGAATTCCTAGCCATTATGAGCCATGAAATCCGGACACCAATGAATGGAATAATTGGCATGACTCAGCTTTTAGCGGCTACGGATTTAAGTTGTAAACAACAAGATTATGTCTCTACAGTTCAAGATTCTGCTAATGCCTTACTGGTGATTATTAATGACATTCTAGATTTTTCTAAAATTGAATCTGGAAACTTTGAATTATTTGAAAGTCCTTTTATTCTCAAAGAATTATTTGAATCGATCACTAGCCTTATGACTAAAGCGATCGCTGAAAAAGGGATTAATTTTTCCTATTTTATTGCTCCTGAAGTTCCAAATGTGATTTTAGGTGATAGCGCTAGACTACGACAAATTTTGCTCAATCTGGTGAGCAATGCTATTAAATTCACTCCTACAGGAGGGCTTCAAGTTAATGTTTTTAGTAAAATTATTGATGATGTTGAAGATATAAATTTTGCCCCAGGGGAAAAAAGACTGCGCCATGAAATCATGATCGCTATTCAAGATACGGGGATTGGTATTGAAGGTGATCGGCTAGATAAATTATTTAAACCCTTTAGTCAGGCTGATGCTTTTACCAGCCGTAAATATGGTGGTACAGGCTTAGGTTTAGCCATTTGCAAAAGTTTAATTAACTTAATGGGGGGAACGATTTGGGTAGAAAGCTGCGGGAATGTTGGCGGCTTTCCGCCTCCTCATTGGGTAATGAATTCAACCATGGGGCAAGGTTCAACTTTTTACGTTACTTTTAATACGATCGAGACTGATAGCCAAAACTTAGCAGCATCTAATCCGAATGATTCTAGTGAGCTATTGCACAGCATTCATCCAGTGTCTTCCGAGAAAAATCAACCAGCTAAATTAGAAATTCTGGTCGCAGAAGACAACTTAGCCAATCAGAAAGTGATCATATTAATCCTCGAAACATTGGGCTATACTGCGGATATTGCTAATAATGGGATGGAAGTTTTAAAAATCTTAAAGCAAAAGTCCTACGATGTGATTTTAATGGATATGCAAATGCCTGAGCTTGATGGACTAGAAACTACCAAAATCATTCGTAAATCTGTACTGTCTCAACCTTGGATTATTGCTTTGACAGGTAATGCTTTTGATGAAGATAAACAAACTTGCTCAGATGCCGGAATGGATGATTTTGTCAGGAAACCAATCAAGATTCCTGAACTAATGCAGTCTCTTTTAAGGGTTACTGGGTAAGGATTTATGATTAAATATCGTACCTCTAAAAATAGAAGACGGGTAGCCAAGCTACCCGGTTTTGTATAAGACAGAAATCTTGCCCAGAGATCACGGCAGTACTTGATAAGCGCTAAAAAAAGTACTACCGAAATCTGGAACCATTGTCTAACTGGACTAATTGATCGTTTAGGTTGTTCCTAAAGATTGCCACAAACTGCCTAAGCCGATCGCCACCACTGCCCCGATCGCCGTATTAATAAAATTTACCAACTCATTGGTCAGCCAAGGATTTTGATCTTGAAAAGCCGCTCCAATTAAACTTTCTACAGTGGTAGCCACCAAAGCCGCAATTAAACAAATCACCACACCCACTCCCGAAATTAACCCCAAGATATTGGCCACGATCGCCAATACCAAACTACCCACAACGCCCGCAAGGCTTCCTTCTAAACTTACCGCCCCCTCTGTTCCTCTGGGCACTAATTGAAGAGTCGTAATCAGATAAGTAGTTTTGCCATAGGCTTTGCCCACCTCGCTGGCGCTGGTATCAGCTAACTTAGTGGCAATGCTAGCCACATATCCCAACAACAATAGCGGCAACCAGGGATGGTCTAAGGATTTTTCCGTTAAAAAATAGGCCAGTAATGCACAGATCGTTGCCGTAGCCGCCGAACCCCAAACATTTTCTGGCCCTCTGGCACCCGATCGCTTCTCGGCAATGCCCGCAGCTTCTTTTTCGGCCATACCAATACGAGTGACTAATGATCCACAGAGAAAGTAGACCATCATGACCGCATAAGCCCGCCAGCCCAGAGTTGCCCACAAAATCACCCCCAAAGCCCAGGCGTGAAGATGTCCAGTGGGGGTCAAAAGCTTTTTGGGTAATACATAGGCCACACCCAGCAACACGCTATTGAGCAAGGCTCCACCAAGCCAGGGCTGCCACCAGGGCAGATCGGTCATTAACTCTGGGCGGGCAAAGAAAAAATCAAGCATCCCCAGCCTATTCCTCGATTGCAGTGGTTGAGGTGGCCTCTGGCATAAAGTTAGACCAGAGCAATCTGCCAGCCATAATCAAAAAACCAAAGGCGGCTAGACCTTTCAGGATTCTCGGCGGCAATAAGACTGTAATCGAGCCACCGGCTAAGACTCCGATCGCGCTGGCTAACAACAGAGCCGCTACCGAACCGAAAAATACTGCTTTAGGGTGCCTCGAACTACCGCCAATGGCGATTGCGGCCAATTGGCTTTTATCACCAATCTCAGCAATAAACACCGTGGCAAAAGTTACCCCAACAAGCTGCCAATCTATTTCCAAAACTGCACCAAACCACAATATTTAAAATGAACGGAAAACCACAACGCCGTCTTACCTCAGTTTATGACCTGGCAAAAGCCAGGTGGGCGCATTTGGCTCTGGCTGCTGAGTTTCTAGGTACTTGCCTAGTATACCGCAGCGAGAACAGCTCAGCTCCCGAGTAAGTCAAGCATAGATCAAAAAACATTATTGGCAGTCACCAACGCCGTAGTCTGTCCATTCATAGTTTCATTATTACCAGATTTCTCCAAAAATCAACCAAGATCCATAAATTTCGCAACAGTATTTACATCTTTGTCGCCCCGACCCGAGCAATTAATCACCAGCTTCGGGCTACCGGTCAGTGACGGACAAAGGGTTTCCAAATAGGCTAGGGCATGAGCAGTTTCTAAAGCTGGAATAATCCCCTCAAGCTGAGAAGTAAGCTTAAAGCCCGCCAACGCCTGCTCATCGGTCACACTGTAATACTCTGCTCGCGCCATATCCTTTAAGAAGCTATGTTCTGGTCCCACACCCGGATAATCTAGACCCGCACTAATTGAATGCGCCTCGGTTACTTGACCATCACTATCTTGCAACAAATAACTCATTGCCCCATGCAGGACTCCCGGCTTGCCCATCGTGAGAGTAGCGGCATGTTTATCAGTATCAGTCCCAGAACCAGCCGCTTCCACACCAATTAACCGCACCGATGGCTCATTCATAAACTCATGGAACAAGCCCATGGCATTAGAGCCACCGCCCACACAAGCCAGCAAAATATCTGGCAAACCATGCCACTTTTCTTGCGCCTGCCGCCGGGTTTCTACTCCAATCACCGCATGAAAATCTCGCACAATCATTGGATATGGATGGGGGCCGGCCACTGAACCCAAAATATAGTGAGTAGTTTCTACATTTGTTACCCAGTCCCGAATTGCTTCGGAAGTGGCATCTTTTAATGTCCCGGAACCAGCCGTAACCCCCCGCACTTCGGCACCCATCAACCGCATCCGAAAAACATTCAACGATTGGCGCTCCATATCTTCTACGCCCATGTAAATAATGCATTGCAAACCAAAGCGGGCGCAGACCGTCGCGGTGGCTACGCCATGCTGACCAGCTCCGGTTTCGGCGATCACCCGTTTCTTATCCATCCGTCGAGCTAGCAATACCTGCGCCAAGGCGTTGTTGATTTTGTGGGCACCGGTATGATTCAGGTCTTCGCGCTTGAGGTAAATTTGCGCACCGCTGCCATCTGGTTTAGCGTAGTGTTGAGTTAGGCGTTCAGCAAAATACAAGGGGCTAGGGCGACCCACATAGTCATGGAGCAAACCATTTAACTCTTGTTGAAACTCTGGGTCTTGGGTGTGCTGATAATATGCGGCTTCTAGCTCGGCCAAAGCTGGCATTAAAGTCTCGGGTACGTATTTGCCACCAAATTTACCAAAGCGCCCAAGTTTGTCTGGTTGGGCTGAAGCTTGAAAACTGGTTTTGGGAGAAAGAGGAGTTTGAGTCATAATATTTGCTAGGCCGAGTCCAGAGCAGGCTTAAAATTAATTGTTCCTCATTCTACTGAAAATTATGGCTGGCAAGAAACAAGAAGCTGGAAAAGTTGTCTATCGGGAGTTTGGTGTTAACGAAACCGAGGAAGAACTCGAACCTGTAGACTTACCACCCCAGCAGCATAACCTGAAGATCCAGGCCACTCGCAAAGGCAAGGGTGGCAAGACGGTGACGGAGGTGACGGGTTGGCAGGTAAGTGATGAGACGCTGCAAAAAATTGCCAAGCAGCTTAAAAATCAATGTGGCAGTGGTGGGACGGTGAAAGATGGTGCGATCGAAATCCAAGGCGATCATCGACCCAAGATTTTGGAGGTTTTGGTGAGTTTGGGCTATAAGGCTAAAACAAGCGGCGGTTAAAATAAAGCTTAATTACTATATATTCGTGATAAATTATGCT
>JAAFHZ010000087.1 GCA_013297675.1 Synechococcales cyanobacterium bin59.metabat.ball.084 | reverse complement strand
CGAGTAATCATTTCAGTACGATCGGTCTCGATAATTTTCCGTCTTAGGTCTAGTGAGTATGCTTTCATTGTTTATAAATATCTACTTTGAACATATAATACACTAAATTCGATGCGGAACCGCTATAGTCAACTTCAATTCTAAGCCGATCGATCTCTGAAGATTACAACCGATCTGATGAAATCTGACTACTAATAGCATTGGGTAGAAAACGCCAAATACTGCGCCAGACCACAAAAAAACAGGAGGCTTGCACCTCCTGTAAACTTATTTAAACAATTTCAAATTAAACCGACCACACAAATTAGCGTTGGTTTGGCTTGTGAACAATAAAGCTGAGTACTTGGCACTGCTTGATGTTATCGAAACCAACTACCCGAATAAAGCAGTTGCTGTAGTCCGAACGGCAAGAACGCACTTCATTCAAAACATCAGAAGTAGACTTGGCATGGAATAAAGGCAACTTCCAAAGAGTCCAGTAGTGTTGGGTAGGCTCAGATTCTTCGCTGAACTCTACACCAGGAATATAGCCCTTGTCCAAAATGTATTGAACCTGTCTCATGATTTGCTCATCAGACAAAGGGGGAAGGTAAGAAAGCGTCTCAAAACGACGAATTTTAGGAAAAGTTTGCATTTTGCTCTTATAAGTCTGAAATTTAGATGGTTAGGGGGAATCACTTTCAGGGGGAGCTAACTCCACATTTAATGATTCAGCTAATGACTCAATGTTGGGAACAGGATCAGACACTGTAAGCTGAGTCAATCTTTCGAGCTGCTGACGACGATGTTCCATATTTTGCTGAGAAATGCGTCTGCGTACCATTTCTGGTAACTCGTCTACCACTTCTTCAACCAAATGCTCACGCACCGTCATAATTCGCAGCGCTAGTTCTTGATTAGCTGCTGTCAGCGATCGCAAGTAGGCTTCGCCATCTTGCAAAATAGACTGACCAGAAAAACCATTTAGCCATTGGGCTTGGGGAGGATTGTTCTCGGTTAATTGAGCCAGAACAATCTTCACAGCTTGGTAGGTGAGATAACTCGCCAACATTGCTGTTGAATCTTTGGCAACTGCTTTAATGTCCATCGATCTCTAGATTTCAGGTTGGGTATAGTTTAGCAATAATTTATGCCAAACCCACTCCAACCCAAAATATGCGGGATCTTACAGAGTATCCATTGCTTCAAATTCGAACTTGATTTCTTTCCAAAGTTCGAGAGCAACAGCAAGTTCAGGAGACCATTTACCAGCTTCACGAAGCACGTCGCCGCCTTCACGCATCAAGTTACGACCTTCGTTACGAGCTTGAATACAAGCTTCTAAAGCTACCCGGTTAGCAGCCGCACCAGGTGCGCTACCCCATGGGTGCCCCAAGGTACCACCACCAAATTGGAGGCAAGAATCGTCGCCGAAGATTTCAACCAGCGCAGGCATGTGCCATACGTGGATACCACCAGAAGCAACTGGCATTACTCCGGGCATAGAAGCCCAGTCTTGAGTAAAGAAAATACCCCGAGAGCGATCTTCTTCAATGTAGTTTTCGCGCATCAGGTCTACAAAACCCATAGTGATGCCTTTTTCGCCTTCGAGCTTACCTACAACAGTACCGGAGTGCAGGTGATCTCCACCAGACATCCGTAAGCACTTCGCCAAAACGCGGAAGTGAATACCGTGATTTTTTTGACGATCGATTACTGCGTGCATTGCGCGGTGAATGTGCAGTAATACGCCGTTGGCTTGACACCACTTCGACAGAGAAGTGTTGGCAGTAAAACCACCGGTCAAGAAGTCATGCATGATGATTGGAGTGCCGATTTCTTTAGCGAATTCAGCGCGTTCCATCATTTGCTCGTTAGTAGGAGCAGTTACGTTCAGGTAGTGACCTTTAATTTCACCAGTCTCAGCCTGAGCTTTCTCGATCGCCTCTTGAACGAACAAGAATCTGTCTCTCCAACGCATGAATGGTTGGGAGTTGATGTTTTCATCATCTTTAGTGAAGTCCAAACCGCCGCGCAGACATTCATAAACTGCACGACCGTAGTTCTTAGCAGAAAGACCAAGTTTGGGCTTGATAGTACAACCTAACAAAGGACGACCATACTTGTTCAGTTTGTCGCGCTCTACAGTAATACCGTGTGGAGGACCTTGGAAAGTCTTGAGGTAAGCCACCGGAATACGCAGATCTTCTAGACGAAGAGCACGCAATGCTTTAAAGCCGAATACGTTACCAACCAAGGAGGTTAGCATGTTGGTTACAGAACCTTCTTCAAACAAATCCAAAGGATAAGCAATGAAGCAGAAATACTGGTTATCTTCGCCAGCAACTGGCTCGATATGATAGCAACGACCTTTATAACGGTCTAGGTCAGTCAACAAATCTGTCCATACAGTAGTCCAAGTACCGGTGGAAGACTCAGCCGCTACTGCCGCAGCAGCTTCTTCAGGAGGCACACCAGGTTGTGGTGTCATCCGGAAAGCAGCAAGTAAATCTGTATCTTTTGGAGTGTAATCGGGCGTGTAATAAGTCAGTCTA
This sequence comes from Synechococcales cyanobacterium bin59.metabat.ball.084, assembly GCA_013297675.1. GTDB lineage: Bacteria > Cyanobacteriota > Cyanobacteriia > Cyanobacteriales > Chamaesiphonaceae > JAAFHZ01. Next base: position 16,692 of record JAAFHZ010000087.1, on the reverse strand, counting down.
TAATCTTGTACACCAGCCTGGTACCCAGATTTAGCTTGGGTTTGGGTTTGGGTATAACTCATATCTTCCTACCTTCAGGAATTAGTTAGCAATTCATACAGGTACAAATATAGCAGTGAAGGTATAAGTTTGAATTTTAATCTTTCTTAGTAAATCATAAGCATTACTTATATTGTTCCCAGAGAACTTTCTGATCCCTAAATCAGAGGTACTTTAAGTGGTTGGGGTAAAGGTCTAATGACTGCTATGTGGTAAAGGCTCCTGCCAAACTAGAATCGATCGCCGTCTCATAAAAGAAACAGGCAAACCCCTGAAACTTTGCGGCTTCTACCGCAGCTATTTGTGATTGAATTAGCTGGAGGGGCTGTACTCGGCCTTTTAAACCAGTGAGAATCCCGATCGAAGTTTTGTGTTTAATGGCCTCTAGCTCTGGTTTGGCTAACTCGCTCTGAAAGCCTTTGAGATCATAGCGATAGACTTGTATCACCAGCTCATCTACTAAATCTAGCCACTTTGCCCAGTTCATTCGATAGTTATTGACAGAAAAGCGCAAAGGATTAGGAGCCACCGAGATCTGTAGCTCGGGACGGAAGGCTTTAATTTGGGTGACTGCCGATCGAAAACACAGCGTCACTTGGTCTGTTGACCACTCTGCCCAGCTCTGGCGCTCGCCGAATGGCCAAATTCCAGTCTGGGACTGACGATAAAAAGCTTGGGTGGCTGGGTCGAAACCCAGTTCGATCGGCCAAGCCCAATGATCATCAAACTGTACGCCGTCTAGGTCATAGCGCTGCACTAGGTCTACTAACAATTCATTCATCCGCTCCGATACGTCGGGGTCGCAGGGGTTGAGCCATACACAGGGGTCTAGCTCAGCATTATTGGCTTTGCGTCGTTGGGTGGTGCCAGTATTAGTGAAAGTTAGGGAGCCAGGGTATTTTTGAGCCATCCCGCAATCGGGAGGCAGCATTAAGCCATATTCCCACCAGGCAATCACGCGCAATCCGAGACTTTTGGCGATCGAAATTAGTTCGGCTAAGCAATCTCTGTTGACGTAAGGAGAATTGGGCAAGGTGGAGCAGCCGGTATGTTTAGCGGCAACTTCGCTGGGGTATAGGGTATGGCCACGATGCCACACGGCGGGATAGATGGTGTCGAACCCCAAGTATTGGAGGTGCTTTAAGCCTTGTTCGATATTTTCTGAGGAATGCAGTATTTTGCTATCGGTGTTGGTCAGCCATATTCCGCGCATTGCTTGTCATCCTGGCGATCGTGAATGCCAAAATTATAAGCCTAGTAATGGCCTGATATTAACTAGTATTGATGGTTGCAATACTTAGGGTAATGTCGTGCTGGAGGTTTCAGTTTGTAGAGAGGGCTGGGATATTTGGGAACTGCTGATGACCGATCAACTGACACCCAAGCGCTCTAAAGAAAGAGTCGCGGACTGAGCAACGTTGGCATTGGCATCTTTGGTCATATATTTGAGCGCCGAAACAGTTTTTTCTCCCGGCATAGAGCCTAAAGCCTCGGCCAAACGCTGGCGCACTAGCCAGTCTTCGGCATCAGTAAAGCGCAGAATTTTATCTACAGCTCCCACGGCTTTAATCTCACCCAAAGCCGCGATCGCCGCCTGTTGTACCACCACTTCGGGCGAATCCAACGCTTTCATCAACACATCAGTAGCCCGAGGATCTTTCAAATTTCCTAACGCCACAGCGGCACTAAACCGCACCAACCAATCAGTATCTTCGTAAAAAGCCCGCACCAGACTGTTGAAGGCTCGGATATCTTCTAAGTAGCCCAACGCCCCAGCCGCATCCGCGCGAATCCCGTAATCTGGGTCATTTTCCAGTAAACTTACTAAAATTGGATAAGACTCTGCTGTGCCCTTTACGCCTAAGGCAAATACCGCCATCGATCGAAGCTGAAGATTTTCATCGTTCAAGACTTTTTTGATCAGGGGGAAGGCACTTTCTGCTGGTACTTCACGGAGCGAAGCCAAGGCAACCATCCGATCTTTGAGATCGCTGCTCTCTAATTTAAGGGATAGTGCTGCCAAGTCATATTCACTCATAATCTGTTACCAAGCTTAATATGTATTAATAGTAACAAGAATTTCTGGCTAGTTCCACCAAACCATCTCCCCAAATCATCTCCTTTGTCGAACCCTTTAAAATTAATGCAATCTCAATCACTGCATTTGTGCGAATCGACCATCACCCAAATTCGTGAAGTTTCCACCGCTCGTCACGTTTCGATCCAGCGCTATCGATCTGGTTCTTGGCAACCTTTATCGGAAGTTTTAGCAGATAGCATTCCCCACGATATTAGCGGCGATCTTTCTGACTCGGTAGCTCAAAAACTTCATGATGCAACGGCTGTAGATTTCAAAATAACTATTAAGGTTGAGCCGATTATCATTGCTGCTGATTGTTTACTTCTGCCAATATTTTGCAAATTTGAGTCTTTAGAGAAAGAGCAGCTTTGGGGCAGAATTTGTATTATTAGCAATAGAGGTTCTCTGCAAAGCCGGGATCGAAATTGGCTGCTATCGATCGCCAAAATATTAGGGAGATCACTTTCGGCGGTTTCTTCTTTGACCCAACCTGTGATCTTAAATTCAGCAGCTCACCCAGAAGAACTGCAATATGCAGAATACGCCAACGGAGATAACTTACATCAACAAATTACCCAATTAATTGCTCAAGACCGCCTTAAAGATGAGTTTATCAGCAAAATTTCTCATGACTTGCGAGCACCGCTGATGAATATGCGGATGGCGCTCAAAATGTTTAAAATCAGCACCAGCAAAGATCCTGCGGCTTTAGCAGTCTTGGCTAACGAACGTCATAGCAATTATCTACAAATTCTGGAAAGTGAATGCGAACGAGAGATTGGCTTAATTAATAATGTTTTGGACTTACAGAAACTAGAAACTGGCAATATATCTCTAGAACTACAATCGATCGATCTAGTAGACTGGCTGCCCACGGTAGTAGAGACTTTTCAGTGCCGAGCTAAACAGCAAAATATGCAGCTAGATCTGCGTTTACCAACCACCTCCGCTCATTTGCTCACCGATGAAGGCTCTCTGCAGCGAATTGTGAGTGAACTATTGCACAATGCCTGCAAGTATACGGCAGAGCATCAGGAAATTTATTGTGAGTTGGAGTATCCAGAGGTCAAAAATCAGCCGCTGTATTTGCTGGTGGGCAATCAGGCCGAAATTTCGGGGGCGGATTTACCCCATATCTTCGATCGGTTTTATCGGGTGCCCAGCGCCGATCGACATAAGCAGGGCGGCACTGGTCTTGGCCTTTCGCTGGTGCGTAGCCTAGTAGAACAGCTCCACGGCCAAATCACGGTACAGAGTGCCAATGGCTGGACAACTTTCACCGTGGCGCTGCCAGTGACTCCACCTGATGAATTTTAAGGTGCGGAAAAATCCTAGACATTTGTATTGAGCATAAGTCGTATCTGGTAATCATTAGTTTGGTATTTCCCATGGTTTACACCCCCGCCAAAACCCTCAGCTTTGACGAATTCATCGCCGCATATGGCGATAACCCTCGCTATGAATAATGCAGGCTAGGCTGAGACGACGATAAAGGATTTTGAGGAGGTGCTGGATCGATCAAAGGTGGCTGAGGTTCAGAAGATGGCAAAGGATTTTGAGCTAGTGATGAAAGACAGAGTTCCTCGATCGCCCTGCGTAACCCAATAGCCACATTCGTAAAAGCTGCATCTCGATCGGGCTACAGAGTAATAGCTTTACCATCAGTGGGCAAGGCATTCAACTTACCAAAAGGAGTATTATGCCAATCTACCGATCGCAAAATAACCGGAATCACCCGCGCTTCACCTTTTTCATGACGCTGCAAAGCTTTTTTCAGTTCGACATCGTAGCAATATTTCGAGTTCACAAAATCTACACTGATCAGCAGTAAAATAATATCTGCCGATTCTAAATGAGATTCGATCGCCTTTTCCCATTCATCCCCAGGCATGATTTTTTGATCGTGCCAAGTGGTGATCTTTCCCTCCTGTTGCAATGGGGTCAAATGTTGAACCAAAGCATCGTGAAATTCTTTGTCTTTGTGAGAATAGGAAAAAAAGACTTCCATAAGATCGGGAAACTGGCGAGATGGTTGACTTGACCAACAATTAAAATTTTCGTGACCAAAGATTAGCCAACTCCAATTTTAGGGCTGGAATGGTCAAACCTGCTCTGTTTTACTTTTTTTCAGCCAGCCAAATACATCTTGTACTTTGAGCCTCACCGTTTGGGCAAACTCCGGCACCGGCAATAAATCTGCCGAATCATCCAAAATTACAATGTTTTGACTTGCGCGGCTGATCGTAATAGTTTTAGATTCTGGATCAATTAGCCAACCCATTTGGGTACCATGAGCCAAACAATGATTAATATTTTTCAATACCCTAGCCGCACTCTGACCAGGAGAAAGCACCTCAATTGTCCAGTCTGGAGCAATTGTGAAAACATTTTCAATATTGCCATCAGCATCTACTGGCACATTGGCATTCTCAAACACTACCAAATCTGGAACAACTGCCCGACCGCCAAACACACAGCGCAACTCAGGAAAAACGATCGCCATCCCTGACCGTTCTAAACTTAAATTAAGCTCCATGCCCAGCTTCGATTGAATAATACTGTGATGTCCTTGGGGCATGGGTTTTTGGATAATTTGACCATCGATATATTCGCTAGCTGGCTTAGTCTCCGGCAACTTCAGAAACTCATCTAAAGTAATTGCTTTAATTGGCGTTTGCACCATTTTGCTGTCCCCAAATAGTCTTGTACTATTATGAACTTTGTCTAGACATCCTGGAATCACTCGTCTACCAAAAATAATACCAGATTCAAACTCGTCATCTTCCGGCTTGCAAGATTTGTTCAGCAGTCAGCCTAACTTGTGGAATAGCCGCAGACACAATTACATTGTCCCCGGCAAATTTAGCCTGTTGATAAATATTGTCTTTTAGGTTCAGCACCAATATCTACCCTCTCAATACGGTTCGCTTAAGAACACAATAAAAACCAAGGAAATTAGTAAAGGGTGTTCCCTGAGCGGAGCCGAAGGGAGCACCATTGGAGATCATGGAATTCATCGGGTTGGGGTTCGGCTCCGCTCACCCAACCCATTTCACAGATTTTCTGATAGCTTAAGCGAACCGTATTGTCTACCCTCTAGCTGGATCGATAATCCAAAATTCTGGGATGCCTCGATCGGCATACTCACATCTTGCATCATACTCCCTTGGTGAATATACACTGAAATATAAGAATCATGTTTTTATCTGAACTAATTCTAGTCTCAATCCCTGTGATGCTAATAACGATCGTTTAGCCTCAATCTCTATCAATAATTGCTTTACAACGATTTCAGGCATTAATTTCTCCATCGCCTGCGCAGATGATTTTCGCCAGTCAGGTTGTTGCCCCGTATTTAATGATAAGTAGACCCAGTGAACAAGTATAAAACTGATTAAGCTGATTACTAGCCAGCGATAGACCCCCAGTAAGGTTTGCTGTCCGAAGACAGCCAGCCCAAATCGATATTTACTAGTTTTGAAAAATCCTTCGATAGCCCAACGCCTACGCCCCCACCAGGTAATGGTATTGCCTTTTAATTTCCGAGTAGAGATCACAAATCTTTTTTCTAGTTTACCGTTTCGCTCTAAATAGAACCAGGATGCACTGACTGTATCTTTGAATCCTGAGAGTTTTACTGGTTGTCCTTTTTCCCCAATTGTCCTGATTTTTCTACCATCTTCTAGTTTGCGGTTTTTTGGGATACCCACAATCGCATGATGCCTCAATTTTCTGACTCCCTTGAGAAAAGTAACGAATCTGCTAAGAGCTGCTGGGGACTTGATGACAGAATGTTCTGGTAACATACGACCATCAGTAGGCTCGAAGAAAAGAGCAAAGATTGCTTGAAAACTAATTCTCTGATGAGGACTAGGCATCAAGTCTAGCAAGGTGTAGAGTATTATTTGGGCGTGACTGAGAATGGTTTTCACTGTTCTTATTTTGTATTTTTCTACGCCCTTTTTCTCATGATTTGACTCATAATAAAATAGTTTTTATACTCTAGCCAAGAATGATGCAAGATGTGAGTAAATACTAGTCCAGATACCATCCTTAGCATTCAAGGCTGCTTTGTACCAGGGATGAGTGCGAGGATCGAAGACTGGTTTCTCGACTTTTAGTTGAGTAGTGCGTAGGCAGAGATAGGTAACTATTGAGTTGTTGCTCTACCCGCACCCCCGTTGAATCCATTAACTTGCCAGTCAGATCTTCTACGGCATGTTTACCATGTCGGTAAGAAAGATAGCCAACTAAGCTTACAACCAAACCAAGTTGCAAAATAAATGGGACAGTCAGTATCTAGGCCAGAGAAAAACGGTAGGGAGAGCGCTGCAACTCATTGGTTTTTAGGATGGGACGAGCGGCGCGAAGTTTATGAAACATGAACTGCATTTATTTAGTAAAAAATTCTGGTGGCCGCATACCGATGAATAGTTTAGCCTTCGCTCATTCTATGCCTCAAATATACACATTGAGATTACAATTAACCGTAAAAGAGTGTCTACCAGCCCCATTTCATCAGACACAGCCCCATGGGGCAAGAATCGTTTAAGATGTGGTAGCAATCATTCAACATTTGAGCAATTATGATTCTTCCAGGCTCGGTGGTCAAGATCACCAACAAAACTGACACCTACTATAACTTTCAAGGGTTTGTCCAAAGAATTACCGATGGCAAGGCAGCGGTGATTTTTGAAGGAGGAAACTGGGACAAAATGGTTACTTTTCGGCTTAGTGAACTAGAAGAAGTTCAGTAAAAAACACCCCAGTCTGAGTAATGACTGGGGTGTTTTTGCTTAACTGTCGTTTAAGAACCATTGAAGAAAACGACTAAAGGCTGTATGTGATTATGCTGCCTTAAACAACCAGAAAACTGTTGCTGCTTAGTGTAGGTCTGCTGCTGAGAAGAGCAATCTGAACCTGAGCGGCAGATCCATTTCCATCAATATCAAAGAACAAGGCACCAGAAGCATTGTCATAAACAAAGCGCTGAACAGCGTTAGTTGCCGCCGTACCGGTAGTAAATCTGGCAGCAGCAAGTACCCCGGCAGCACCCACAACTCCAACACCACCAAAGCCAGTGCTAGAAATCTGTAAAGTATCACCACCGATCGTAAAGTCGTTGATGGTATCAATGCCTGTACTGGAGCTATTGAAAATGAAGGCATCATTACCAGCACCTCCAAACAGGTTATCAGATCCATTGCCACCATCAATGGTGTCATTACCACTGCCACCGCGCAAGTTGTCAGATGCTGCCGAACCAACCAAGAAGTCGTTGCCATTGCCACCATCAACAAACAACACGTTAGAAAGCGTAACAGCACTAAAATTGAAGTTGTTACTATTACTGTTACCAAGAATTGCTCGATTATTCCCATCAACAAACTCTAGGCCGTTGGTAATGCTGAAACCATTGAGCGTAAGTGAGCTGTTAGAAGTATTCCTCAAGGTATCATTACCACTAGCACCAGTATCAGCAAATAAATCGAACTCAGCTTGGATAATAGCCACTTCATAAGTATCACTGCCATCTCCACCATCAAGGGTGTCGATACCAGTACCACCGACTAAGGTATCGTCACCGATGCCACCTAGTAAGCTGTCATTTTGAGCTCCACCATCTAGGAGATCATCTCCATTCTCTCCGCTAATAGTGTCATTACCACTACCACCTTGTAAATTATCACCAAGAGCGGTACCCACAATCGAGTCATTACCACTACCACCACTCACAAACGAAACATTATTGAAGATAACGTTTCTAAAGTCGAAGGCGTTACCACTATTGTTGCCAATAATCGCCTGATTATTACCATTAATAACATCAATGCCATTGTTGAAGGTAAAGCCGTCGAGGGTCAGAGCGGTGCCAGCAAGATTAATCAGGGTGTCAGTGCCACTAGAGCCAGTATCAGCAAAAGTATCAAACTCGGCTTGATTGCCAACAATAGAATAACTATCACTACCTTCGCCACCATCTAGAGTGTCAGTGCCACTGCCACCATCTAGAGTGTCATCACCAGCAGCGCCCAATAAGCTATCATTTTGGGAACCTCCATCTAACCTGTCATCACCTGCACCACCGTCAATAATATCGTTACCATTATTACCCCGCAGGTCGTTGTTAGCGCCGTTGCCAGTAATTGAGTCATCACCGCTTCCACCACCAATGAATAAGACGTTGTTAAGACTTACTCCGCTAAAATTCAGCACATTAGCGTTGCTATTGCCAATAATTGCTTGATTGTTACCAATTATTGATTCAATACCATTAGATAAGCTAAAGCTATTTAAGGTCAGCGCGGTAGAGCCAATATTCACCAAAGTATCCGAGCCAGTTACGCCGGTGTCGCTAAAAGTATCAAATTCCGCTTGAGTTCCAGAAGCCTCGTAACTGTCATCATCAGCACCGCCATCTAGAGTGTCATTGCCAGTTCCACCAATCAAGGTATCGCGACCAACTCCACCCAAAAGACGATCATTCCCATTGCCACCATCTAGTCGATCGGCTCCGCGACCACCGTCAATAGTGTCATTACCATTTAGGCCAGAAATAGTATCAAAGCCATTAGAACCAATTAAGTTATCAGCCCGTAAAGTGCCAATAATATTTAAACCAATATCTAAGGTAAATACATCACTGACAGACGCTCCAGCACTATCTGTAGCAGTCACCCGAATATCTAAACTGCCAATATTTACCAACGGAGGAGTGCCGCTAAAAGTCTGGGTAACAGAATTAAAACTTAGCCAACTGGGTAGGGGATTACCATTGGCGAGAGCAGCGCTGAGAGTTAGGGTATCACCGGCATCAATGTCGGCAAAGGTATTACTGGGAATTGTGAATGTAAAGAGTTGATTTTGGCCAGCGCCTTGATCTTCGAGCAGTTGCTGTAGCGTGGGTGCATCGTTGACTGGAGTAACACCAAAACTTTGAGCTTGACCAGTCAAAGTGATCGCGCCATCTGTCACATCGTAAGTAAGGTTAACAATGCCATTAAAGTCGGCAGTAGGAGTAAAGTTATAAGTCCCGTCGTTGTTGTTGACTAATGTACCATTTGTTGCAGCTAAATTAACTATTGATAAGGTGTCTCCATCTATGTCATTAAAGCCTAAGAGTAGATCACTAGCCTTGATCACAATGGTAGAGTCTTCAGCCGTACTTGGTAATGTAGCTGTAGGCGAACCAGTCGGCGCATCATTAACCGCAGCAACATTGAAACTGATAGATTGTTCTGTCAGAGTTGCGATACCGTCTGTTACTCCATAAGTGAGCACAACTTCGCCATTAAAGTTGGCATTAGGAGTAAACGTATAATTTCCATCTTCATTTTCTATCAGGGTACCGGTGCTAGCTACCAAATTAACTATTGATAACACGTCTCCATCGATATCACTAAAGCCACTCAACAAGTCATTAGCACTAATCGTGAAGGCCGTATCTTCGGTAGCACCTAGCAGAGTGGCTGTGGGTGAACCGGTTGGTGCATCGTTAACTGCCGAGAGGTTAAAGCTGAGTATTTGTCCCGTCGTTGTTGCAGTACCGTCGCTTATATCGTAAGTCAGGATAACAGACCCATTGATATTAGCGTTAGGAGTAAAGGTATAGGTGCCATTACCATTATCGATCACCGTACCATTGTTAGCTGATAGGTTCGTAACAGCCAAAGTATCTCCATCCACATCGCTGAAGCCTGCTAATAAGTCGCTAGCATTGATCGTATAAACAGTATCCTCCACGCCATCGGCCAATATGCCTGTAGGTGAACCGGTAGGGGCATCGTTAACCGCAGCAACATTCAAGTTAATAGATTGCTCTAAGGTTTCGTTGCCATCACTTACTGCATAAGTGAGCACGACTTCACCATTAAAGTCGGCATCAGGAGTAAATGTATAATTTCCATCCTCATTCTCTATTACAGTGCCATTGCTGGCTACTAGGTTAACTACAGATAAGGTGTCTTCATCTACATCACTAAAGCCTGCTAGCAGTTCACTGGAGTTAATTATAAGTGATGTGTCTTCATTAGTTTCCAGTACCGCAGTTGGTGAGCCGGTAGGAGCATCATTTACAGCAAGAATATTCAAGCTGCGGGTCTGATTGATCACAGATGTAACACCATCACTTACATCGTAAGTGAGAGTTACTGTGCCGTTGAAGTTAGCACTCGGAGTGAAAATGAAGGTTTCGTTGCCAATGTTTTCTAGGGTGCCGTTGCTGGCTACTAAATTAACTATAGATAAAGTGTCTTCATCAACATCGCTAAATCCGGTTAGCAGGTCACTGGCATTAATCACAAATGCCTCATCTTCAGTAGCATCGGGCAGTGTGATGGTAGGGGAGCCGGTAGGGGCATCATTAATAGCCAGAACGTTAAAGCTCAGCACTTGTTCCGTCAAGGCATCAGTGCCATCGGTAACATCATAAACTAGAGTTACTTGGCCATTGAAATTAGCTTCAGGGGTAAAGGTGAAAGTTCCATTATTATTGTCTACCAATGTGCCATTGGTAGCTGCCAGGTTAGTAACTGATAAAGTATCACCATCTGCATCGCTAAATCCTGCTAAGAGATCGCTAGCATTAATGACAAGAGCGGTGTCTTCGTTGGTATCGGGCAATACGGCTGTTGGCTCACCTTCGGGGGCAATATTCTCGATGTTGTTGGGAATAATGTTGAAGCTTAGGCTTTGACTTGTTGCCGATGCAATACCATCAGTTACATCATAAGTGAGATTAACTACCCCAATGAAATCGGCGTTGGGGGTAAACGTATAAATACCATCACCGTTATTTACTAGGATGCCATTAGTGGCTACTAAGTTCTCGATCGATAAAGTATCTCCCTCTACATCACTAAAACCAATCAACAAGTCACTAGCATTGATGGTATAACTAACACCTGCTAAGGAATCATTGAGTACAGCTATTGGCAAACCGGTCGGGCCATCATTAACAGCAGCAACATTGAAGTTGAGGGTTTGGTTAGCAAGGGTAGCCAAACCGTCAGTTACACCATAAGTAAGAGTAACATCTCCATTGAAATTAGCATTAGTACTAAAAGTATAAGTGCCATTTTCATTGTTAGTAATGCTGCCATTATTAGATGATAGATTTGTGACAGATAAGATGTCTCCATTTGCATCACTAAAGCCTGCTAATAAATCAATTTCACTAATGATGAAAGCAGTGTCTTCGGTTGCCCCTGTGAGAGTTGCTGTCGGTGAGCCAGTTGGAGCAATATTGTCATTAGCTAAAATTGTCAGCAGGGCAGTATTTTGGGCGCCGATGATTAGCCCTGTACTAGGGTTAGATAGAGTCAGATTAATTGTCTCATTTGATTCAACAATGCTGTCATCAATGATCGGGACAGTAATTGTTTTTATACTTTCACCAAAAGCAAAATTAATTGTAATTGGTTCATTGAGATAGTCATTAGGTGCTGTGGCTGTTCCATCGCTCAAGTTCAACTGTACACTTGCTGCGGCATTATCACCTCCAGTACGAATAACGGTAATGGTAGCCAATGTTACATTGTTTTCATCCACAGTGTAACTAGGTGACAAAAACTGCACCACTCCAGGGACTTGTTCAATACCTAAAGTGTTAGCTCTGAAGAAAATTGCGGAGTCCAAAGCCCCATCGGAAATATCTTGAACTGTAATTACTAATCTGTTGCTAGCACCAGGAATAAGTGTACCGGCAAAGCCCAATGGTCGAGTAAATCCATCTAAGGCAATTTGAGAAAAAGCTGGACTGCCAGCAGCATTATTATCAATGTAATCGGGACTGAATGTGGCAGGATTCCCAGAAGGGGTGAGGTTATTGATGGTTACGGTATTTCCATTTGTTAACCGTGCCAAATTAACTCCATTTAAAGTCAAAGTAGAAGAATCATTAAATGAACTACCTGAAAAATCGGTAAATTCTTCTGATCCAAAAATATACTGGAAGAATATTTGGTCGGAAGTCGCGCTAGCATCAAAGGTAATATCCAGCGTTATGGCATCACGCCCTCCGGGAACAGTGCCTGGGTTCCCAAAACTGGTCGAAATATTTCCTAATCGAGAGCCGACTAGCCCAGAGACTGAGCCAGTGCTCAACACAATGCCCTGGCCAAAGCCAAAGGGATCGTTTTGAAACAAACCAACGGCCTGTCTACTACCACTAGTCGTTAGCTGAAAATTACTCAATCCAGTAGTGTTTCCTAGCAGAGAAGTAATGATTTGCTCATCGCTAATCGAAGGTAAAATGCTGAAAACGCTGCCAACGTTGAGATTGATGTTTTGGTTTGTAAGAGCTGTGATGCCGTCAGTTACGCTGTAGTTCAAATTGACTAAGCCATTGAAGCCAGGAGTGGGTGTGAAAGTATAAGTACCATTATCATTATTGATTAAACTGCCATTGCTAGCTGTTAAGCCTTCGATCGACAGAGCATCTCCATCAGCGTCACTAAATCCTGTTAACAAATCGCTGGTGTTAATTATATAGGGACTATTTAAGTCTGCATTTGCCAGTGTAGCGGTTGGTGTACCAGTAGGTGCATCGTTGACTGGAGACACACTGAAACTAAGAGTCTGGTTAGCTAGAGCGAGGTTGCCATCGGTTACATCATACGTGAGATTAACTATGCCATTAAAATTTGCATTGGGCACAAAGGTGAAAATACGTCCAGCAGTACTGATTGCTGAAAAAGACTGTGCGGCAGCAGCGGCAATGCCTACAACACCATCACCACCATAGCCACCACCTGAAAAAATGGTGCCATTGGTGGCTACTAAATTTTCAATCGATAGGGCATCTCCGTTGGCATCATTAAAGCCTGCTAATAAATCAATTTCACTGATCGAAAAAAATGTATCTTCCACGGCTCCTGTCAAGATTGCTGTAGGTGAGCCGGTAGGCGCAACATTATCATTAACTACAATCACGGCATTGCTTTGGTTATTGGTGGTGTTATCTGCTGCAAAAGTGGTGCTGTCAATGATTGATGTAGTACTAGTCATGTTTTTCGTCCTTAAATATAACGTTGATAGGGTTACTGTTGTAATAGGGCGCTGATTGTGCCGTTGATTAAGGTGATACCAATTGAACACAGGATACTGGTGCTAACTAGATTGAGTGCCGCATAACTCTCGTCAGCACCAAACTATCAACACCGTATATACCTATGATATAACCTGAGAAACCAGTCAAAATGGCAAACTAATAAAAATACTGATAAACCAATCGGAGGAGTGGAGAACTTAAGATCTATCAATCCTGAAGACGGGTCTATTAGATAAATTTGATACAAAAATCATAACGTATGTTTTTAGATCGGAAGAAAATAATTTATTAAGTTTTATGAAGCAGTGTAATATTTAATACATTTATCAAAAACTACTCTGGGTTTTTTAATACTCTAAATAAACCGTATTGAGATCAAGTAAATAATTGATCGAACTCTAAATCCTTACCAAAATGAAAAAAAGCAGACTAACAAGCCTACTTTTTTCATTTTAAAATTGCACTAAATTCTTACTCGTACAATACAGCATAAATTCAAGTAACATCAGTCGGGAGTTCGGCTCCACACTCACCTCTCGAATTGTTGACAGTAGTCTGTACCGACTCCTTGGACTACTAAGCTTCACCCGGATTGAATTGGAACATAGAATAGACAACATTCCTACGAATGTCAGTCATCATTTCTAAGAACATTTCGTAGCCTTCTTGCTTGTATTCAATCAAAGGGTCTTTTTGGCCATAGCCCCGCAGACCTACCGACTCCCGCAGGGATTCCATAGCCTGTAAGTGCTCACGCCAGAGATTATCGATTTGTTGCAAAATGAAGAATCGCTCGGCCTGACGCATCAAGCCGGGCTGAACTTTATCTACCAAACCTTCTTTTACGTCATAAGCCTTGCGGACTTCTTCGTACATAAAAGCGCGAATTTCCGGATAAGTCATATCTTCAAGTTGGCTAGGATTGAGATCTTCAAACAGATTGACAAATTCCCGTGCCTTAGAAACCATTGGCTCTAGTTTCCATTCCTCTGGGGGCAGCTCAGGATCGATATTCACATCGATAATATCCTGCATAGTTTTTTCGGCATAAACCAACACCTGCTCTTTGAGATCTTGTCCTTCGAGCACCCGACGACGTTCGGCATAAATAGCCCGACGCTGGTTGTTCATCACCTCATCGTACTCAAATACCTGCTTGCGCATGTCGTAATAATAAGTCTCAACTTTTTTCTGGGCACCTTCCAAACTGTTGGTGAGCATCTTGGACTCGATCGGCATATCTTCCTCAACTTGGAACATATCCATCATCTTGCCCACCCGATCGCCACCAAAAATCCGCATCAGGTTATCTTCTAAGCTCAAGAAAAAGCGCGTCGAACCCTTATCTCCCTGGCGACCGGCTCGACCCCGAAGCTGATTGTCAACTCGCCGCGATTCGTGGCGCTCGGTACCAATTACATGGAGACCACCAATATTTAGCACCTCTTCATGCTCTCGATCGGTAAAAGCATCGTAGTCTTTGCGGATTGATCGATAGGCATCCCGCAGCTTTTGAATGGCCGGGTTATCAGTAGGGGCTTTTTCGCAGGCTACGGCAATTACTTCTTCGGCATCTAGCTCCGAGAGGCTTTGTAAACCATAGTGAGTAACAGCAAAATCGATCGCTGATTTCAACGTCTTTTCAGTTTCTGCTGAAATTTTAGTCGGGAAAATATCTGGCGAAGCCTTCCAGGTTTTGACTTTTTTCGGTGTGCCGCCAAAGCCTTGACCAGAAGCATTATTAGCTTGCTCAGTCCCCGGCACTTGCAGCGGTGCAAACTTACTGTCATCCTCTGGTGCAACGATTTTAGGGAATAAGTATTCCCGAATCTTCAGCCTTGCCATATAGTCGGAGTTACCACCCAAAATAATATCGGTACCGCGACCAGCCATGTTGGTCGCGATCGTTACTGCTCCTTTGCGGCCTGCTTGAGCGACGATTTCTGACTCCCGCTCTACATTTTCAGGTTTAGCATTTAGCAAATTATGAGGAATTTCGAGCTGATTGAGTAACCGGGAAAGCACTTCCGATTTTTCTACGCTCGTGGTACCCACCAAAACTGGTCGGCCTGCCTGGTGATATTCTTGGCATTCTGTCGCTACAGCCTTCCATTTACCCAGCTCAGTTTTGAACACCATATCGGCATAATCCATCCGTTGACGAACGCGATTGGTGGGCATTACTGTAACTTGGATTTTATAGGTTTTCTCTAGTTCTATCTCTTCAGTTTTAGCTGTCCCAGTCATCCCGCTAAGCTTCGGATAGATCAAAAAGAAATTTTGATAGGTAATTGTAGCTAGAGTTTGGCTTTCATTTTTAATTTCTACCCCTTCTTTCGCTTCTACGGCTTGGTGTAAACCGTCACTCCAACGGCGACCACTCAAAACCCGACCAGTGGATTCATCCACAATCACAACTTCGCCATCCCGAATGATGTAGCTAACATCTTTAATATATAGTTCCTTAGCCTTAATAGCATTGAAGATGTAATGCGCCCAAGGGTCTTCCTCGTTATACAGGTCTTTTATACCCAGTATTTTCTCGGCTTCAGCAAAACCCTCATCAGTCAGCAGAGCATTTTTGGCTTTTTCATCGACCTCATAATGCTGCTCTTTCTTGAGCCTTTTGGCGACATTGGTAGCCTGTTGATATTTTTCGGTAGGCCGTTCAACCTGGCCAGAAATAATTAATGGCGTTCTCGCTTCATCGATCAAAATGGAATCTACTTCGTCAATTACGCAGTAATTGAAGGTGCGCTGTACCACATCAGAAATGGAAGTAGCCATATTATCGCGCAAATAGTCAAAGCCCAATTCGCTATTAGTAGCATAGGTAATATCGCAGCGATAGTTTTTTTGGCGTTCCGCTGGACTCATTTCTGACTGAATTAAACCCACCGATAAACCTAAAAAGCGATGAATTTGTCCCATCCACTCCGCGTCACGCCTGGCCAAATAATCGTTGACCGTAATGACATGTACACCCTTACCGCTCAGAGCATTCAGATAAGCAGGTAACGTTGCTACCAGAGTTTTGCCCTCACCGGTTTTCATTTCGGCGATCTGACCACTGTGCAGTACCATGCCACCGAGCATTTGCACATCAAAATGTCGCATTCCCAAAACTCTTTTGCTAGCTTCACGCACTACGGCAAAAGCTTCGGGTAAAATTTCGTCTAAGATTTCCTTTTCTTCTTCGTTGTTGTCTGCTTTTTCTAGACGCAGCTTAAACTCAGCGGTTTTGGATTTCAGTTGCTCGTCACTCAAAGTTTGCAGCTCTTCTTCTAGGAGACTGATCTCGGTGACGATCGGCTGGAATTTTTTTAGTTTACGAGCGTTGGGGTCGCCTAGGAGTTTTTTCAGCATGGTCGGCAGATAGGTGATCTATAAAATTTAATATCGATGGCAAGCTCCCTTCAAAGAGAGTCAACTCTTTCAAGGTTTTACCAACAGGCGGGTTAGTCGATTGAAAATACTTTCCGACCCAAACCAAACACCGCTTAATAATTATCACAGGATTTTA
>JAAFHZ010000086.1 GCA_013297675.1 Synechococcales cyanobacterium bin59.metabat.ball.084 | reverse complement strand
GGATGTGAATATGGAAAAAGTCTATCGCTATCGTTTTTATCCCACCACTGAGCAAGAGCAACTCTTGCGGCAGACAATGGGCTGTGTCCGCTTAGTGTACAACAAAGCACTAGCAGCAAGAACTGAAGCATGGTATGAAAGGCAGGAGCGAGTTGATTATGTATTGACCTCCTCCATGTTGACAAGTTGGAAACAAGAGGTAGAACTTGGTTTTCTTAATGATGTTAGCTGCGTTCCTCTTCAACAGGGGCTTAGACACCTGCAAAAAGCGTTTAGTAATTTCTGGGATGGTCGGACTAAATATCCGAACTTCAAGAAGAAACACCATGGTGGCAGCGCTGAATTCACTAAATCCGCTTTTCGCTGGAAAAATGGAAGGTTGTTTTTGGCCAAATGCTCCGAACCATTGCCGATTGTTTGGAGTAGAGAGCTGCCAACAGGCTGCGAGCCTTCAACGGTAACAGTCAAGCTGAGTGCTAGTGGTCAATGGCATGTTTCTTTGTTGGTAAACACTGACATTGAAAAACTGCCTAAAATCAATAAATCTATTGGTTTGGACGTGGGAATAACTAGCCTGATAGTAACTAGTGATGGAGACAAAATCTCTAACCCAAAACACTTTAAGCGACTGCGTAAGAAGTTGAAAAAAGCACAGAAAACACTTTCTAGAAAACAAAAGGGGTCTAAGAACAGGTACAAAGCGCGGCTGAAAGTAGCCAAAGTGCATGGTCAAATTTCTGATTCCCGCAAAGATTTTTTGCATAAGTTAACGACTCAACTGGTACGTGAAAACCAAACGATAGTAGTTGAAGATTTGGCTATCAAAAACATGGTTAAGAACCATAAACTTGCTCTCTCGATTAGCGATGCTAGTTGGGGGGAGCTGATCAGACAACTTGCGTATAAATGTGAGTGGTATGGTCGAGAGTTGGTAAAGATTGATCGCTGGTTTCCAAGCTCTAAAAGGTGCGGAAGCTGTGGGCATGTCGTAGATAAACTGCCGTTGAATGTTCGAGAGTGGGACTGTCCAAAATGTGGGGCTAACCATGATCGTGATATCAACGCTAGTAAGAATATTTTGGCCGCAGGGCTTGCGGTGTCAGTCTGTGGAGCGAATATAAGACCTGATAGAGATTCCTCTAAAGGGCAGTTGCGAAAGTCCATAAATGGAAAGAAACAGAAATCCTAGTTGTGAAGCTAGGGAATCTCAGTGGCTTCAGCCCTGAGAGTAGTCAATGGGCTGAATTATTATTCTCAATTGAATATTATCACCAACTTCGGATATTTTAGGTAATTGCGGTGCAATCATAGTCCTTGCCTAGATCATAAGCCTTGGAATCCGCCGCTGTTAAATTCTTTGGGAGTAGCTTGGCTAAGTAATAAACCCAGCAAAAGAATAATACTACCGACAACTTGAGCTGTTGTTGGTGATTCTGCTAAGATCCAGTAGGCAAAAAACATGCCAGCGATCGGGTGAAAACAAGAAATAATTGCCGCCACAGCGATCGGTGATTCTTTTAAGCCTTTGATCCAAAAAGATTGACCAACTACCACAATGATTGCTCCGTAAACCAGCATCCATTGCCAAAGAAACGGTGAAAACAACTCCATGAAATGTCCTGCCCCATACAGCCGCACGGCCAAGAGAAAGAAAATGATTGCACCTAAGCCAGTGCGCACAACACTATCAATTCCTAAAGGAATTGTTAAGAGTTTGGTTTTGCTGATGAGATTGGATATTGATAAAAATACAGCGGCAATAATAGTTAATATTTCGCCTTGCCCCACCGTAAATTGAGTCAACGCAGCAGTAGGTTGATTGCCCATAACAGCAATTAAAATACCGGTTAAAGCAATGGCTGCTCCAATTTTTTGGCTGCGATGCAGTCGCTCTTTTAAAAAAATTCCAGATAAAATTAAGATCAGGGGAACTTCTAAGCGACCTAGCAAAATAATGTTGTTTACTGGTGATAAAGCTAAAGCTCGAAAAATCGCCGCTGGAGCCAGGGCACCAGCTAAAATAGCCGCAATCAACAAGTCTGCCCATTCCCGCCTGCTGATTTTGGCAAAATTGGCCGCTGTTAGTTGATGACGATAGACGATCGACATGATACCCAGCGCACAAAGATTTCCTACAAATAACACATTGCAGAGAGAGATCGGGTTGTGGCCATCCATAAACTGACTAGCGCCAATTTCAGTGAGCTTGCGAGTAATTGAACCAGAGGCTCCAAAAATTAAGACGGCTAACCACAGATAAATTTGTCCGGGGATTTTGGCCAGAAGTTGATGCATTTTTACCTCATAAAATGAGCCATCTAAGCTTACCGTGAATCTGTTCATTAGGATATTCTGAACTGATTTGGAAGTTTTAACAGCAATAGGTAATGCTAATTAGTCATTTATTTGGTAGCATTGGGAGGTTTTCCACAAGTTTGATGGGCAAAGTCACAGCTAAACACGGTAGGCTCTTGCCAACTGAGAGGGATTTCTAGCAAATCTCGGGCACCTGTGACTCCTTGAATGAGAAACAATAGTAGCGCGATTGTATTTAGAGTGATATGTAATTTGCGCCAGCTTAGATGTCGGTAAATTTCTGGCAAAATTGTTAGCG
Organism: Synechococcales cyanobacterium bin59.metabat.ball.084; assembly: GCA_013297675.1. Classification (GTDB taxonomy): domain Bacteria; phylum Cyanobacteriota; class Cyanobacteriia; order Cyanobacteriales; family Chamaesiphonaceae; genus JAAFHZ01. The sequence continues at coordinate 16,631 of JAAFHZ010000086.1, read as the reverse complement.
ATATCACCATCAAAATTGCTACGATCGTCCCGTAAAAATAATGGGAAACAAACCATTCATCTAAGCGCCGAAATACCCCATCTTGCAAACCCAAAATAATTAAACCCATGCTAGTTAAGCTAGCAAATACCATGCGCCACATTTTAGATTTTGCCCGATAGAGAAATGCCAATGAGCCGATCGTGGCGGCAAACATTAGCACAATAAAGATCACTTGCCCCGGTGCTTTAGCCCAAACCTGATTTTTAGCGATCGTTTTAAAAATTGGATGTGTCAGACCTAGTAGTGCGATGCCTACGGCAGCCCCAGTCAACCAACGTCCTACAGTGACATGTTCTAAACCCGCTGTGGGCGCAATATTATTTTTAACTCCAGCTTTGGTGAGCAGCCTGCGTTGACGGGTTTGCCATGCGAAATACATGACAATTCCTAATAAAGGATAAACAACTGCCACAGCTAGAACTGGGTGAGCAATTCGCAACCAATCAGTAAGATTCATGATTTTTACTATGAAAATAATAATAAGATTTTATAATGTGATCAGGTCGATGTTGTGAATCGACCTGATCGCAGCCTACTTCAAGGAAGCAAAGCCAAATGTAGCATTGAACTGTTTACACCAAATTACCACCGATTGAAAATTATTTATGTCAGCCCCTGACGGTATTTCGTACATTTGCTCTCCTGTGGTTTTCTTGAGCCGACCCAAGCTGAGATAATTACTATCATTGTAAGACTGCGGTGGATTTTGATTGTGCAGTATTACAAACAAGTCGGGACCATCATCACTTTTAAAGCTGCGATCGAACTTGAGATATTTTTTACCATCGGCTTCAAAAACTTGGATCAAGCCTTTGGTGGGATGTTCTGAATCAACAAAACTACCGCTGGCTAATGGTTTGACCATAGCAGTTGGCATGGCAACAACTGGAATCAGGCTACTACCTACCGCAGTAGTTACCAATAAGCTGAGAGTTGTAAACAGGAGAATTTGATATTTCATCAATGTGGAAATCCTCTTAGGGTTCAATAAATAGGAGGTGTGTTACCCGCAGCGATTTTACGAACTCAATGGTGCGTAGCCAAAAGTAGCATTGAATTGTCGGCACCAAATTACTACCGACTTGAATTCAGTAATATCAACCTGTTGTGGGATTCTATATAGCTGTTTCCCTCTGGTTTTTTGGAGACGACCTAAGCTGACATAATCAGATTTTTTGTATTTTTTAGGTGAATCTTCCCGGTGCAGTAAGACAAAAACGTCTGGTCCTTCGTCACTCCTGAATGCTTTATTTAATCGCAGATATTTTTTACCATTCTGGGTGACTATTTCTGCCAAACCTTTAGTCGGATGTTCTGAGTCCACAAAATTGCCGCTGGCCAGCACTTCTACTGCAGAAGGTGCTGCACTAGCTGCGGTTGATGGTGAGGAGACCACTTCGGCATGGGTGTAATGGGAAGCTGCATCAGAGAGGACTACTCCGTTGACAGTGACGACGCTAACAAGAGCCATGAGCAGCGGTGTTTGAAATTTCATCAGTAAGTTCTCCTTAACTGTCTTGGTTAAATAATGGTAATTTGTAGACTATAGACAAAGGTATCCTAGCCTAAAGCTAATCTAAATTAGTTAGCACGGTTAAAGATTTTACATTTCTCAAAACTAATCGGTTTTAATTTCACCAAAATTTGTCGGTGATAAAATCTCGAATAGCAAACCATTTGGGCTTGGTGAGCGTACTGTATAAAGTAATCTCTCATCACAACCCTGAAGACTTACCGCAGCAAATAGCTGGGGTTCAGCAAAAATGTCCATTCAAAATCAACCTTATGCATTTTGCTAATCTGTTAACCTCCTTGCCCCTGGTGCCCGATGAATATCTGTGGCTGCCAACAATATTGCTATTGACTGGCACTTGGTTGATTACCCGGCTTGTTTCGCCTCAGCCCCGTACTTGGTCACGACGGTTAGTAGTCGGTTTAATGTTCCTACTTATTACTCGCTATTTAATTTGGCGAATTTTTGCCACTCTTAATTTTAGTGATCCCCTAACCAGCGCTTTAAGTGTGGGTTTATTGGTAGCAGAATTATTGGGGCTAACCGGCAACATTATTCAGTTGATTTTATTGTTTAAGATAGGAGGTCGATCGAGCACCACCACGGGCAAAATATCTGGTGGGGATCGCTATTCTCAGGCCGATCGATATGCCATTGATGTTTTAGCTGGTCACTACCTACCTAGTGTTGACGTGCTAATTCCTAGCTATAATGAACCAGCATTCATTTTGCGTCGCACAATTATTGGCGTACAGGCCATGAAATATGCTAATTTTCAGGTGTATTTACTGGATGATACCCGCCGCCCAGAAATTAAAGCTTTGGCCAAGGAGCTAGACTGTAAGTATATCAGTCGCTTTGATAATCGCTATGCCAAAGCTGGTAACTTAAATCACGCGATCGAGCAAACCACATCAGAATTAATAGCTTGCTTTGATGCTGACTTTATTCCTACCCACAACTTTTTACAGCGCACCGTCGGCTTTTTTCAAAATCCGCAAATCGCTTTACTACAAACTCCCCAAAGCTTTTATAATCCCGACCCGATCGCCCGCAATTTGGGTCTAGAAAATATTCTTACTCCCGATGAAGAGGTCTTCTATCGCCAAATTCAGCCCATGCGCGATGCCGTGGGCAGTGTGGTATGTGCAGGGACTTCTTTTGTTTTAAGAAGACGAGCCATTGAAGAGATCGGGGGATTTGTAACTGATTCTTTGAGCGAAGATTATTTTACGGCCATCAGACTGGCGGCTCAAGGCCATCAAGTTGCTTACCTGAATGAAAAGCTCAGCGCCGGATTAGCGGCTGAAAATATTGCTGCTCATGCTTCTCAACGACTGCGCTGGGCGCGGGGCACTTTGCAAGCTTTCTTTATTTCTAGTAATCCTCTCACTATTGCTGGTTTAACCTGGATACAACGCCTTGGTCATTTGGAAGGAATTTTGCATTGGTTTACTAGTTTCTCTCGGGCTTATTTTTTACTGACCCCTCTGGTTTATGTCTTGTTTGCGGTCAGTCCCATTCGGACAACTGGTGCAGAATTAGTGTATTTCTTCCTGCCTCTTTACTTTACCCAGCTATCTACTTTTGCTTGGTTAAATGGGAACTCTCGATCGGCACTCTTGTCTGATATCTATTCATTAGTGTTGGTGTTTCCTGTGATGGCAACAGTCTGTGATGCGATGGTTCGACCTTTTGCTCAAGGCTTTAAAGTCACTCCCAAGGGGATAGTGAACAATAAATTTGTATTTAACTGGTACCTAGCCTGGCCGCTATTAATTGCATTTGGCTTAAATCTTTATAGTCTTGGGCGTATACTGCTGGTTCCGACCGAGCTGATTCATGCTGGGCTTAACTTAAGCTGGATTTGGTGTACTTATAATTTGCTGATGATCGCAGTTGCCTTGATGATTTTAATTGATGTGCCTCGTACTGATCCCTACGAATATTTTGCCTTGCGATATGAGGTGAAGATCTCTGTTGGCAATCAAACTTACTTTGGTACAACTACAATGCTGTCAGAAATTGGTTGCTATATTAGACTACCAAAAAAAGGTCTGTTGACTGATACCGCATTACCAGTGGTTTTAGAATTCCTTACGCTCGATCTGAAGATCACCAGCATGATTGCTAATTTTGGTAATGAAACTACTCATTTTCTTTTTGATCCGCTATCTCTAAAGCAGCAGCGCCAACTAATTCCTTTGCTATTTTGTCGTCCGGGACAATGGCGACATGCCCGTTCTCCGGGGGAATTTCGATCGATCTGGCTATTGCTGAAAATATTATTGCGCCCACAGCTATTTGTTCGGCAACGCCGACGTAAAGCTATCAGAATTATTCAAGATGAATCTTTTGTAAATAGTTCACACAAAAAATAATCCCGATAGCTGAAGAGGCAGGCCGGGAGAAGTTTATAGCTAATTTATGAATTTACTTGGAGTCGCCGTTATCACGCCAGCGACCAATTTCCCTTTGGAGTTCTGCAATTTGGCGCTGGAGCCGATCGACTTCGCTTTCATTGCCACCGCTGGGAGACGGAGCTTCGTTATTTACTTCTACCGAGGTGCGAGAGTAATTACCTTGGCGAACAGAGGCATATTCTGGGGAATCTGACCATTCTTGCAGATACTTGACTCGATCAACTGCAAAGGGATGGCTCATCATGGTGCCGCCCACTCCGGTATACATGAGCACCTTATACATTTGGTTCAAGTTATCGCTATCTAGATCATGGAAGTCTTTAGATTGCTGGATAAATTCGGCAAGGCTGCATTCGTTCATGTATTTTTTGCTGCCACCAGAGATTTTCATCATAGTGCGAAACACTACATTGACATCATCCATGACTAATAGAGCCGCTCGATCGGAAGATAATTCAGCTTTGCGTCGCCATTCATAAAAAGCAAACACTAAGCCACTGCTAATAATATTACCTACTCCAAAAGTCCATTGTCCCAAGGTCGAGACAATGCTCATTGCCCACATGGCCATTTGGATTAATAGCGTGTGGCCACATTTTATATGACCAAGTTCGTGGGCAATAACTGTGCGTAGCTCTTGTTCATCCAGTAAATCTAATAGTCCGGTGTTCAAAACAATGTAGGGAAACTCTTGACCTAAAGAATAGGCGTTGACTTGAGGGTTTTGGCTGATGAACAGGGTAGGTTCAGGTGAAATATCTAGGTCACGAACACATTCGCGAAACATGCCGTAGATGGTGGAATATTGGCGAGGGCCTGCCTGGATGCTGCTGCCTTTGAGAGAAATAATTTGGGGACGCTCGTAGAGAAATTCGACGAATTTACGGGCAACTAGGTCAAAGCCTGGGACGCTGCGTAGGGTGTTTTCGGCCTCTTGATCGAGGGGATGACGGAAGGCTTCGCTGGTGATGCCGGGATAGGTAGCCATGATGATACTCTCTAGATTTTCTACATGATAGGCCAGGGGTTAATCGATCGGCTATTTGTTGAAGTTAGGCTTCTCGATTAGAGAATTTTTTGAACCTTTCAGTGGCAGTGATGGTATCTAAGTCCAGCTCGAACAGGTATGATTGGTTGCGATCGAGAACTTGTGCGCTGTGGTTTGAATGGCTATCAAAAAATCTGACCTCTATTCTTCCCTTTGGGCTTCCTGCAATGAACTGCGTGGTGGTATGGATGCCAGCATGTATAAGGACTATGTGCTATTCATGCTGTTCATCAAATATATATCTGATAAGTACGGTGAATTTGACGACTTCGCACCACCAGTCAACATCCCAACAGGCTCTAGTTTCAGAGACATGATTTTGCTGAAGGGTAAGAGTGACGTTGGTGAGAAGATTAATACCCAAATTATTAGGCCGCTGATTGAAGCCAACCCCCGTCTTGCCCGCAGTGACTTTCCTGACTTTGATGATTCAAACAAGCTGGGCGAAGGATCGGCGAAGGTGGAGCGTCTCACCAATCTGATTAGTATTTTTCAAAAGCCTGAGCTAGATTTTTCAAAGAACCGAGCTGAAAATGATGACATTTTGGGTGATGCCTATGAATATTTGATGCGACACTTTGCGACGGAAAGCGGTAAGAGTAAGGGGCAGTTTTATACCCCGTCTGAGGTCAGCCGCATTATTGCTAAGGTAATTGGCATCTCGAACCCCAAAGCTGCTACAACGGCCTATGACCCGACCTGTGGCTCTGGCTCCTTACTATTAAAAGTGGCGGCAGAAGCCGGGACGCAAATTACACTAGAAGGACAAGAAAAAGATGTGATCACGGCGGGACTGGCACGGATGAATATGATTCTGCATGATTTTCCTACTGCCAATATTCTTTCAGGAAATACCCTGGCTGCACCCAAGTTTAAGGATGGTGAGCAGCTTCGTACCTATGACTATGTGGTGGCTAATCCACCGTTTTCTGACAAGACTTGGAGCACTGGCCTGACTCTGGCGAATGATCCCTTTCAGCGCTTTAAGTGGGGAGATGTGGCCATGGAGCCACCAGGGAAGCAGGGTGATTATGCTTATTTGCTACATATTATTCGATCGATGAAGAGTAAGGGCAAAGCGGCCTGTATTTTGCCTCATGGGGTGCTTTTTCGGGGAAATGCTGAAGCAACTATTCGCCAAGAACTTGTGAAATCAGGGTATCTGAAAGGCATTATTGGGCTGCCTGCTAACCTGTTTTATGGAACGGGGATTCCGGCCTGCATCTTGGTGCTAGATAAGGAAAATGCCATATCTCGCCGGGGTATTTTTATGGTCGATGCCTCGAAGGGGTTTAAGAAAGATGGCAACAAAAATCGCTTACGGGAGCAAGACATTCACCGGATTGTGGATATATTCACAAAGCAGGTGGATACGTTGCGCTATGCTCGAATGGTGACTTTTGAAGAAATTGCTGATTCCAAAAATGACTATAACCTGAATTTACCCCGCTATATCGATAGCACGGAACCTGAAGATCTTCAGGATATGGATGGACATCTGCGCGGTGGAATTCCGGAGCGGGACATTAAGGCGCTGGCTAACTATTGGCAAGTGATTCCGGCAGTGCAATCGACCTTATTTCAGCCTGCCGATCGGCCTGGTTATAACTATTTACGACTACCAATCGCCGATGTTAAATCAGCCATTTTAGAACATGCTGAGTTTACGGCGTTTAATGTGGCTGTAACTAAGCTGTTTAAGCAGTGGCAGGAGGCGACGATTCCACGATTAAAGGGCTTTGGTAAGGATCATCGTCCTAAAGAATTAATTGAAACTATTTCAGAAGATTTGCTAGCTACTATGCGCTCTGCCAGCCTGCTGGATGCTTATGATCTGTATCAACATTTGATGGATTATTGGGCAGAGATAATGCAGGATGATTGTTATATTTTGACGGCTGATGGCTGGCTGCAAGGGGTGTTGCCCCGTGAGATTGTGCAGATTAAGGGTAAAGACAATAAGTTGGTCTGGCCGGAGTCTCATGATTACCTGAAAGGCAAGCGAAGGTTTAAATCAGATCTTGTGCCAGCAACTATTTTGGTTGCTAAGTATTTTGTTGCCGAGCGGGACGCGATCGAAGAACTAGATCATAAACTGGCGGCGATCGAGCAACAGCTTGATGAAATATTTGAGGAACATGGTGGTGAGGATGGATTGCTGGCAGAGGTGATCGAGGGTGAGGGTGATAAGCAGAAGGTAGTAGCTAAGGCGGTGAAGCCGAGGCTGAAGGCGATTGGTCAAGATCCAATATATGCGGATGAGCGAGAGGTGTTGACGGCCTACTCTAATTTGCTGGATCATCAGACGGCGATCAAGGCTATGCGGAAAGCTGCACAGACGGATTTAGAGCAGAAAATTGATGCCAAGTATCCTCAGCTCAATGAGGCTGAAATTAAGACGCTGGTGGTGGATGATAAATGGATGAGCCGACTGGAGGCTGCTGTGCAGGGTGAACTCGATCAGGTGTCGCAGACTCTGACGGGGCGGATTCGGCTGTTGGCAGAACGGTATGCTACGCCGTTGCCGCAGTTGGAAAATGAGGTGGAGATGTTGGCGGCTAGAGTGGCGGAGCATTTGAAGCGGATGGGGGCGGCGATATGAAATATAATCCTGAGATTCACCATCGCCGTAGTGTCCGTTTGCCGGGATATGACTATGGGCAAGGGGGTCTATATTTTATTACGATCTGTGCTTGGCAGAGACAATGTATTTTTGGGGCGATCGAGGATGGGGAGATGCATCTAAATTCTATGGGTGAGATTGCCAGGGATGAATGGTTGAGGACGGCCAAAATGCGTCTAAATATTGGCATTGCAGAATTTGTGGTGATGCCAAATCATGTTCATGGAATTATTTCGATCCGGGACAATCCAGGTTTTAATGATGCCGTCGATGGGAATGATTCGGGTTTCAATGATGTCAATGGTAGGGGCACGATGCATCGTGCCCCTACCATTGGAACCGATGATGATAATGAACCCCATAACCGCGTTGAAAAATTCGGGAAACCAGCGTCGAATACGATTCCAATGATCGTCGATGGGAATGATTCGGGTTTCAATGATGTCAATGGTAGGGGCACGATGCATCGTGCCCCTACCATTGGAACCGATGATGATAATGAACCCCATAACCGCGTTGAAAAATTTGGGAAACCAACATCGAACACGATCCCGACGATTATTAGGGGATACAAGGCGGCTGTGACAACACGGGTCAACATATTGCGGAATTCGCCGCAGTGTCCGGTGTGGCAACGAAATTATTATGAGAATGTTGTGCGCAGTGAGGCTGATTATTTACGGATTGCCAACTACATTCTAAATAATCCACGTCAGTGGCAGGAGGATTCTTTGCATCATGAAAAATAAGGAATTATCAATTGTCCATGCTCAGTTGTCGATCGATCCCATCTATCAAAATTTACTGGGGCGAATTTTGGAGGTTTATAACGTCGATCGATCGAGAGCAAAGCAAATTTACGATCCTGTGGAACGAGGGTTCTGCGAACAGCAGGCGATTCGGGAGCGTTGGTCTGCAAATATTGACATCACAAAATTTATAGTGATGCCCAATCATGTTGATGGAATTATTTCGATCGGGGATGATCCAGGTTCCAATGATGTCAATGGTTTTGTGGGTTCCAATGATGTCAATGGTAGGGGCACGATGCATCGTGCCCCTACCATTGACACCGATAATGATGATGAACCCCATAACCACATTGAAAAATTTGGGAAACCAACATCAAACATGATTCCAGCAATCGCTGTGACAACAGGGGTCAACCTATGGTGGAATGCACCGCAGTGTCTGGTATGGCAGCAAAATTATTATCAGACTGCTCTAAAAAACGCAGAAGAGCAGCGATGCGCGCTAAGCCGGATTTGGCAAATGGAGGGAGAGCATGAGTAGCTATCAATTGCCGGAAGGACATAAGTTGACTGAGATAGGAGTTATTCCAGAAGATTGGGATGTTACTCAAATTGGAGACTTGAAGCCCTTCGTTACAAGTGGTTCACGTGGATGGGCTGTTTACTATGCAAATCAAGGCTCGCTTTTTATTAGAATTACTAATCTTTCTAGAAAATCGATATATCTCGACCTTGAGGAATCAAAATTCGTAAAGCTTCCACTTAAAGCGAGTGAAGGTACAAGAACACAGCTTAAGCAAAGTGATGTATTGATTTCAATTACGGCTGATATCGGTATTATTGGTTATGTTGATTCCAATATTCCTGAACCTGCATATATTAATCAGCATATTGCTCTGATAAGGTTCAATACTCCAAAAATAAATAGTAAGTTCGTAAGCTATTTTCTTGCATCAGAAAAACCACAAAAGCTATTTCGAGCGTCAACTGATACTGGGGCAAAAGCTGGAATGAGCTTATTAACCGTTCAGAAGATCCAATTTGCTTTACCACCTGAATCTGAACAACGATCGATCGCCACAGCCCTCTCAGACATAGATGAATTACTACAAGCATTAGATCAACTCATCACCAAGAAGCGCGACCTCAAACAATCCGCTATGCAGCAACTGCTCACGGGTAAGACACGTCTTCTGGAGGTTGGCGAAGGTAAGGGGTATAAGCAAACAGAGATTGGGTTAATTCCTGAAGATTGGGATGTTAGACCACTTAGTTTCTTTATAAAAACATTGGATGCAGGAGTTAGTGTCAATTCAAGTGATACAACATGTAGTTACTCTGAATGCGAAGCAAGTATTTTAAAGACTTCTTGTGTGTTGCGTGGTAAATTTTTGCCGGAAGAAAGTAAGAAAATCATCCCTCAAGATCTTGCTCGTGCTAGATTCAATCCCAAAAAAGATAGTATCATCATTAGCCGAATGAATACTCCTGCACTGGTAGGGGAATGTGGCTATGTAGATGATGACTATCCTCAGTTATTCTTACCCGACAGACTTTGGATGACTAAACCGGAAGAAAATAAATATTCCTGCACCAAATGGCTGGCAGATATACTGAGTTTTCAACCATTTAGTTTAGCTATCAAAGAATCTGCTACTGGAACTAGTAACAGTATGAAAAATATTTCCAAGAACTCACTTTTGTCAATCAAAATTCCTTTTATCAGCAAGGAAGAACAAACTGCGATCGCCTCCATCCTCTCCGACATGGATACTGAAATCGCCACCCTAGAACAACGCCGCCACAAAACCCAAGAACTCAAACAAGCCATGATGCAAGAACTACTCACCGGGAGGATCAGGCTACTATGAGTATCCCTACCTGCTGGATTATCGCTGGCCCCAACGGAGCAGGAAAAACAACCTTCGCTTTACGATACCTACCCGAAATTGCTAACTGCCAAAAATTTGTCAACGCAGACCTAATTGCCGCCGGATTATCACCCCTCTCTCCCGAGACAGCCCTAATTTCAGCCAGCAGAATATTTCTGAAAGAAATTGCAAACTGCATCACTGCCCGACAGAACTTCGCCTTAGAAACAACCTTGTCCGGTCGGAGCTATCTAAGACTGACTCGACAGCTCCGATTAGACGGTTGGCGAGTTGAACTAATTTATTTAGCCTTACCCAACGTCGAAATGTCCAAGCTACGAGTTATCGAGCGAGTCGCCCACGGCGGCCACAACATTCCTCTAACTGACATCGAACGACGTTTTCCCCGCAGCTTGTACAACCTACTTAATAAGTTCAGCTATGCTGTAGATCGCACCCAGTGTTTTATGAATGATAACAACTTGCCTCAGTTCATCTTTGAGCAAATAGGCGAAACCCGCAAAGTCTTTAACCTCGAACTATTTAATCAAATAAACCAACAGGCAAAACAATGACCAAGATTTCCCCAGATGCCCAAAAAACTCTAGAAGCCCTCAGAAAAGCCGTTGCTGATACCCTCGATCGAAAACAGCGGCTAGGCCACTATGCTGTAATTTGGCGAGATGGCAAGCCAGTAACGATCGGCGATGATGCCCCACCAGCTTCACCCGACCATTAGACACATCGGCTTCACAAATCAACTCATCCAGAGGTCACTATGCCTAAAAACCCCCGCCCCGAAAGAGTCACCCAAAACCGCGTCGTCAAACTTTTCTGTGAAGCCGCACCAACTCCCATCTCTCGCGAACAGACAGTAAACTATCTCGGCACCCTGCCGCCTAACACAGCAACTCGCGCTAGCGCCCTCGGCTACCGCTATCTCGGCGATCGCAGCAAACGCCCCCACAACCGCAACATCGAACCCGATCTGTTCAGCGCCAACCTGCAAGCACGAGGCTACTCTGCTGCCCACATCTCCGCCGCCCTCCAAAACCTCGAAACCGCCGCCGACACCACCGGTATCTCTCTTTATCAAGCCAGCCTCAAAACTTACCAGCTCCTGCGCTACGGCATCTCTATTCCCCTCATCCCCGGCCAACCCAACGAAGCCATTCACTTCATCGACTGGGACAACCCCGAAAATAACGACTTCGCGATCGCCGAAGAAGTCACCCTTAAAGGCGGTTACGAGCGCCGTCCCGATCTCGTCGTTTATCTCAACGGCATCGCCATCATTGTCATCGAACTCAAACGCAGCTCCGTCAACATCGGTGACGGTATTCGCCAGCTTATTACTAATCAAGAAGAAATATTTAACCAAGGATTCTTTAGTACCGTACAGATCCTCATCGCGGGCAACGATTCCCAAGGACTGTACTACGGCACCACCGGCACCCCAGAAGAATTTTTCGTGGCCTGGAAAACCAAGAACTCCGCTTCACCCAGCCCGGGCTACCTACTTGACCAACCCCTCGCCGAACTCTGCGAAAAATCTCGCCTCCTCGACCTTCTGCGCAACTTTATCATCTTTGATGGTGGCCGCAAAAAAGTCCCCCGGCCACATCAGTTTAGAGGCGTAAAGGCCACCCAAGAGCGCATCCGCCAACGAGAAGGCGGCGTAATTTGGCACACCCAAGGCAGCGGCAAAAGTATCTTGATGGTGCTCATCGCTAAATGGCTGCTCGAACACGACCCCGAAGGCCGCATCTTGGTAATCACTGATCGCAACGAACTTGATAAACAAATTGATGGCGTGATGAAAAATGCCGGCATCGTAGCACCCGAAACTCCCTCCCTCCGCATTACCTCTCGATCGCAGCTTGTCCAAACACTCGCCGACACCCGCCCGCGCATTTTCTGTGCCCTGATTCATAAATTTGATGTTGATCTCAGCAGTCCTCCCCCTCGGGTGCACGGGCGTTTTTATGTCTTTGTTGATGAATGCCATCGTACCCAAGGCGGCAATATGAACAAACAAATGAAGCGCTGGCTCCCCAATGCCATCTTTATCGGGTTTACCGGTACACCGCTTTTATTGGTAGATAAACAGACTACCCGCGAAGTCTTCGGCACCTATATTCACACCTACAAATTTAAAGAAGCCGTTGCTGATAAAGTCGTTCTTGATCTCAAATACGAAGCCCGTGACGTACCCCAACGCCTCACCTCCCCAAAAGCGATCGATGAATGGTTCGATCAAGCAACCAGAAGATTAAACAGCTATCAACGCGCCGTCCTCCGCAAACGCTGGGCAACCATGGAAGAATTAATGAGTTCTGGTGAACGTAAACAGCGCATCGTTGCTAATATCATCCACGACTTTCAAATACTGCCCCGACTCAACAACAATCGCGGCACCGCCATCCTAGTAGCAGCCTCTATCTATGATGCCTGCCACTACTTTCGTTTATTTCGCAGCAATCAAATATTTGGCCAATACTGCGAAATTATTACTTCTTATGAACCAAACCGCACCGCCATTTCTCGTGAACCCGCTAATAGCGATGAACGTTACAAGTTTGATACTTACACCCAACTGGTCTTAAAAAATAATCAGACCACCAAACAATACGAAGAATCTGCCAAAAAGCGCTTCAAAGAGGAACCCGCCAACTGCAAGCTGCTCGTCGTCGTCAGCAAGCTCCTTACCGGCTTTGATGCTCCCTCTTGCACTTACATTTATCTCGATAACGAAATGCGGGATCACACCCTTTTTCAAGCCATCTGTCGCACCAATCGCCTGGATGGTGAAGATAAAGAATATGGCTATATCGTCGATTACAAAGAGCTTTTAGAGCAAGTCGAAAAATCGATCGCCGTTTACAACTCCGACGAACTAGACATCGACGATGGAGAAGAATCCAACATTATTCTAAAAGACTGGATACAGGAGGGTAAAGCCAAACTAGACGAAGCCCGCGAAGCTCTCTATTATTTGTGTGAGCCTGTCGCTCAACCTCGCCACATGGAGCAATATCTCTATTACTTTTGTGGTGATATTAATGATTTTGATGCTCTCCCTACTACCGAACCACTGCGCATTTCTTTTTACAAAGCCGTTGTCACCTTGCTGCGCTCCTATGCCGCCATCGCCCGCAATCTAGAAGCAGCAGGCTACTCCAATGCAGAAATTGCTGCCATAGAACAAGAAACACTATTTTATACCGACATTCGATCGACAATCAAAAACCACTCTGGTGAAGAACTCGATATCAAGCCTTATGAAGCAGATATGCGTCATTTGATTAACACCTACATACAAGCTGACTCTGCCGAGCCATTGGGCAATCTAAACAACCTGACCCTCACTGAAGCCATTATTGCCACAGGCATTGACAACGCGATCGCCCAGAAGCTGAATAAAAAAGGTAATCTTTCCAATCAGGCGATCGCTGAGGGGATCATTAACAATATCCGCAGAACGATCATTCGTGACCAGCTCACTGACCCCAAATTCTATGCTGAAATGTCACTGTTGCTCGATGATCTAATTCAACAAAAACGCTCTGATACGCAGTCTTACCAGCAGTTTCTCAGAACTGCTGAAGATATCGCAAACCAGCTTGGGCGGCAACAGCCAGCAACCGATATTCCTCCTACACTGCAAGGAAAACCTGGAGCGATTGTTCTTTTCAATAATTTAGCTACTATTCCTGCTACAACTTTTCACTGCCCCGCAGATCCAGAAGCAAAAGCAGCGATCGCTCTAGCTCTCGATCAAGCTATACAAAGTAGCGCCCCGGCAGGCTGGAAAAATGACCTGGATGGTCCGCGCGGCAAGCAGGTGATCAACGCACTTTTTCCGATCATGTTAAAAGATCGCACAGCCACACAGGCAATTTTTGATATTGTCAAAGAGCAGGACGGTTACTAATGGATAACGTCATCCAAGTTGGAAATATTCCCATTGTAGTTACCCTTAAAGATGTAAAAAATGTTCACCTCTCTGTTCATCCTCCCGATGGACACGTTACTTTAGTTGCCCCAGCTTCTACCCGCATCGATGTAGCTCGGGCCTACGCCATCAGTAAGCTAGGCTGGATTCGTCATCAACAGGATCAATTTCTCAATCAAGCGCGAGAAACACCCAGGCAGTTTATTGGACGAGAGAGCCATTATCTTTGGGGGAAACGCTATTTATTAGCTGTTGTCTATAGGGATGTAAAACCAAGTGTTACCTATGATCACAAGCGCATTACCATCAGCATTCGCCCCGGTAGCGATGCCACCAAACGAGCCGAAATATTTCATGAATGGCACAAGTCTCTGCTCCATGATGTGGTTCCTGGCCTAATTCAGAAATGGCAGATAAAAATGGGTGTTGAAGTCACAGCATATTTCTTGCAGCGCATGAAAACCCAATGGGGGAGCTGCAACCATCAGGCTAAGCATATTCGGCTAAATACCGAACTAGTCAAGAAACCTCAAGATCTTTTAGAATATGTGATTGTTCACGAACTAGCGCACCTAATAGAACCAACTCACAATGATCATTTTGTAGCCATTCTTAATCATTATTATCCAACCTGGCGTGAGGCTCGTGCCGAACTGAATGAACTTTCTCTTACTGCGGAAAAATGGGACAAATCAAACTAGCATCAAGTTTATTTTTCCAAGATAGTTACACAACTCAATAAATTTGCTTGTAATATAGATTTATTCATGCTGCTTATGGAGAATTTTAAGATATGCTGTCTTCCCGATCTTGGTGTGGTTTTGTCATCATTACGTTATTTGCGCTCATTGCATCTCTCCCAGCGAGAGCACAACAAGAAACTAAGAGAGCATTTGGTTTCCATACTAGAGTCTCTAGTACTTATCAAGCACTCGCCCAAAGTAAGCCAGCCACCATTAAAGGCACGGGTAACAGCACCCAAGCCAAAGTTTATGATGATCGTGCCATGGCGAAATTTCGAGCCAACAACATTGCTGGTGCCCTCGCAGATTTAGGACTAGCGATCAGCTCCGATCCTCAAGATCCACAGCTCTATCTCCATCGGGGTTTTGTCAAAGGTCATGCCGCCGACCATCGCGGTGCTCTTGCTGATTTTGAACAGGCCATTAAGCTCAAGCCAGACTTACCTGAAGCCTTCGCCCTGCGTGCTAGTGCTAAACGGGAGCTTAAAGATTTCAGAGGTGCTCTGAGTGATTATGATCGGGCAATTTCACTAAGCCCTCAGGCGACAGCAATTTATCTTGATCGGGGTCGTCTGAAGCAGATGCAGCTTCGCGACTCTAAGGGAGCAGTGAGTGACTACGATAAAGTTATTGCTTTAGGCGATCGAGATGCGTTTATTTACAGTTTTCGGGGTGCAGCTAAGCAGAACTTAGGCGATCGGAATGGGGCGATCACCGATTTTCAAGAAAGCTCTCGGATTGCTGCTCAGCAATCTGACCCAGTTTATAAGAGATTAATCCAAGCTAACCGAAATCAGTTGAATAGCTTGGGGGCAAAACCATAATTGTTGGAAGCTTTTATGGCTTGGGCAAGGGTGAGGACACGGAAGGCATTGCTCGTGTCAAAAGTGCCCATGCTAGAAGGTTTTTAGGGGTAATGTATAATGCTAAATTGGCTGCTTCTAAGAGACGTTCTATCCGTTACAAATCAGATCTTCACCAAGTTGCTCTAATTGTTCAATCGGCATATCTCTATGAACAGAAGTTTTAAACTTTCTGCTGAGACTGAATCTTCTTAATCTGTTCGATCGACAGCTCCGTAAATTCAGCAATATCTTCCACCAGAACACCTTTCTAATTCTTGGGCTTCTAGTAGTCTGAGGCTTAAATATACCAACCCTTATTTTAAGCTGCTAAAGCTTTCCCTTTGTATGTCCATTTGAATGGCTTTGCCATTGTGTCATTAAAGTAAGCAACAAAATCAAGAATACGTAGTTTAAGTTCTTCTGTGCTTTTAAAGCTGGCTCTTTTCAGTAATTTTCGCATTAATATACTGAACCATATTTCAATCTGATTTAGCCATGAGCTGTGTTTTGGCGTGAAATGAAACACTATTTTGTGTGTCGGATCACTTAGAAATTCTGCTCTTGACTGCATACTTTGTAAAATCCCACTTTTTCCCTTCACTCCTAAGTTCCCCTCAAATCCTTCTTCCTTGGCTACAAATCTCACTAATGATTCAGATTGATGAGTATTCAAGCAATCCATCACTAAATGGTAAGTGTCCGATAGTCTACGGAAGAAGTAGAGTTCTGGTGGTTGGAGTCAAATCACTCTCAACAGTGGGAATTAGTGATGGATATTTCGTACCAAGACGAGCTGCTTGAACAGACTCTGTCAAA